>NZ_JAJNIS010000007.1:0-96242 GCF_022386375.1 Mammaliicoccus sp. K-M42 | reverse complement strand
CTGAGCCAGGATCAAACTCTCCATAATAGAAGTAAGCTTGATTAGCTCATTTTTGATTGGTTAAGCCAATCACTCTTTGAAGTACTATAAGCACTCAATTATTGGAATTAACGTTGACATATTGTCATTCAGTTTTCAATGTTCATTTTATAAAAAATCTGGAGCGGGTGATCGGAATCGAACCGACAACATCAGCTTGGAAGGCTGAGGTTTTACCACTAAACTACACCCGCTTAGTTATATTATTAAATTGATGAATGGTGCGGCCGAGAGGATTTGAACCTCCACGGGATTACTCCCACTAGGCCCTCAACCTAGCGCGTCTGCCATTCCGCCACGACCGCGCATGGTTTGCAGTTCTTAAATCAATATGTTGTTCAAGTGACTGTCATTAATTATATTACGTTGAGTTTACAAAGTCAATACAAACACTCAACTTTTTAATGTAATTTTACATTGCTTACAAACTCTTAAAACTTTGTTTCGTTTTGTTTAAGCAACGTGTATTATCATACGACGTTTCATCCATTTCGTCAATAACTTTTCTTCACTTTTTTACAAAAAAAGTACTACACCTCAAATTATTAGTGTAGTACTTTCCTTATTATTATTTATGACATTTTTCTTAACTTTCCACCACAGCGTCCACACCTGTATTTTACTGTGTTGACCTTTCTAATACGCTTAAACTCTAATTTACAATTCGAACATTTATATAAATAATTGGCTCTTTCATCATAACTTTTAACTGCTTTACAAAATCTAGGAGCTCCAACATCTTTGCTCAATTCCCTAAAATCATCATCTCTATGTTTATAGCCTTTACCTTCTATATGTAAATGGTAATGACAAAGTTCATGTTTAATGATGTCTTTCAAAGCCTTTATACCATAAAATTCATATTGTTCTGGATTGATTTCGATATTATGACTATTAAGTAAATAACGTCCTCCAGTTGTTCTAAGTCTTTTATTAAAAGTGGCTTTATGATCAAAAGGTTTATTAAAGGATTCTAATGAGATGTTTGATACTAGTTCCTGTAATTTATTATCGTCCATTAGGATCAATCATAGTTAATGAAACTTTTTGTCTTTCTTGATTAACATCTAGTACCCATACATCTACAATATCACCAACACTCACTATATTCATTGGGTGTTTAACATAACCTTTAGATAATTTAGAAATATGAACTAAACCATCTTGCTTTACGCCGATATCTACAAAAGCACCAAAGTCTACAACATTTCTAACTGTTCCACTTAATGCCATGTTTGGTTTCAAGTCTTCCATAGAAAGTACGTCTGATTTTAATATTGGTGTTTCAAATTCATCTCTTGGATCTCTTAAAGGTGCTATAAGTGACGCAATTATATCTTCTAATGTTGGAATACCAATATTAAGCGTTTCACTTGTCTGATTTAAATCTATTTTACTTAATTCATCTTTTAATGCGTCTGTTCCAATATCTTCTTTGCTTAGACCAACATGGTTTATTAATTGATAAGCAGCATTATAACTTTCTGGGTGAATAGCTGTTTTATCGAGTGGTTCTGTTCCATCTAATATTCTTAAGAAACCAATACTTTGTTCAAATGTCTTGTTTCCTAATCTCGGAACTTTAGCAATTTCAGAATGATGTGAGATTGCACCTTTTTCTTCTCTAAATTTTATAATATTATTTGCAACAGTGTTACTTAAGCCTGAAACATAACTTAGCAATGATGGAGAGGCTGTATTAACATCAACTCCTACTTGGTTCACTGCAGTTTCTACAACGAATTTTAAAGTCTCACTTAATGATTTTTGATTAACATCATGTTGATATTGACCTACACCGATTGATTTAGGATCAATTTTTACTAGCTCACTTAAAGGATCCTGTACCCGTCTACCTATTGAAACCGCACTTCTTTCTTCTACTTTAAAATCTGGAAATTCAGCTCTTGCAATATCTGACGCCGAATATACAGAAGCCCCAGCTTCATTAACAATAACAAACTGACAAGCTAGTTGATGTTTTTTTATCATTTCAGCTACGAATTGTTCTGATTCTCTACTAGCAGTTCCGTTTCCGATTGCTACAAGTTCTATATTGTGTTTATTGATCAATTCGACAAATACTTTTTCAGCTTGTTCCATTTTTGAAACTGGTGGATGAGGATAAATAACATTTTTATCAACAAATGAACCATATTCATTTATTACTGCTAATTTACATCCTGTTCTATATGCTGGATCTAGACCTAATATTTTCTTACCTTTTAACGGAGCTTGTAATAACAGGTTTTTTAAATTCTCTGAGAAAATCTCGATTGCATGATTTTCAGCTTTTTGAGTTAGTTCGCTTCTAATTTCTCTTTCAATTGATGGAAGGATTAATCTTTTCAAACTATCTTCAATTGCTTCAGTAATAATTTCAACGTGTTTATGATTATTTTTAATGTATTGAGATACTAAATATCTTTTTAATGTTTCATGATCAATTTCAAAAGCTACTTTTAAAACACCTTCAGATTCACCACGATTTATAGCTAACACTCTATGAGGCACTATTTTTTTTAGTGGTTCTTCGTATGCATAATACATTTCAAAGACATTTTTTTCATCTTCAGCTTTCTTTTTCTTTTCAGTAACCAGTTTACCTTGTTTCTCGATATTATTTAAAATATATTTTCGATATTTAGGTTCATCTGATATGATTTCAGCAATAATATCTTGCGCACCTTTTATAGCATCTTCAGTAGTTTCAACTTCCTCAGTTAAATATTTAGATGCTACATTTGATAAAAGTTCTTCTGAGTTACCTTCAATTATCCAATTCGCTAATGGTTCAAGACCTTTACGTTTAGCTTCTGTTGCCCTTGTTTTTTTCTTTTTCTTAAATGGGCGATATAAGTCTTCAATTCTTTGTAACTTAGTTTGATTAAGGATGTCATTTTTCAAATCATCAGTAAGTAAACCTTGCTCATCTATTAATCGAATAACTTCTTCTTTTCTTTTATGTAAGTTAACTGCATAAGTATATTCATTTTCAATAAGTTTGATTTCTACTTCATCTAATCCACCAGTTAACTCTTTTCTATATCTTGCAATAAAAGGCACTGTATTTTTATCTTCTAGCAATTCAAGTACAGTTTTAATTTGTTTTTCTGTAAAGGGATGATTATTTTTTATAATGTCTATTAATTCTTGATTCATAATTGCCTCCTAAAAATGATTATATTCTATTTTAACATAAATCTAATAAATGCTTTATCTTGTGTAAGTCTTCTTTCACAGCCTTTTAATAAATAAAAAAGAACACCTTAAATCGCGTTATATCGATTAAGGTGCTCTCCTATTTCATTGCTGCTTCTTTTAATTTTTTTATTGCTGTTCTTTGTAGTCTAGAAACGTGCATCTGGCTGAGACCGATTTTTTCACCAGTTTCTTTTTGACTCAAGCCCGTAATAAAGGTGTATTGGATAATTTCTCTTTCTCTTTCGGTTAAGATTGGAAGGATTTTTTCTAATATCATCCTTTTTTCTGTTAAGTCATAACCATCTTCAGATTCGCCCATTATATCTAATAAAGTAACAGTCGAACCGTCTTTATCCGCTTCAATTGAATGGTCAACACTTAACGCGTTATAGCTTTGTCCCATTTCCATTGCTTCTAATACATCTTCTTCTGTTACTTCTATCCTATTAGCAATTTCTATGATTTTAGGTGATCTTCCTAATTCATTCGTCAGTTCTTCATTAGCTTTTTTTATTTTAGGACCGATTTCTTTAATACGCCTCGGCACATGTACACTCCATGTTTTATCTCTTAAATACCTTTTGATTTCACCAATTACTGTTGGTACTAAAAAAGCTTCAAACTTTCTCTTGAAAGATACATCAAACCTTTTAATAGCTCCTAATAAGCCTACCATACCAACTTGCACTAAATCTTCATGGTGAGCTTGTCCTTTAGAATATTTATATGCTAGAGACTCTACTAATTTTTGATAATGTAACACAAGTTTTTCTTGCGCTTCACTATTATCGTTTTCTTGGTAATCAGCAATCCACGCGTTAATATCTTTTGGAGAAACGTCTTTATAAGCTTTGGACTCTTCCGTCATTTGTTTGCACCTGCTCTTTAGATAAATACTTTGTCATACTTATTGTAACACCAGCATCTTTTTGAACGCTTACTTCGTCCATCAATGATTCAATAAGAAATAGTCCTAAACCACCTTGTCTCAAGAAATTAATATTATCGCTTTCTTGATAAGGTCCAAGTACTTTTTTAGCTTCTTCATAATTAAAGCTTTTTCCTGAATCAGATACAATGATTTCTATTTTATCTTCGAACACAAGATATCCTATTAGTATTTCACCTTCAACTTTATCACTATACGCGTGTTTAACAGCATTTGTTACTGCTTCAGATACAGCGATTTTTGAATCTTCAATATCTTCGTATGAAGCGCCAGCTCGATTGAATACGCCTGACAAAGTTAATCTGACCAAACCTACGTATTCTGGAGCAGCAGGAAATCTCATCTCTATATAATCATAGTTAGATGTCATCATCTTATACCTCCGTTCCTTTGTTGACATGCATTAATTCTTTAAGACCCGTAATATCAAATAATCTCTCAATTCTTTCTGATACACCAAGCACATATAGTGACTTATCGTGTTCATTGAGTGATTTTAATGTGCCAACAAATAAACCTAAGCCAGTAGAATCCATATAACTTACGTTTTCCAAGTTAACATGTATATCGTGTGTTCCTTTTTGTCTAATTGGTTGTAAAACTTCTTGTAGTTCAGGCGCAGTATAAACATCTAGTTCTCCGCCAACCTTTATTTCATAGTAGTTTTCATGCTCAGTAGTTTCAATGTTAAGATTCATTCCTTGATACACCCCTAAATATATTAGACTTTCATCATTTATGTTTACCCGATTAAATATTTTTTAATCTTGCATTATTTAACACGCTTTACAATTAATATCGTTAAATCATCTCTCTTATTAGGATTTTGAAGTTTAACGAGTTCTTCATATAGAATTTGCACTATATCTTGTGGATGAAGTTGTTTATACTCATTGATCATTTTAAGTAAATCATTTGTTTTAACAAACTCATTTTGTTGATTTCTCAACTCTGTTACACCATCAGTAAATACGATAATCATATCTTGTAGTTCTATTTTTATTTCACTTTGTTTATATCTAGTATGTTTATGAACACCAAGTACGATACCACGTTCTGTCATTTCTTCAAATTCACCAGTTTGACTTCTATATATATAACCTGGTTCATGACCTGCTGAACTATAATAGAGCATATTATTTATTTCTTCATATAGACCATAGAACATCGTTACAAACATGTTTTGATTGACGTTCTTTTCCACAACACGGTTTAAACGTTTAAGTCCATCACTCGGAAGTTGAGAATGTCCATAAGAATCCATTCCAAATTTAATCATACTCATAGCTAATGCTGCAGGAATACCTTTACCTATTACATCTGCTACAGCAAAGCTCATCGTACCATCGTTATGATCAATTAAATTAAAATAATCTCCACTTACTTTTTGTGCAGGCACAGAAATAGCCCCTATTTGTATACTATCAAATTGAGGTATTTGTGGTTTAAGCATAGTTTGTTGCAAACTTGAAGCAACTTCCATTTCTTTGTCATGTATTTTTATTTTATTTAATAATTTTTTATAGTCACGATATGTAAAACCATAGCCTATCATTACTTCTAAAAGAACATCAAATGAACTCATGATTTGTGACTTACTTAAACTTTGTTCTTTTTCTATGATCTCAATATGTAGTTGTACAATTTCTTCTGGTGAAACATTATCTTCAATAGCTTCTGTCGAATAAGTTTGACAAGCGGATAAAATTTCATCATTACTAGTCTTAACATAATCGACTAATAATTTTTGATACTGTTGCTTCTTCTGTTCTGACACAAAGTCACCTCGTTTCAAATAGACTAAAAAAGCTTTAGGCTAATCCTAAAGCGGAGAATGTTTTAAATTCATTATGTATTACCTAATGCATCAAATCTTTGTTGCAAAGTAAGGTTGAGGCTGATGGCTATAGCTGTATCAACCTCTTTCATCTTTGCATCAGATAAATATGTTAGTTTTTCTTTTAATCGTTTCTTATCAATAGTTCTGATTTGTTCAAGCAAAATAACTGAATCTCTATCTAGTTTATATTTCGCTGCTTCAATTTCTACATGTGTAGGTATTTTAGCTTTATTTATCTTACCAGTAATTGCTGCTACAATGACAGTCGGACTATATCTGTTACCCGTATCATTCTGGATAATTACGACTGGTCTTGTTCCCCCTTGTTCAGAACCAGTAACTGGTGAAAGATCTGCGAGATATACATCTCCTCTTCTCATTTATTCACCTTGTTGAGATGCTAAGTGCGATTCATTTGAATCACAAGCTTCACATTCACTATAGTAAGCTTCAGATGCAAGGGAGAGATTTAAGTCAGCCATAGAACGATATCCTTCTTTCAGTGTTTGTTCTAAACTTTGAGTACGATTTTGAGTTAAAGATGTCATAACAAATACCTCCAGATAAATTAAGTATGAATTTATGTTGATTAAGTTATTAATATCATAACAAATGTAACTCTATTTGACTATGCTATTTCAGTAATTCATTTGTAACTTCTTCATTTTCACCATCATGATAAATACGTGGTAACCTCTTTTTTAAGTTACAAAGTACTTCATAATTAATCGTTTCTAACGCATCAGCAATCCTTTCAGCAGATTGTTCTGAATCAACATGATTATCCATTAAAATAACTTTATCGCCTGTTTTTATGTCATCAGGAATTTTAATCATTGTTTGATCCATACATACTCTACCAATTACGGGGCAGTTTACACCATTTACATTAACATAAGTATTTTGCATTTTTCTTAAATATCCATCAGCATATCCAATTGGAAGTGTAGCTACTTTAATGCGTTCTTCAGCAGTATAAGTAGTGCCATAACTCACTGTATCTCCAGGTTCAAGATATTTAGTTTGAACAATTTCAGTTACTAATTGAGCTGCTGGTTTTAATTTTAAGTTTGAAATTTCTTGAATATATTTAGATGGATAATAACCATATAAAGAAATGCCAAATCTTACTGCTGTACAGATAGATGCATCATACCTAAGAGCACCTGCTGAATTTTGTGAATGAATATATTCTGGTGTTTTTGAAGATTGTACAAATTCT
This sequence comes from Mammaliicoccus sp. K-M42, assembly GCF_022386375.1. NCBI lineage: Bacteria > Bacillati > Bacillota > Bacilli > Caryophanales > Staphylococcaceae > Mammaliicoccus > Mammaliicoccus sp. K-M42. The sequence continues at coordinate 88,988 of NZ_JAJNIS010000007.1, read as the reverse complement.
TCAAATAAGTCATATTGATTTTTCGAAAAATCATTTGGCTCATCTGCAGAAGCAAAATGTGTATAAACACCTTCAAATATTAATCGTTCATGTTGTTCTATTTTGTTGATAGCAGATTGGTAACTTTCAATATCTCTCAATCCAATTCTGCCCATACCTGTGTCTACTTTTATGTGCATCCATAACGGTTTATCAGCGTTATCATCGAGTGATTCAATTGCTTTATCTAACCATTCTTCAGTTGGAACAGTTAAGGCAACTCTATGTTGTACTGCTTTATTAATATCTTTTGTATTAATCACACCTAGTACTAATATTTTCGCTTTTATACCGTGCATTCTTAACTCAATAGCTTCATCTAAAGTAGCAACTGCAAAGAAATCGACACCTTCATTCATTAAATAAGATGCAATCGGCACACTACCTAAACCGTAACCATTTGCTTTAACGACTGCCATAATTTTCTTATTTGGATGTAATCTACCTACAGCTTGATAATTTTCTAGTATTGCCTTTAAATCAACATTGATATAAGTTGGCCTATAATATTTTTCGGACAACAGCAAGGCACCTCCTCTTATAATAAGTGTATTTTATCATATAGATATTATTCTTGCTTATTATTATCTTTTTCGATAATAACAATTGCCTCAGCATACTTCTCAGTATGTGTGATAGACGTATGGACATGAAAACCATCACAGGCTATTTCAGGTTTCCCATTCTCATCAGGTAAACAGTTGATAGAATGAAAGCCGTACTTTTTACCAATACCGGTACCCATTGCTTTAGTAAAAGCTTCCTTTACAGCAAATCTGCCAGAAATAAATTCAACTTTCCTATTATCCAGGTGTATTTTATTAAAAATTTCTAGTTCATTGTCTGTTAAAATTTTATTAACCATTGTTGGTCGTTTATCATACCATTCTTTAATACGTTTAATTTCAACTAAATCAATACCAACACCATGAATCATAATTTACACCTTCATTCTCACTGGTTAATGTCATTTTCAATTCTATTTTGGATAGCATATTTAATTTTATTCGCTTTATCCTTATTTAAATATTGAATCATTTCATTACCACCTGCTGTAGATAAGGTGATATTGGCCAAATTGTATTTTCTCATAATAAATCCTTCATACAAGTCGACATTTTGAATTCTACCCATCGGAATTGTTGTTTCTTTTATCATAAATATTCCAGATTTAATGTTAATTTCATCATCATTAATTTCGTAACGGAAATTTCTATACATATAGTAAGGTTGAATTATTAAGCCATAAATACTTATGAAAAAAATAATTGCTATAGGTATAGTCAAAAACCATTTAGAAACGTCTGTCCACAACAATTCAAAAATCACAAACATAACTATTAAAATAATTAATAATAAAGAAATTGTAATGGATGATCCAATTCTTTCCACTGTCATTCCTTTTTTATCCATTCTATATCTAGGAAGCATGATCATTACCTCCTTTATATTTGTACCAATTGTAGATGTTTAATGCATCTTCTTTATTTATAAACCTTAATCCTTTAGACATCATGGCACTTCCATATGCTAAATGTATATTGAAATGTGCTATATCTTTTCTTTTAATTATAAGATTTTCATGCAATTCAAATGTCAAAACTTTGTCTCTATTTGCCCAAATTGTTGAATATTGAAATGGAGTTGCATTCAAAATCACAATTGAATCATCGTATATTTTGAAACCTGACTTCATTGTAATAACACTTGCAAATAACACCATTATTAAAAATATTACTACTCCAATTATCCATGTATAAGACCATAAATATATTTGTATAGGAATAATAGCTATTGCCAAAATTACTGTCGGAACAAATACTCTTCTGCGTATACCTTGAGCAGGCAACCCTTGATTTACAGAATGAAATTGAAATTGTGGAATAATTTCTTCTAATAATTTATAAGCTTCTTGTTTCTTCATAAATGGAAGTATTGTAACTGTACCTATATCAGATTCTTCATTATTTTCAAAATGACCATCTGAAGTAATAATAGCAGAAATTTTAGTATATCCTATAGCACGTCTGAAAAGTGATTCTTCTTCTTGTAATGCTTGTATTCTTTTGATAGGAACAGTTCTTTTCTGAACTGTTAACAATCCATACTTAACAGTTAGTAATTCCCCATCAAATGTTAATTGATATTTATAGTTCTTAATGAACACAATAAGCGATCCTATAATATAACTCATCATAATAAACACGACTACTATCGAAATGATGACAAATGTTAAGTTCATTACTTGATTTATTAATGGGCTAATATAATCTTCAATATCAATAACTTGCGTAATAACCCCTGATAATGATCCTAGTGCTGCAAAGACAATTAAAATACCACCACTCGTAAAACTCATTTTCAATAATTCTTTTACTGATAACTGGAAAAATACAGCCTCTTCTTTACGGCTACTTTCAGAAATATTGTGGTCATGATGTTCAATATCTTCTTCTACTTGTACATCTTGATTTGTTTCATTATTTTTAAGCTTATTCTTTCGATCTTTCAGATACTCAGACAATTCATCACTTTGCTTTTTTGTGATTGTATCTAGTTCTATACCATCACTAGGCGTTTTCACACTTAAATTAACGCCTCCTAACAATTGATGGACAATATTTTGAGAAGTATCAACTGATTGAATTCTTTCTATATTTAACTCTTTTCTGTTTTTCGAAAAGACACCCCAAGTCATAATTAATTGATCTTTTTCAATCCAATAACGGGTTTTATAAATTTTAATACCTTTAAATATACTAATAATTAAAGAAAAAGCTAAAATAACTATTGGAAACGTGAGATCCCAAATATTATCAAAGCCGCGTGTTATAACTAGATATACTGCAATGATTAATGGAAAGATATTTTCTTTTAAACTTTGTAAAAAGCCACTAACATATGAAATTGGATGCAACTTCTGCGGATTAAACATCATCTGTCACCTCTTTAACTTTTGTCATGATATTTAACCTCGTTTTGTCTGCAGTTTGTCGATTAACCATTGGTAAGAATACTGAACTACCAGCTGTTACAACAACTACAAAATATATATTTAACATTCTTGAAATTGGCCCATGCTTAATTTTCACAAATTGGACTCTTCTATATGGTTGTACAGACCTCTTTTGATAATACAGACCTTTCTGTACTTCTATATATTGTTCACCTATTTCAAATGAGGTTCTTTTTAATCTAATAATAGGATTAATGAATCCAATTACAATCATCATAATAGCTAAAGTTGGAATTACATAAATAAGAAACGTCCACCACTCAAATTTATTCCATAAATACAAAAATACACTAAACAATATTAGTATAGCTATTACATTAAAAATATGATGAATATACTCGTATTTTATAGACTGTTTTGGCATTTTATTATCGAGTACTTGTTTATACATATAATCTCCTCTATTGATCAATTTACGTGTATTATATCATAAAAAAAGTGTGTGTAACCTTAGAGATTACACACACTTTCGTAATTTTATTTTGAATGCTCAGCGAATGTTCTACCTGAGAATTGTTTTTTTGAACGAGGTTTATTTGGTTTAGTATTTTTACCTTTATTACGGTCAAAATTACTGTTTTTGTCGTTACTACGACGTTTGTTATTTTTACCTTCAAATCTAGTTCTAGATTTACCACGAGAATTACCTCCACCGCGGTTACCTCTTTGACCAGATTTTTTAGATAATGGTTTTTCAAATGTTAATTGAACATCTGATTCGTTATTTGAAGTAATTAATTCTTGCAATAATGCAGCAACTAATTTTTGATCTCCATATACATTGATTAGCTCTTCAGCTATTTTTTCAATGCGTCCTTCGATTGGACTTTCCACCCAACCTTTAACTTTATCTTTAACATCTGATTCTTTAGCTTGCATTACTTCACCAGGTGTTGGTGGACGTAAAGAAGTCATTTGGCGTTTATTTGCTTTTTCAATTTGACGGATATAATCCATTTCAACTGGGTTAACAAATGTTATTGCAGCGCCTTTTTTACCTGCTCTACCTGTACGGCCAATACGGTGAGTATAGCTTTCAGTATCTTGAGGAATATCAAAGTTATAAACATGACTTACGCCTGAAATATCCAAACCACGTGCAGCAACATCAGTTGCAACTAAAATGTCGATTTTGTCATTTTTGAATTTCTTCAATACTTCTAAACGTTTAGCTTGTGTAATATCACCATGTAATCCTTCAGCACGATAGCCTTTAGAAATTAAAGCGCTAGTTAATTCATCAACACGGCGCTTAGTACGTCCAAACACGATTGCTAATTCTGGATTTTGAACATCTAATAAATTAGTAAATGTCTCGAATTTTTCTAATTCTTTTACGATAGTGTAGTACTCATCGATTTGAGGATCTGATAATTCGTTAGACATTGTTTTAACGATTTTTGGACTCTTCATGAATTTTTGAACTAATTCTTGAATAGCTTTAGGCATTGTAGCTGAGAATAGTAATGTTTGACGGTTTTCAGATGGAAGTTTAGACATTATAAATCTCATATCATCTATAAAGCCCATGTTCATCATTTCGTCTGCTTCGTCTAATATTAACGTTGAAATAGATTCTGTTTTTAACGTCTTTCTATTTAAGTGGTCAATAACACGACCAGGTGTACCTACTACGATTTGAGGACCTTTTTTAAGTGATTTAATCTGTCTGTCTATTGGCATACCACCAAATACAGTAACAACACTTACATTTTGTCCTTTACTAAAACTACGTAATTGCTCCGCTACTTGGTTTGCTAATTCACGTGTTGGTGCAAGTATTAATGCTTGAACACCTTGTTTTTCTGCTACTTTATCTATTAATGGGATACCGAATGCACCAGTTTTTCCTGTTCCAGTTTGTGCTTGTCCTAGCACGTCCGTACCTTGTAATGTATGAGGAATACTTTCAATTTGTATTGGTGTTGGCTCAGTAAAGCCCATTCCGTCCAAAGCGTTTAAGGTAGCTTCAGAAATACCTAATTCTTTAAATTTTTGCAAAATAATTCTCCTTTTAGATAGTTAATTCTTCTCTTCTTTTTTATTCAACTTCTATATACTACCACCCTTTTAGCAATAGCGCAATGCAGTTAAATCGTCGTTTACATTTTATTTTCATAGTTTAAAACATAAAAAAACTGCACTAAAAAGGGATTTAGTACAGTTTTACATCATTATTTATTTTTAAATATAAATTTTTCAACTTCATAAAAAACTTTATAATTCACTTTTGATAAACAAATTTCATGTGGTCCTCTATCAATTTCAACTAATCTAGCATTTTTAATTCTTGATACAAGATCTCTAGATTTATCTATTGGAACTAACCCATCAATCGTTCCGTGTATAATGAGAGTCATAGCATCAATTTGTTCTGGTATATATAATGCACTTTGCTGTAATTTTTTAAATGCTAGAAAAGATTTATAATTTATTTTAATCGTTCTTAACAACATAAACTCTAATATTTTCAAATCAGCATGACGCATATTATTAATAAAGCGATAAGGTGATTTTACTAATTGTTGAATATTAATATTTTCATATGCAGGAGCGATTAAAATCAATTTATCTGGTTGTTCAATTTTAGCAAGCAGTCCTGCAATAACGCCACCCATAGAAAAACCAATAACGATGACGACATCTGATTTCTCTCTAAGTATTTCATATGACTTTTGAGCTCTTTCATACCACATATCTTCATTTGTATCTTTTATTAATAAATTAAGACCATGCCCAGGATATTCAGGTGCTTCAAGTATAAACTCATATCGACTACTTAAGTATTCAATCAAAGGTAATAATTCGTATCTTCCCCCTGTATATCCATGTAAAAATAAAATACCTATTTTCAAGTTAGTGAATTGATAATCGTTTCTAGTGACATACCTCTTGATCCTTTAAATAAAGTAACACTTTCTCCATTTAAATGTTCTTTTAAGTAGTCTGTAATTTTTTCTTTAGAATCAAAATGGTAATGATTTTGAATATACTCACTTGCAATATTGGATATATGAGCCGCTTCTTCTCCATAAGTGATTAATGTTTGAATATCTTTGCCTTCTAAGTAATAGCCAACTTGTTGATGCATTTCTTTACTCATATCACCTAATTCTAGAACATCAGCTAATATTAATATTTTGTCATCTGACTCCATATTGTGCAGTGTATCAATCGCTGCTTTCATACTTGTTGGACTTGCATTATAAGCATCATTAATTAGTAAACCATATTTTTCTGTTTCGATTCGCTGCATTCTCATATCTGTCAAAACTAAATCATCTAAAGTACTTTGAATAATATCTTCGGTTACACCAAATTGTTTTGCAACTTGTATCGCATACGTAGCATTTTTAACATTATGCTCACCTAATATACTTAAGTGGTACACCATATTGCTATTGTTCAATTGAAAGTTTATGCCATTACTAGTTGATTGGTTAGTTTGTATAATCACGTTATTATCGTCATTTGTCCCTACTGATACTTTAGTATTGTTAATTGAAGTAACGATTGATTTAAGTAATGGCTCATCTCCATCATAAATAAATAAACCATCATCTTTAAGTCCTTCAGTAATTTCAAATTTCGCTTTTGCAATACCTTCTCTTGATCCAAGATCTTGCATATGAGATTCGCCAATATTTGTCACAATTGCAACATCTGGTTCAGCTAAAAGTGTTAATTCTCTTATTTCACCAAAGCCACTCATACCCATTTCTAATATAGATACTTCAGTGTCTTCATCTAAATCCAAAATTGTAAGTGGGCATCCTATTTCATTATTGTAATTGCCTTGCGTTTTCTTTACTTTAAAAGATTTGTTTAGAACGCACTCGACCATATCTTTAGTTGTTGTTTTACCATTTGATCCTGTAATTGCAACAACTTTAGGATTAACATATCTTAAATATGACTTAGCCAAATCTTGTAATGCTACCAATGTATCCTCAACGAATATAATCGGTCCTTTAGGAGGATTAGGTATGTCTTTTTGCCAAAATGAAGCACCAGCACCATTTTCTAATGTTTGACTAACAAATCGATGGCCATCAACATTTTCACCTTTAAAGGGAATAAACAAATTTGATTTTTCAATTTTTCTAGAGTCAATACAAGTCCCTTGTACAACTTCATCTAAATAATCTTCTTGAATTTCACAATCTATCCATTCTTTTATTTTACGTAATTTAATATTCATTATGATTACCCTCAGTCAATTTTGTATTTAATATTTTTCTTGTTATCGTATCGTTCAATAGCAAGTTCAATTAACTTCGTTATAAGTTCTGTATAACTCAAATTCATATTTTCCCATAATAATGGATACATACTATATTGAGTAAATCCTGGCATTGCGTTCGTTTCATTAATATAAATTGTATTATCCTCAGTCAAGAAGAAGTCTGCTCTCACTAGACCAGAACAATCCGTTGCTTTGAATGCTTCTACAGCCATATTTCTTAATGTAGTAGCTGTTTCTTCATCTATATCAGCTGGAATTTGAAGTTGTACCTTACCATCTTTATATTTTGATTTATAATCATAAAATTGTACATCTTTAATAACTTCTCCCGGTAAAGTCGTTTCTGGATAATCATTTCCTAATACAGCGACCTCTATTTCTCTTGCATCGACACCTTGTTCAATTACAAGCTTACGGTCAAATTGAAATGCTTCATCAATACCAGAAATCAGCTCTTCTTTATTTGTACATTTACTTATACCTACACTTGAACCTAAATTAGCAGGCTTTACAAAAACTGGATATTCAAGTTTATTTTGAATTAATTCAATTATATTATGTTCATACTTTTCATACTCACTTTTTAAGAAACTTACATATGGTAATTGTGGTAACCCTCTATGAGCAAATAAATGTTTCATTACTAATTTGTCCATTGAACTTGAAGCTGCAAGAACTCCATTCCCAACATAAGGTATATCTAGCACTTCAAATAGTCCTTGAATCGTACCATCTTCTCCGTTAGGACCATGTAATAATGGAAATACAGCACTATATGCTTCACCATTATTACTTACTTCAAGTAATTTAGAAATTGGTGTTAGTTCAACGCATGTTAATTTTAATTGATCGATGTCAGTGATTTTTTCATTAATGGATTGTTCACTTTTAATCCAGTCACCATCATTCGTTATGTATATAATATCGATAATGTATTTAGTTAAATCAACTGAATTAATAACATTTTGTGCTGTTAATATCGATACATCATGTTCAGCACTTTTCCCACCGTATATAATACAAATATTTTTTTTAGACATAAAGACGCCTCCAAGTAGATTGTTAGCCTATATTTTATCATGTTTACTACCTTTGATGCACCTATCAACATTACTATTTTAAAAATAACCATTTTGAGAATAGCAAAATTGTACCACTTTATGTACAATCAAGTTATAATGATAATTATGAAATTTAGCGTTAATTAAAGGAGTCTTTTAATGGAAACTTCTACTCGAACATTAAATAAATCGTTCCTAGAGAGAATTGATTGGCGATTAATTACAATCATTCTTATACTATTTGGGACAAGTTGTTTAATCATCAATTCAGCAATGTCTGGCGGGCAATATGAAACAAACTTCCTACTTAAACAAATCTTATACTATGTACTTGGGTTTCTTTTAGCAGTTGGCTTAATGTTTATTTCACCAAAGACTTTACGAAAGTATGTATGGATTATTTACATAATTGGAAACCTATCCTTAGTTGGTTTGTTAATATTACCAGAATCAAGTTTCACGCCTATCATAAATGGTGCAAAAAGTTGGTATAGACTTGGACCAATAAGTGTACAACCATCAGAATTTATGAAAATTATATTAATAATGGCACTGGCGAATGTCATTTATCAACATAATAGATTTACTTATAATAAATCTTTGACTAGAGATTTAAACTTATTAATGAAAATCGGTTTAACCTCATTAATACCAATGGCGTTAATTCTATTTCAAAATGATTTAGGTACAACGCTCGTATTAATTGCAATTATACTCGGTATCGTGATTGTTTCAGGTGTTACTTGGAGAATTCTAGCACCGGTATTTGTCGGTTTATTTGCTATTGGATCTAGTTTGATTTTGCTTATGATTTTTAAACCAAGTATTATCGAAAAAGTATCTGGTATAAAGACTTACCAACTGGGACGAATAAATTCTTGGTTAGACCCATATGCATATAGCTCAGGAGATGGTTATCATTTAACCGAGTCTTTAAAAGCTATAGGATCTGGACAAATATTTGGTAAAGGGCTAAATAACGGAGAAGTTTATATACCTGAAAATCATACTGACTTTATTTTTTCAGTTATTGGTGAAGAATTTGGGTTTTTAGGAACAATGGTCGTCCTTATTATCTTTTTAGCATTATTTATTCACTTAATAAGACTAGCAACAATAACGAGCCATCCATTCAATGTAGTCTTTATAATTGGATACATATCATATGTATTGTTCCACGTTGTGCAAAATATTGGTATGACGATTCAGTTATTACCAATTACAGGTATACCACTTCCATTTATTAGTTATGGTGGATCTGCTCTATGGTCTCTCATGGCGGGTGTAGGTATATTATTATCAATTTTTTATCACGAAAAAGATAAATATACAGTATCAAAAGAAAATATAGAATCAGAATAAAACATTAAAAAAGCATCCTCAGCTGAGGATGCTTTTTTAAATTCACCATTATATTATTTTAGTTTGTTTGCAGCTACGTTAGGCAAACTACGCATTATTTCTATTCGTGACTTAGTTTCTGTTATGTTTACGCCTAATGATGATAAAAGTTTGACCACATTCTTTACCTTTGACTTAGGTTGATTCATGGGTACCACCTCTTATTCAATTTAGTTACCTTAACTACATTCTACTCTAAAATTATCAATTTGACTATAGTTCATTCGGACTATATTGTTATATTTTCGTTTGAATTGTTATGTTTTTATAATAATTATGAAAATTTTATTAAACTACTTCGTAACCTGCATCAAAAATTGCATTTTCAATATTATCTATACTTGCTGGATCTTGATAAACTACTCTTACTTGATTATCATCTGGACTTGCAACGACTTCACTAACACCGACTAATTGTCCTACTGATTCTTCTACTGCTTGTTTGCAATGCGCACATGACATACCTTCAACGTTTATAATTTGTTCTTTCATGTTAACACTCCTATTTATATATATTTTATTTAATTTTCTACCTTATTCTTTTAATTATATGCATATGTTTAATGACGGTCAAATACAACCTTTTCAATTTTATTTTAAATGTATTATACTAGGTTAAAGATAAAGAAACGGAGGCATTGGTATGGACTTTTTCTCGTATTTTTCATTTGATTTCTCCATCGTAGTATCAGTGCTACTTATTACGGCTTTTATTTTAAATGTCGTATTTGGATTTATTATTATCTTTTTAGAGCCAAGAGAAGCTGGCGCAATATGGGCATGGCTATTAGTACTGCTATTCGTCCCTATACTCGGGTTTATACTTTACCTATTATTTGGAAGACAAATTCAGAAAAAAAGTATCTTCAATTTAGACGAAGAAGACAAAATTGGCCTCGAACACATTATTAACGAGCAAATTAAAGCAATAGATGAAAATAATTTCGAAATTGATAAACCTGAAATTTACAACTATAAACATCTTATTCATATGCTTTTATATAATAATTCAGCATTCTTAACAACTGATAACAAAGTTGAAATGTTCACTGATGGTCATGATAAGTTTGATTCTCTTATTGAAGACATTAAAAATGCTAAAGAATATATCCATATTCAATATTATATTTTCAAAAAAGATAATTTAGGTAAAAAAATCTTAAAAGAACTTGAAAAGAAATTACAAGAAGGTATAGAAGTTAAAATGTTATATGATGATATGGGCTCTCGTAAGTTAAACTTATCATCCTTTAAAAAGTTTAGAGAACTAGGTGGCGAAGTTGCTAGTTTCTTTCCATCAAAGTTACCTCTAATCAACTTCAGAATGAATAATCGAAACCATAGAAAAATTGTCGTAATCGATGGGAAAATTGGTTATGTTGGTGGATTTAATGTTGGTGATGAGTACTTAGGCTTAGATAAAAAGTTTGGATATTGGAGAGATACACATTTAAAACTTGAAGGCGACTCAGTTAATGCATTGCAATTAAGATTTATGATGGATTGGAACTCTCAATCTACTCGTGATAAAATGATTTACGAATCTAGATACTTTCCAGATGTTGATTCTGGTGGAAAAGTTGGAATTCAGATTGCTTCAAGTGGTCCTGATGAAGAATGGGAGCAAATTAAATACGGTTATTTAAAAATGATTTCAGAAGCTAAAAAACATATTTATATTCAAACACCTTATTTTATTCCAGACTTGTCATTTTTAGATGCCATTAAAATAGCATCTTTATCTGGAGTAGATGTAAATGTGATGATTCCAAATAAACCTGATCATCCTTTCGTATATTGGGCAACATACGCAAATGTAGGAGAACTTGTTAAAGCTGGAGTAAATGTTCATATTTATGAAAAAGGCTTTATACACACTAAAATGGTAGTTATAGACGATGAAGTCGTAAGCATTGGTACAGCAAATATGGATAATAGAAGTTTTGTCCTTAATTTTGAAGTAAATGCATTTATTTATGATCATGAAATTGCAAAAAATTCACGCCTTGCTTATAAAAACGATATGAAACATTCATCATTACTTACTGTAGAAAAATATGACAACAGAAGTACTTGGATTAAGTTAAAAGAAGGTATCGCTAGACTACTGTCACCAATATTATAAAAATTATGCAGGTAGAATCGATTATACATCCGTTTCTATCTGCTTTTTTAAGGAGAAAACGATGAATAAAGAAAAGATTATCTTAAATGCTGAATCATACGTAAGACAACTACATCAACAAGATACTACTGGGCATGACTTCGAACATATTTTAAGAGTAAGATTTCACGCATTAGATATTGCTCACTATGAAAAGGCAGATACCTTTGTTGTAGAGTTAGCTAGCCTATTACATGACTCTGTGGATAAAAAATTATTTAAAGATACTACTACAGCTTGGGAACAGTTATACAAATGGATGAATGAAATGCAATTAAGTTCAGACATTCAAGACGAAATTGTTCATATACTTAAATTCATGAGTTTTAATGGTGGTAAAAACAATGGCAAATTAAAAAGTTTAGCTGGTAAAATTGTACAAGATGCAGATAGAATAGATGCTATTGGTGCAATTGGAATAGCGAGAACATTTCAATATGCAGGTCATTTTAAAGAACCAATGCATATCTCAACACAGAAACCTAGAAACTTAAATACTTTAAATTCAAGCCAGTACCATGATGAGCCAAATACGGCAATTAACCATTTCTATGAAAAATTATTATTATTGAAAGATATGATGAATACTGAAAGAGGAAAAGAAATTGCACAAGAACGACATTCGTATATGGAGAGCTTCTTAGAACAATTCTATAAAGAATGGGATGTTACAAAGAACGGAGAAGGACATAAATCCTAACTCAAAAATATCTTACGATTTCGTTCGTGCATTTGCCAGAGGGTATGGCTCGAGCCTGTAGTCTCTCGCGCATACTATTCCCTCAGGCGTCCGCACTTACAAAATCGTTGTAAATATCCATTCTATACAAAAAAGAGCCTAGGATATTTATGTCCTAAGCTCTTTTTTAAAAATTTATTTCTTTTTCTTTTTGTTAGAAACTAGTTTAGCTGGTTTCTTTTCTTTGTTTGCTTCTTGTTGATTTTTTTCATGTGCTTCGATAATAGGTTTCATTTCTTCTTCAACTTTATTGTTGTAGAACACGTTACCTAACCATGTTTGAACTACTAAGAATGCACCACCGACAGCCCAATATAAACCTAATGCTGAAGCTGAAATGTATGACATCCAGATAATCATAATTGGAGAAATGAACATCATCATTCTCATCATGTTTTTCTGTTCATCAGGAACATTGGCATATTTCATTGAAACAAATGCTTGTAGTGCATATATAATACCTGCAATAATTGTAATGAAAAGATCTGGTTGAGTTAAATTAAACCATAAGAAATGAGGATATTCTGTAATCCCGCCTTCTGTAGGGTATTTCAATACATAGAACAGACCCATAACAATTGGCATTTGAATGACAATTGGTAAACAACCCATATTCATTGGATTAATTCCGTGCTTTTTGTATAAAGCCATCATTTCTTGATTGGCTTCCATTTTTTCTTCTTGTGTACGAGCACGTTTAACTTTTTCTTGAATTGCTGTCATTTCAGGTTTTGCAAGTTTCATTTTTTCACGCATTAATTTTTGGTTTTTATACGTCTTCATCATAAATGGGAATAACGCAAAACGAACAATTAATGTAATAACGATAATAGCTAGACCATAGTTGTGATCCAAATTAGCACCAAGCCAATGAATAACGCTATCCATTGGTTTAACGAATGTATTATAAAAGAATCCATCCCTATTCTCAGGTTTAGAATAATCACAGCCAGCTAGCACAACCATTATACCGAATAATAATGGCCACAAAGCTTTTTTCTTCATTTTTCCACCTCTATTGATATACTCACATAAAGGTTATTCTATCATAGAATGATGACAACATAAATCAATATATTAATTTTATTAAAGAATTTTATATTGATTATGAAAGCCCTTCACAGTTTGTTCAATATTTTCACTTTTTGCAATTGCTGATATAACACTTACACCATTTGCTCCTGCATCTATTAAAGGTAAGACATCTGCCTCTGTAATACCACCTATTGCAACGATTGGAATTTCATTATCGATTTTTCTAATATTTTTTATAAGGTCATATCCACCTTCTTTACCTGCATCATCTTTAGAAACAGTAGAATGTATTGGACCTGTACCGATATAATCTACTTCAGAAATATCCGATTTCTTATATTCATTGCTATTTGCGACACTTAATCCGATAATTTTCCCTTTAAACTTATCTATAAATTCTGATACATTGCGATCATCTTGACCAACGTGTATTCCGTCAGCGTTTAATTTCAAGGCTAAATCTACATCATCATTAATAATAAAAGGCACTTTATATTTTTTACAAAGTTCAAATAAATCTTTAGCTAATGTTTCTTTTTCAATTCCTTTTTTACTATTTGTTCCTTTTTCACGAAACTGAAACATTGTAATGCCACCTATTAAAGCTTCTTCAACTACTTTATATAAATCTCTATCTGGTGTATCTTGACTGCCAGCGATAAAATATACTCTTAATTTATTTATATCAAACATTTATTTCACTACTTTCACTTTCTTATTTTCTGCTACTATTTCATCAGTTATGGCATGTAATTGATCTATAAAAGCAATTTGAAATGTTCCTGGCAAATGAGCACCTGGTTGTTGGCTAGCTATTTCGCTTGCAACATTATAAGTAGATAGTGCTTCTTCTAGATGATCAATTTTTATAGTTTTTTCGTTTGATAAAAATGCAGCTACAACACCACCTAATAAACAACCTCCACCAGTAACTTTAGTTAACATTTCACTTCCATTATTCAATGCTATAATTTTATTATCACAAGCTATAACATCCACTTTTCCAGTTAATATAATAGGTAAATTTAATTGTTGATGAGCTTTTTTAGCAATTTTAATAGCATCTAATGAAGCATCACTATCTGTTCCCTTCATCATTGTATCGTCTTCGATAAGTGCTAATATTTCTGAAGCATTACCTCTAATTACGTCAACTACTTCATCATTTAATAAAGTATTACAAAAAGTTTTTCTTAGTTGTGATGCACCAACCGCTACTGGATCTAGAATGACTGGCACACCGTTTTCATGCATGATTTCTGCATATTCTTTCATATCATAAGCTTTATCTGTTGTGATTGTACCTATATTAATTAAGAACGCACCTGCAGCTTTTGAAAATTCTTGAGCTTCTTCTGGTTCTTCGCTCATTGCTGGACTAACACCTAGAGATATTAACCCATTCGCTGTAAAGTTCTTTACTACATCGTTTGTATAACACACAATTAGTGGACTGTTTTCTCTTATATTATTTAATTTACTCATAATCTAATCCCTCTATTTTTTGATATGCAAAATGATTTACTGGTCCTCTTCCCTTACCTATTTCTGGCGTATATTGAATTGCTAAAGTTATAAACCTTTTAGCTACTTCGACTGCTTGTTCTATTGATTGACCTTTTGCTAACTCAGAAGTTATAACAGCACTGAAAGTACATCCTGTGCCGTGTGTATGCTGTGTACTGAATCTTTCACTATTCCAACTTCTCATTCCATCTTTCGTAAATAAGTAATCAATCGCATCACCTTCAAGATGGCCACCTTTTATGACAACACCATTAGTCCCAATTTCATTTAAGAAAAAAGCACCAGCTTTCTTAATTTCATCTTCTGTTTGAATTTTATAACCAGTTATATCTTCCGCTTCTGGAATATTTGGCGTAACAACTGTAGCAAGTGGCAATAATATTTCTTTAAGTTTATTTTTCCCTTTGTCATCCATCAAGGCATCACCACTTTTGGCAACCATTACTGGGTCAATAACATAAGGCTTACCTGACTGTGCAATAAATGGTTTAATGACATTCATCATCTCTTGAGAAGCTATCATACCTGTTTTAATTGCATGTGGCTGCTCATCATCGAAGACACTCTTCAACTGACTTTCAATTACTTCTACGGGCAAATGATAAACATCTTGAACGCCTAAAGTATTTTGAGAAACAATACTTGTTGCTACAGCCATACCATAAACCCCTGAAGCTTGAAAAGATTTCAAATCAGCCATTATACCCGCTCCACCCGTTGGATCAGTTCCAGCTATTGTTAATGCTATATTTGGTTTTTTCATAATACGCCACCTCAAATTTAATTTTCATATTTATAAAATCTATACTATTTGATTATTACTTAATAAAAAAAGACCTCTTTCGTTAAAAAGAAGTCAATTAAGTGTAGTATAATACGCTAATTGACCACTTCCCTACGTTGGCATTATCCAAATCAAGTGTTAAGGGACTGATAAAATCATCTCAGCCAACAGGCGCCCCTAGTAGTCATTCATCTATTCAGTTAATTAAAGATTATCAAATTGAAGAGATACGGTCAAATTAAAAAATCGCCTAGGATATTTCCTAGACGATTGGATTAATATATTAATTCACTTTTAATTAAAGTGTATGGCTTACCACCAGTTATTTTGAGAACGGAATGATAATGCAGCTTCAACAGAACCGTAACGTTGTTTCGCATAATTTAACATACCTTTTGTTTGTTGTTCAACTGAACCTGTTCCCCATGATTCTTTAGTTTGACCAAGACCTCTATATCCAGCTGGGTTAACAGCATTTGGATTACCGCTTGATTCTGGTAATACAATTGTATTCCACATAGCTTCAGTACCACCTGCAGCTAAGAATTGAGCTTTAGTTGATCCACCAGTGCTAGCTGTTGATGTTTGAGTAGTTCTTACTCTTTGAGCTGGCGCTTGGTAACTTTGTTGAGCTGGTGCTTTATATGCTTGTTGAGCTGGCGCTTTGTAAGATTGTACTGGCGCTTGGTAACTTTGTTGTTGAGCTGGAGCTGCAACTTGTTCTTTAGTTTGTTGAACTGGCGCTTGTTGAGCTACTGGAGCTTGAGCTGGAACAGCTGATTGAGCTGGTGCTTGTAATGATAAAGTTTGTCCAACAATGATTAAGTCTGAAGATAAGTTGTTCCATGCTTTTAATTGAGATACAGTTACATCATATTTAGATGCAATTTTACCTAAAGTATCTCCTGAAACTACAGTATATTCTGTAGTTGATTCTGTAGCTGCTTTAGCTTCGTTAACTTTAATTACTTGATTAGGTAAGATTAAGTTAGATTTTAAACCGTTTTCTGCTTTAATAGCACTTACTGATGTACCATATTGTTGTGAAATACTATGTAAAGTATCACCAGATTTAACTGTATGAGTTGCTGCATCTGCTGTAGCTGTTACCCCTGTAGTAACTGCAATTGCCGCTGTTGAAACTGCTAATAATTTTTTCATGATTGAATGTTTCCTCCCGTAAGGTTTTCACTTTTTATATGATTTTTACTTTCTAAACTATACCATTATTTTTTATGTCATAGGTTACAGGTTTATGAAAAAACAACACCTTATATTACAGTTAGATTACACGTATTTCTAAGTGAAATCTAGCGATATTTAAGTATAAAAGCCTTTGTTAAAGCATTTATAAAGATTGAGTAAAATTAATTATCAGACAATTTGTCATCTATATGTAATTTATTAAACAATTAATGTAACATATGTATACTTGCTGCCCTACAGCAAGACAGCAAGTTCTGGAATTTAGAATCAAGAATTATATAAAATAAACAGAAAGGATTTTTAAATTCGAAAGCATAATTGAAGCATATTTCTATGAAGATGGAACTTTTGATTTAGAAGATGTATTTTCATTATTTTCGCTTTCTTCTACTTTTTTAATGACATTTACAACGTTACTATATTGATTGTATAATTCGTCATCTATATTACTGTCACTATATTCTTTTGCAGTATTTTCTGCTCTTAACTTTTCTTTGTTTACTTTAGAAGAAAGTTCTTTAGAATAACTTTCAGCACTTTCACTTATTAAGTCACTTATCTCCTCTTTAGACTGTGGAATAACTGACTTACTTGATGCAGGCATGTTTAAAAATTTAATTGTCTCGCATATTATTTCTGTTATATATTGTTTCTTATCTTCTTTAATATATGCTCGAGACTGAATTTGTCCAGTTAAAGCAACAAGTTGCCCTTTCTTAGTATATTCGTGAATATTATAAGCAAGCTTGCCGAAAGCCTTACACACAATGAAATCAACCGCAATAGTACCTTCTTTTGTTTTATAGCCACGTTCAACAGCTAAACAGAAAGTGGATATCATGATATCTCCCTTTTTGAAATACGCAGGATCTTTTGTTAAACGCCCTACTAATACAGATTTATTTAACATATGCTCACCTCCTTATACTTATAATATAATGAGATGGATATTTTTCGTCAAAGCCCATAATTATAAAAATTGAAAACTCTTTTTTCACTTTATTTATAGATTATTGTTATTTCACTTAAAAGTCCTTTATAATAGAAAGCAAAGTTAAACATTCGTAGATTTAACTATAAGGGGGATGTTTATGAAAACATTTAAAGCTGTACGCTTTCAAATTGTAAACGATGAACAAATTACGGAGTTTGAATTATTAGATGGTATTATCATTAATAAAGAAAACAGTGGAACTGGTTGGCTACTAGAAATATTAATATCAGATATCCATTATGATCAAATGAAAGATTATCACGATAATCAAACATTACTTGATACGCGAGTTGTAATTACAAGACCTTCTAATGATCCAGCATTATTTGATGCAACTATTAAATATATCGAACCTCTTGAAGAAAATATTTCAGTTGTATTTGAATGCCATATTTATACTTTAAGACAAGTCTATGCAGAAAGATTGCTAGAGCAACTTATTGACGAAGGGCTATCAGGTGATGAGCTTAAAACATCATTTAACAGATTAATGCAATCTAAGCCAAAATTAAAAGACGAAAAAAGCAATATATAAAAAAAGAAAGAACAGATATCTGTTCTTTCTTTTTTTATTATTGATCTACAATAGCAAAGCTAATTTCACAGCTACACGCAATTTCTCCATCTACTGTAGCTTTAGCAGTACCTTTTCCTATTGGACCTTTAATTTTATTTATTTCTACTTCTAGTCTTAAAGTATCACCAGGTGTAACTTGTTTTTTAAAACGACATTTATCAATGCCTGCAAACATAGCTAATTTACCTTCATTTTCTTCTAAACGTAGCATTGCTACTGCTCCAGTTTGTGCTAGTGCTTCAACAATCAAAACACCTGGCATTACAGCATAATCAGGAAAATGTCCTTGGAAAAATGGTTCATTTCCTGCTACCTGTTTAATACCTACACAACGTTTACCATCTTCTAATTCTACTATTCTATCTAATAATAAAAATGGATAACGATGTGGAATTATTTTTTTAATTTCGTTAAAGTCATATATTGTCTCCATTATGAGCTCCTTCCAGTTAAATCAAAGATGTGTTGCCAAGTTTCAGGATTAAATACCCCAAATGGATTATGAAGTATACCATACCCAATCATAGTTCCAACAATAAATAACAAAATCATTAATACCAATAATATAAGTAATTTAATCCATAGTGGAATGACTCTATGCTCAACTTCCACTCCTTGAATTGTTTCTACCCTATTTTTTTGAAGTTTTTCTTTTAAATTTTTATATGGTGACTTTCTTTTTTTATCGTCAGACCTTGATGATTGTGTTTCAGCCATACTAAACCCTCGCTTTATCGTTTAACTTCCCTTGATCATTAATACGTTCTACGTCCGCACCTAATGCTTTAAGTTTACCATGAAAGTCAACATAACCTCTATCTAAATGTTTAAGTTCTGTAACATTTGTATAACCATCAGATACTAATCCTGCAAGTATTAAAGATGCTCCAGCTCTTAAATCAGTGGCTTTAACTTCAGCACCTTGTAATTTGCTGTTTCCAGTAACCATTGCACTTCTACCATTTATGAATATATCAGCATTCATGCGTTTAAATTCTTCAACATGCATAAATCTATTTTCAAATACAGTTTCAGTTACTTTACTCGTTCCATTAGCAGTTAATAATAATGCCATTATTTGTGACTGCATATCTGTAGGAAAACCTGGATGAGGCATCGTTTTAATATCAATCGCTTTAATTTCTCCTGGAACTTGGATATTTAATCCATCTTCAATGTCTGTAATTTGAACACCAGCTTCTTCTAATTTAGAAACTAAACTTGTCATATGTTCTCTAATTGCACCAATTACGTTCACATTACCTCTAGTAATTGCACTAGCTATCATAAACGTACCTGCTTCAATTCTATCTGGAATAATTGAATGTTCTGCCCCGTGTAATTGTTGTACTCCAGTGATTCTTATTGTATCAGTGCCTGCACCATGTACTTGTGCACCCATTTCATTTAAATAATTGGCTAAGTCTACAATTTCAGGCTCTCTAGCAACATTTTGAATTTCCGTTTTACCTTCCGCTAATACAGCTGCCATCATAATATTTTGAGTAGCACCAACACTAGGGAAGTCTAAATAGATTTTCGTACCTTTAAGTCCGTTAGGTGTCGTTGCTTCAATAAATCCATTATGAAGCTCAATTTCTGCACCTAATGCTTCGAAGCCTTTTAAATGTTGTTCGATTGGTCTAGACCCAATTGCACAACCACCTGGTAATGCGACTCTAGCATGACCTTCTCTTGCTAATAATGGTCCCATTACTAATATACTGGCTCTCATTTTGCTTACATATTCATATGGTGCTTCAATTTTTAAAGTATTTGATGCATCAACTTTAACAGTATTTTTATCTGCTTCATATTCTACATCTGCATTTAAATGTGTTAAAACAGTATTTATTGTATCAACATCACTTAGCTTAGGTACATTAGTTAATACACTTTGACCAGTGCTTGGTAAAAGTGTAGCTGTTAATATTGGTAGTACTGCGTTTTTTGCCCCTTCGACTACGACTGTGCCATTAAGACTCGCTCCGCCCTTTACGACGATTTTATCCATATATTTATCCTCCAAAAAAACTTTACTATAATTTATTTTACAAACGTATATATATATTAAATACACATTTTCCTTGATTCATAAACATCACCAAAACATTATACTACTTTTTTGTTCTTTTTTCATTTATTTATGTATTTTCTAGTGTTATTAGAATAGTAATTTTAATTGTAGCGAATATTGGAGTATATCTAAAATAAAACGACTTACAGATGTGCCTAATAAAATCGATAAAATAATAATAAATGTTTGAGCTTGCGCAATATGGTTTTTCTTAAAAATAAATTCTAGTCGAATGCCCTGTAGTGCCCAAAATGCAAGACAAACACAGATAACATGTAAAACGAGTCCTATTATACCTAATTGACCATAGTATTCCATAACAAAATATCCCTTCTATAGTATAAAAAGGGCTGAGACATTAATTGTCTCAGCCTCTTAAAATATTATCTAAATTTAGCCACTTCAATTCGATTAATCGCACGATGAAGTGCACGTTCAGCACGTCTAAAGTCAACTTCGTCTCGATTACTATTCAATCGTTCTTCAGCACGTTCTTTAGAATTAATCGCACGGTCTTTATCTATTTCTTCGGCAGTTTCAGCCGATTGAACTAGAACTGTAACTTTATTGGTTCTTACTTCAACAAATCCTTCGGAAACAGCTAAATACTCTGTACCACTTGTTTTGTTTACTTTAACGTATCCAGTTTTTAAAGCTGCAACAGTTGGAATATGTCCAGCCATTACACCCATCTCACCAGTTTCAGTATGTAAAACAACAAGTTCTACTTCTTTTGCTGAGTAAACAGATCCATTAGGAGTGACAACATCTAAGGTAAATGTATTCATTTTCCATTCCTCCTAATTATTATTAGACCTCTACACCCATGTTTTTAGCATTTTCAAGAACTGCTTCAATACCACCGACTAATCGGAAAGCATCTTCTGGGATATGGTCATATTGTCCCTCTAGTATTGCTTTGAAATCTTGTACAGTTTGGCTAACTGGTACATAAGATCCTTTTTGACCAGTAAATTGTTCAGCTACGTGGAAGTTTTGAGATAAGAAGAACTGAATTCGACGTGCACGTTCTACAGTTTTCTTATCATCATCAGATAACTCATCCATACCAAGGATAGCAATGATATCTTGTAATTCTCTATATTTTTGTAAAGTTTGTTGTACTCGACGCGCAACATCATAATGCTCATCTCCAACAATTTCAGGAGTTAATGCACGTGATGTTGATGCTAATGGGTCAACTGCAGGGTAGATACCCATTTCAGTTAATTTACGTTCTAAGTTCGTTGTTGCATCTAAGTGAGCGAAAGCAGTTGCTGGCGCTGGGTCAGTATAGTCATCGGCTGGTACGAATACCGCTTGGATAGATGTAACTGATCCTTTATTTGTAGATGTAATACGTTCTTGTAATTGTCCCATTTCAGTAGCTAATGTTGGCTGGTAACCAACTGCAGAAGGCATACGACCTAATAGCGCTGACACCTCTGAACCTGCTTGTGTAAAACGGAAGATATTATCGATGAATAACAATACGTCTTGTCCTTGTTCATCACGGAAATATTCTGCCATTGTTAAACCAGAAAGTGCAACTCTTGCACGGGCACCAGGTGGCTCGTTCATTTGACCGAATACCATTGCCGTTTTCTTAATAACGCCTGAATCACTCATTTCATAGTATAAATCGTTACCTTCACGAGTACGTTCACCAACACCCGCGAATACTGAAATACCACCATGTTCTTGAGCGATGTTATTGATTAATTCTTGAATAAGTACTGTTTTACCAACACCGGCACCACCGAATAAACCGATTTTACCACCTTTAATATAAGGTGCTAATAAGTCTACTACTTTAATACCTGTTTCAAGAATTTCTACTTTTGTAGATAAATCTTCAAATTTAGGAGCTAAACGATGAATTGGGTCACGACGCACACTTTCATCAATTTCTTCACCTAAATCAATTTTTTCACCTAATACATTGAAAACGCGACCTAACGTAGCATCACCAACAGGTACCGATATAGCTCTGCCTGTATCAGTAACTTCTTGTCCACGTTTAACACCGTCAGTTGACGCCATTGCTATAGAACGTACAACATCATCACCAAGGTGTAAAGCAACTTCTAATGCTAAATCAAAGCTTTTGCCATCAGGGCGGTCTACTTTAACTGTTAATGCATTATTAAGTTCTGGCAATTCACCATGTGGAAATCGAACGTCAATAACTGGCCCTGTAATTTGCGTTACTCGGCCTAATCCCATGTAAATTCCTCCTAATCATTATTCGAGTGCTGCTGCTCCACCGACAATTTCAGTAATTTGCTGAGTAATTGCAGCTTGTCGAGCTCTGTTATATTGTAATGATAAATCATCTATTAATTCTGAAGCGTTATCTGTTGCATTCTTCATAGCTGTCATTCTAGAGGCATGTTCACTAGCTTTTCCATCTAATAATGCACCATAGATTAAACTAATTGTATATTGCGGTAAGATAACTTTTAATATTGTCTCTTTATCTGGTTCAAATTCATAACCAGCCATCATACTTGAACCTTTTCCAGTATCTTCATCAGATAAAGGAAGGATTCTTTTCGATTTCACTTGTTGTTCAAGAACACTTACAAAATGACTATAGTAAACTGTTAACTCGTCATAATATTCTTCTGTAAATAAATCTACAGCTTTTTCAGTTAATGCTTGAACATTTTTAAATGTTGGTTGGTCTGATAAGCCTACATATTCTTCAACTACGTTATATCCTCTAGCTTTAAAGAAATCTCGACCAACTCGACCTACAACAATAATTGCATATTCATCTTCATTATTGTTGTGTTTTTCTTTTATATCATTTACTACATTTTTTAAAATATTAGCGCTATATGGTCCCGCAAGTCCTTTATCACAAGTAATAACTAAGTAACCAGAACGTTTAACAGCTCTTGTCTTTAGCATTGGATGTGAAACATCTGAACTTTTAGAAGCTATTGCCGTTACTGCATCTTGAATCTTATCCATATAAGGTTGGAATGCATGAGCATTCTCTTCTGCTTTACGCAATTTAGAATTCGACACCATATTCATCGCTTTAGTAATTTGACTCGTTTTTTGCGTAGAAGTGATTCTTCCTTTGATTTCTCTTAGTGAAGCCACAATTTCACCACCTTTTATTTAAAGCTTAATATTACTCTATGTGAGATTTATTAAATACTTTTTTGAATGCATCGATTGCAGAAACAAATTTATCATCTGATGGTAATTGTTTTGTTTCACGAATTTCTTTAAATAGATCGCTTGCGTTAGCATCAATCCAATTTAAGAATTCATCTTCAAATCGTGTAATATCTTCAACTGGAATATCATCTAAGTGACCTTTAGTTAAAGCATATAAAATAACGACTTGACGATCTACAGTCAATGGCTTGTTTTGATCTTGTTTAAGTACTTCAACAGTACGTTTACCACGCTCTAATTTAGATTTAGTAGCTTGGTCTAAATCAGAACCAAATTGAGCAAATGATTCCAACTCACGATAAGATGCTAAATCTAGACGTAATGTACCTGCTACTTTTTTCATAGCTTTGATTTGAGCAGAACCACCAACACGTGATACTGATAAACCAGCATTGATAGCAGGTCTTACACCTGAGAAGAATAAATCAGACTGTAAGAAAATTTGTCCGTCTGTAATTGAAATAACGTTTGTAGGAACATAAGATGAAATATCTCCAGCTTGTGTCTCAACAAATGGTAACGCTGTAATTGAACCACCGCCTAAATCATCATTCAATTTAGCAGCACGTTCTAATAAACGACTGTGTAAGTAGAATACATCACCTGGGTATGCTTCACGACCTGGCGGACGACGAAGTAATAGAGATAACTCACGATAAGCTGCTGCTTGTTTAGTTAAATCATCATATACGATTAATACATGTTTACCATTAAACATGAACTCTTCACCCATACTTACACCAGCATAAGGTGCGATATAAAGTAAAGGTGCTGGTTGTGCTGCTGATGCAGAAACAACTATTGTATAATCTAAAGCACCGTGTCTACGTAATGTTTCAACCGCAGTACGTACAGTAGATTCTTTTTGACCAATAGCAACGTAAATACAAATCATATCTTCGTCTTTTTGGTTAAGAATCGTATCAATTGCAACTGTTGTTTTACCTGTTTGACGGTCTCCAATGATTAACTCACGTTGTCCACGTCCAATTGGTACTAGTGCGTCAATTGCTTTAATACCAGTTTGTAGAGGTTCGTCAACTGATTTACGATCCATTACACCAGTTGCTGGTGATTCAACAGGACGTGTTTTTGACGTATTGATTGGACCTTGTCCATCAAGTGGTTGTCCTAATGGGTCTACAACTCGTCCAATTAATTCTTCCCCTACAGGTACTTCCATAATACGACCAGTACGTTTAACCTCGTCGCCTTCTTTAATACCTTCAGCAGGTCCTAAAATAACGATACCTACATTATTTTCTTCTAAGTTTTGTGCTAAACCTAAAACGCCAGTATGGAATTCTAATAGTTCGCCTGCCATAACGTCGTTTAAGCCATGAGCTAATGCAATACCATCTCCGACTTGGATTACTGTACCAACGTCGGTAACTGACATTTCTGACTCATAGTTTTCTATTTGAGAGCGTAATAAAGCACTGATTTCTTCAGCTTTAATGGCCATCTATGTCACTCCTTAATATTATTTCATTTGTTGAAATGATTTTGTTAATTGATTTAAATCATTCTGAATTGAGCCATCGTAAACTTTTGTACCAATGGATACTCGAATGCCACCAATTAGTGAATCATTAACTTGATTTTCTAATATGAGTTTTTTCAAACCCGTTCTTTTAATAAATGCTTTACCAATTTCATCTAACTCTTCATTTGATAATGGATAGACAGATTCCACTTTCATTAAATCTTGACTATGTACCTGATTGTAAATTTTTCTGTAATCTCCATCAATTTCTGGAATTAAAGATAATTTACTATTATTAGCTAGTAAGAATAATGTATTTAATAATGGTTTGGAAACACCTTTAAATACGTTCTCTACAAATTGTTGTCGTTCATTTTTTGCTAATTTAGGATTATTATCAATTGCTCTTACTTCACTTAATAGACCTTTAACGCTTATTGTTATTTGATCAAGCTCATTTAAAATGTCATCTGTTAAGTTTTGTTCTTCTGCTACATCATATAGTGCTTGGGCATATTTTTGACTTATGTTCGCCATTATTTATCCCCTGCCTCTTTAATGTATTTTTCAACAAGGTCTTTTTGGTCTTGTTCAGAAATTTCTTTATTAATTACTTTAGAAGCAATTAGTACAGAAAGTTCAGAAACTCTGTTGTTTATTTCAGAAATAGCTCTTTGTTTTTCTTGTTGAATTTCTGCTTGAGCTGATTGTACTAAGCCATTTGCTTTAACATTCGCATCATTGATAATTTGCTCTTGTTGTGTTTTTGCTTGATGTTTAGCATCGTCAAGAATCGTTTGTACTTCTTCTTGAGTCTTTCTAAGTAAATCTTTATTTTCTTCTTCTAATTTTTTAGCTTTTACTTTTGCATCGTGAGCATCATCAATATCTTTGTTGATAGAGTTTTCACGCTCATCCATGATTGATTTCAACGGTCCCCAAGCAAACTTTTTTAATAAAGCTAACAGGACGATAAATGTGATTAATGTGAATAATGCTGTTCCCCATTCGACACCACCACTTGCTGCACCTAAAACTAATACGTTTTGATCCACTGCCAATTACACTCCTTTCATTGCAAATAAAGATGTAAAACATCTCATAAATGAATGGCGAAATCCTTTTTAGATAGACTTCGCCTGTTCTAAAAATATGTTAATTTATCGATTCATTACCATGAATGCTACTACTACTGCAATGATAGGAAGGGCTTCAACTAAACCAACACCGATAAACATTATTGTCATTAATGGACCACGTGCTTCTGGTTGACGTGCTACACCTTCTACTGTTCTTGATACGATAAGACCGTTACCAATACCTGCTCCTAATGCTGCTAAACCAATCGCGATTGCTGCTGCTATTACACCTAAACTCATTATAAATTCCTCCTAAGAATTAAAAATATTAATTGTTTTTTTAAATTATATATTAATGATCGTCTGCCACTTTATGGGACATATAAACCATTGATAACATTACGAATATGTACGCTTGAATTGATCCAATGAAAATTGAGAATCCTTGCCATACTATCGCTGGTAAAATTGCACCGAAAAGACCAAGTGCGCCTCCTGCTGCTAATGTTGCTAATAAACCTAGTAATACTTCACCTGCAAATATATTACCGTATAAACGTAGACCAAGCGTTAATGTTGAAGCAAATTCTTCAACAATTTTGAAAGGTACCATAAAAGCAACAGGTTGTACGAACGATTTCAAGTATGCTCCTGTTCCACGCATTTTAACACCATAATAATGTGTCAGTAGAACCATCAATGTCGCTAAAGTTAAAGTAACTGTTGGATCCGCAGTAGGTGATTTCCACCATAATGTATGCCCAACAACAATTGAGAACGGTAACCCTAGCATATTTGATACAAATATGAAGAATATTAACGTAACTGCTAAGAAATGAAATTTTCCTCCGTCTTTCCAAGCCATATTACTTTGGATAATACCTTTAACAAAGTCAAATACCCATTCAATAAAGTTTTGTGCACCACTAGGTCTAACTTTTAGGTTTCTAGTACAAAAAACGGCTATTCCAAAAACGATTACAGCAGAAACTACTAACATTAACATACTCGAAAGATTGAATAATAAATCAAATCCTCCCAAATTGATGGACCACATAGGTGATTCGTGTTCCATATCTTCACCTCTTTTCACAATTTTAATTATTTAATCGAGACTTTTAAGAGACCTAAACATAATTAAGACATATGCAATCATAAGTCCAAATAAAATCCCAATAATATCAACAATTAGTGGATATTTAAGCCAAAAACAGCATGCAACGATTGTCACAAGATATCTGACCCAGTTTCCTGTTGATAATTGTAATGATTCAGCATTTTTTGCTCGATTGAGGTAAACTTCCCATGAAAACAAGTTAACAGCTGATGCTATTGTTCCAATAATGAGTCCTAAAATAAACTCATGTTTCAAGAAGAAATACACTACAACTAGAATAATAATGAAAAAAATAAAATACTGTAAATAAGACTTAAAAAAGCCCTTTATATCAAACATTCAGCTGAAACTCCTTAAATAAGTGGTATATCTTTGAAAACCGTTTCATCACACAATTTTCATGATAATATAGTGGCCCTATAGTGTCAATGCTAAGACAAAAATAGAAAATATTTTTTTGTCATTTATTTGTCACAGAATTGACACAAACCACCACTTTTATTATTTTGTTTTAAATGGTTCTGGTGCTTCTGTCAAAATATCAAAATAACATTTAATATTTTCACAAATTCTCTTAGAAGCTTTTCCATCACCATATGGATTTTGAGCAATGCTCATTCTTTCGTATAATGCTTGATCAGTTAACAATGTTTTCGTTTCTTTATAAACATTGTCTTGCTCTATTCCTACAAGTTTTAATGTACCCGCTTCAACGCCTTCAGGTCTCTCAGTTGTGTCTCTTAAAACAAGTACTGGTTTACCTAATGATGGCGCTTCTTCTTGTACACCACCCGAATCTGTAAGGATTAAGTGTGAGTTTGCAGCAAAGTTATGGAAATCTATAACTTCTAAAGGCTCTATCAATTCTATACGCTCATGATCACTCAAAATTTGATTGGCAATATTTCTAACTTTTGGATTTTTGTGCATTGGATAAACTACTACAACATCTTCATGCTCTTCAACGATTTGTCTAACAGCTTTAAAAATGTTCTCCATAGGTTCACCAATGTTCTCACGTCTATGTGCAGTTAATAATACGATACGTTTACCTTCATGACGATTAATGATATCACTTTCGTAATCATCACTTACAGTAGTAGATAACGCATCAATAGCTGTATTACCTGTAACAACAATAGATTCGTCTTTTTTATTTTCCTGAAGCAAATTATGTTTAGACTGATCAGTTGGTGAGAAGTGTAAATCAGCAAGGACCCCCGTCATTTGTCGATTCATTTCTTCTGGGAATGGAGAGTATTTATTCCAAGTTCTTAACCCTGCTTCTACATGGCCAATTGCAACTTCATTATAAAAAGCTGCTAAACTGCCTGCAAAAGTAGTTGTTGTATCTCCATGTACCAATATCATATCTGGTTTCGCTTCTTGAATAACACTTTCAAGTCCACCTAATACTCTAGATGTTACCTCAGATAGTGTTTGACCTTGTTTCATAATGTTTAAATCATAATCTGGAGTAATGTCGAATGTTTCTAGAACTGAATCTAGCATTTCTCTATGTTGAGCAGTTACAACTACAATTGGTTGTAACTCCGGATCATTTTTTAACTCTAAAACTAAAGGTGCCATTTTGATGGCTTCAGGTCGCGTACCAAATATTGTCATAATTTTCTTCATTGTAATAAAATCCTCCTAATATTATTTAGTGCCAAATAATCGATCACCAGCATCACCTAAACCAGGTGTTATATAAGCATGGTCATCTAATTTTTCATCTAATGCAGCAATGTAAATATCTACGTCATCATGCGCTTCTTGTAATGCTTTAACCCCTTCAGGTGCAGCAATTAAGCCCATAAAACGTATTTTATTTGCTCCACGATTCTTTAATGACTGAATCGCTTCGATTGCTGATGCACCAGTAGCAAGCATAGGATCTACTACAATTATTTCTCTTTCTTCTATATCTTGTGGTAATTTCACAAAATATTCTACAGCTTCTAATGTTTCAGGATCACGGTATAAACCGACATGTCCAACTCTTGCAGCTGGAACAAGCTTCATTATACCGTCAGTCATGCCTAATCCTGCACGTAAAATAGGAATAAGCGCTAATTTCTTACCAGATAACCTTTGAGCTTTCATCTTAGTTACCGGTGTCTCAATTTCGACTTCTTTCGTTTCGAAATCTCTTGTAACTTCATATGCCATAAGCATACCTACTTCGTCGACAAGCTCTCTAAACTCCTTAGTGCCAGTTTTTTGATCACGAATATAACTCAATTTATGCTGAATTAATGGATGATCAAAAACATGTACTTTACCCATAAGTCTAGCCTCCAATAAATATTTATTTGTTGTAAAGTGGGAACTTAGAAGTTAATGATAATACACGTTCATGTGCTTCTTTCAGTGTTTGTTCATCTTCTGGGTTTTTTAGCACTAATGCTATAATGCGACCCACTTCTTCAACTGCTTCTTCATCGAATCCACGTGAAGTAACAGCTGGTGTTCCAAGACGAACGCCACTCGTTACGAAAGGTTTCTCTTGGTCAAAAGGTATTGTATTCTTATTACATGTAATACCTATTTCATCTAATGTATTTTCAGCTAACTTACCTGTTATACCAAGTGAACCTTTAACATCTACACAGATTAAATGATTATCAGTACCTCCAGATACAATTCGTAAACCTTCTTCTTCTAATGTTGCAGCTAATTTTTGAGCATTCTTAATTACTTGTTTTTGGTATTCCTTAAATTCTGGTTCTAATGCTTCTCCAAATGAAACAGCTTTACCTGCGATAACATGCATTAATGGACCACCTTGTATTCCAGGGAAAATTGTTTTATCAATTTCTTTAGCATATTCTTCTTTACAGAAAATCATGCCCCCTCTTGGTCCTCTTAATGTTTTATGCGTAGTAGTAGTAACAAAGTCAGCAAATTCTACAGGATTTTGGTGTAAACCAGCTGCTACTAAACCAGCGATATGTGCCATATCTACCATTAATTTAGCGCCAACTTCATCTGCAATTTCTTTAAATCGTTTAAAATCAATTTGTCTTGGGTAAGCAGATGCACCAGCGACAATTAATTTTGGTTTTGCTTCTTTTGCTACTTTCAAAATTTCATCATAGTCGATTTGTTCATCTTCTTTAGAAACACCATACTCTACAAAGTTATATAACTTCCCACTAAAGTTAACTTTAGATCCATGAGTTAAGTGTCCTCCATGACTTAAGTTCATTCCAAGCACAGTATCACCAGGCTCTAAAGCTACAAAGTACACAGCCATATTCGCTTGTGATCCTGAATGAGGTTGTACATTAACATGGTCTCCACCGAAAAGTGCTTTAGCTCTATCACGCGCTAAATTTTCCACGATATCAACATAGTCACAGCCACCATAATAACGACGACCAGGATAACCTTCTGCATATTTGTTTGTTAACACAGAACCTTGAGCTTCCATTACTGCTTCAGATACAAAATTCTCAGATGCTATTAGTTCAATATTATTATTCTGTCTATCAAACTCTTTTTCCATTGCTTTGAAAAGTTCTTCGTCTTGCTTTTTAATTAATGACATGTACAATCCCTCACTTTTAAGAATTTAATACTTAGCTCTTGCGCCACCAATTAGCTTGGGGCGACTTTTAGCTACTGTAACAATAGCTTCTCCGATATTTTTAGTATCAATAGATATCGGTACTGCGACGTGCTTTAAATGCATACCAATTAATGTCTGACCAATATCAATGCCTTTATCGCATTGAATGTGTTCAACAACAACTGGGTCTTTCATGTGTTGATAAGCATAGGTTGATAAACTTCCTCCAGCGTTCACTTGAGGTATAACAGAAACTTCGGCCATTGAATAAGCATCGAATACTTCACGTTCTATAGTAATAGCACGATTAATATGCTCACAACCTTGAAAAGCAAAACGAACACCTGTCTCTTTATGTATCAATTCAAGACTATCAAACAGTTCTTTAGCTATTTCGATTGATCCATCTGATCCAATTTTAGAACCTCTTACCTCTGAAGTGGAACAACCGATGATGCATAGTTCATTCTTATTAAAGAATCCAATTGAATTAAGCTCATCCAATAATTGTTTTAAATGCTTAATCATGAACAACCGCCTTCAATCTTATCTATACGTCGTTGGTGTCTTCCGCCTTCGAATTCACTTGTTAACCAAGTTTTGACGATGAGAAGTGCCAAACCTTCGCCTATAACACGTTGGCCCATTGCTAATACATTAGAATCATTATGTTGTCTCGTAACTTCTGCGGTAAAAACATCATGCACAAGTGCACAACGAATCCCCTTTACCTTGTTCGAAGCAATAGACATACCAATTCCAGTTCCACAAATCAAAATTCCTTTATCAAATGTTCCATCTGCAACACTTTCTGATACCGGTCTTGCATAATCAGGATAATCTACTGATTCTCCTTCATGTGTACCAAAGTCTTTATATTCAATGTTCATTTCATCAAGTAATCTTTTTATTGCTTCTTTGTATTCAAAGCCACCATGGTCTGCTGCAATAGCTACTTTCATCTTCCCACCTCCCAATTTGTTTATACATTAATATTATAACGTATTTTCTATGTGTGTTATAGCGATTCTGCAAATTATTTGAATTCTTAACTACTCTGTAATAATTCTTT
This sequence comes from Mammaliicoccus sp. K-M42, assembly GCF_022386375.1. Taxonomy (NCBI): domain Bacteria; kingdom Bacillati; phylum Bacillota; class Bacilli; order Caryophanales; family Staphylococcaceae; genus Mammaliicoccus; species Mammaliicoccus sp. K-M42. The sequence continues at coordinate 56,599 of NZ_JAJNIS010000007.1, read as the reverse complement.
TATGAGAATACTCAGTTCTTCATAAGTATTTTGATAAATATTTTGTGGTCGCCCATAAGGATCAGAAATATCTCCTTTTTCACCTTTTACATACTCTTTCAATGTATGAATATTTCCATGATTAAATTGTGACTCTAAAATCAGTTTATGGGATTCAGTCATAGTTAGTATTAGATCTGCATCTAAATCACTTGCTGAAAACTGTTGGGCTGTTCCAGGAACCGGTAAATTATTATTCATAATTATTTCCATAGATTGTATCGAAATAGGTGTACCCTCAAATGCAGAAATTCCTCTTGACTGAATGTCATAGTTTGGTTTTATGTCTTTAGCAATGGCTTCAGCTAAAGGACTTCTACATGTATTTCCAGTACAAATAAAAACTATTTTCACAATTCATCTTCTCCTTTTATATTATGGCCACTTGCTTTATCTATTCTGTTCATTAATGCAACGGTAGATTCATTTCGAATATATCCACTTATTAATATTTTATCTATATCTATAAGTTGGTCAGCTATTCTTAAAGCATCATATAAATCGTGATGCGCACCTTTAATATCTTTTGCATTTTTTCCTAATGGTATAAAAATCATTTCTTCTGAAATAAGTGATTCTATACTTTTAGGTCCAATAACAGCTATTCTCTCATCTTTATATACTGAACTTTTAATCGGTTTAGTTATACCTCCTTCAACCAATGTAACTGGTTGTGAAGGTGCATAATGTTTATATTTCATTCCAGGTGCTATTGGTTTCTCTATATCCATTTTTTCATTAACGACACTATTAGGTAATACGTCATTAATCATCTCAGTCGTTATTGATCCTGGTCTAGCTATTTTAAAAGGGAAACTTGTACAATCTATTACTGTACTTTCAATACCTTCATCTACATCTTCTGCTTGAATAATCCCAAAAATTCTACCTTCTAAATCATGCTTTACATGTTCAAATTTAGTAGGAGATGGTCTACCACTAACATTTGCACTTGGTGCTGCGATAGGTAAATTAGTCAATTGCAGTATTTCTCTACCAATAATATGACTTGGCATACGTACCGCTACTGAATTTAAACCTCCTGTTACTCGATCACTTAAAAATCCTTTTTTATACGGAACTATAAATGATATCGGCCCTGGCCAAAAAGCATCCATTAATATTTCTGCTTCTTTTGATATATTTTGAGTGAAATCATTTAACTGTGATTTATCATGAATATGAATAATTAGTGGATTATCTGAAGGTCTCCCTTTTGCTATATATATTTTTTTTACTGCTTGTTCATCTTTAGCATTTGCGCCTAAACCATACACAGTTTCAGTAGGTAATGCGATAAGCTCATTTTGTCGATATCCTTCAACGATTTGATTGATTTGTGGATAACTTTGTAAGTTGTGAACATACTTACGCACATCCCAAACGTATGTTTCCAAGGCATTTCTTCCCTTCTTTAAAGCATTTATTATATAAAAATAAAAGTTATACACACAATGTGGATAACTCCAGTCATTTCGTGTATAACTTTTATTGATTTATCCAATTAAATTGTATCATACGATTGTTTTGATTTATATCTTTGATAATTTCTAAGTTTTCTATATTATAATTTTCTTGAATGTAAGTTTTTAATATATCACCTTGCAAATAACCTATTTCAAATATAACAAGTCCACCTTGTGTTATTACTTTATCAAGATTCGATAGAATGTCTTTATATATAGCTAACCCATCATCATGAGCAAACAAAGCTAAATGCGGTTCGTAATCTAATACAGTCTCAGCCATTTGATTTTGCTCGTCATATGAAATATAAGGAGGGTTAGATACTAAAATATCCACTTGAATATTTCTATCAATAAGTGGCTTTAGAGATTCTCCTAATAAAAATTCAACTTCAGTTTCTAAAAGTTTTGCATTTTCTTTTGCTATTGCTATTGCATTAGGACTAATATCAGTTGCTATAACTGACAAATCCGGTCGCTCTTTTTTTAATGAAATAGCTATCGCTCCAGATCCAGTACCAATATCGCACAAGACTAAATGCTTCTTATGAATCTTTTGTAGAGTTTGATATACAAGTTCTTCAGTTTCTGGTCTTGGTATCAACACATCTTTGTTTACTTTAAATTTCCTACCATAGAACTCCGCAAATCCAGCAATATATTGTACAGGTTCTCCTTTATACATACGTTCTCTATAAGACAAATATTCACTCAGTATGTTTTCAGGTACTTTTTCTTGAAAATTTAAAGCTATTTCGGTTCTCGACATCCTAGTAATATCTTCTAATAGCCAATCAGCACGAGAGGTTTCAAACCCTCGTGCTGATAATTCATCATAAGTTTCTTTTAATAACAATTGAAAATTATAATTGTCCATTATTAAGTTCTTCCAATTTCTCTGTTTGTTCATGCATTGTTAATGCATCTATTATTTCGTCAACTTTACCTTCCATTATTTGATCTAATTTTTGTAAAGTTAGACCTATACGATGATCTGTTACTCTATTTTGTGGATAATTATATGTTCTTATTCTTTCAGAGCGGTCCCCTGTACCTACTGCTGATTTTCTCTTTTCAGCATATTTCGCATTTTCTTCTCGAACCATCATATCGTAAACTCTAGCTTTCAATACTTTAAAAGCTTTTTCACGGTTTTTAATTTGTGATTTTTCTGATGATGTAGCAACTATTCCAGTTGGTACATGTGTAATACGTACTGCAGAATCTGTTGTGTTAACGTGCTGTCCACCAGAACCACTTGAACGATAAGTTTCTATTTTCAAATCTTCAGTTCTAATATCTATTTCAACGTCTTCTGCTTCTGGTAATACAGCAACAGTTGCAGTCGATGTATGAATTCTGCCACCTGATTCAGTTTCTGGAACACGTTGTACACGATGCGCACCATTCTCATATTTAAGTTTACTGAATGCACCATTACCTTGAATTGAGAAACTCACTTCTTTGTATCCACCATGATCGCTTATATTTTCTTCGACAACATCAATTTTATATCCATTAGCTTCTGCAAATCTAGAATACATTCTAAATAAATCACCTGCAAAGATTGCTGCTTCATCCCCACCAGCTGCACCGCGAATTTCCATAATTACGTTTTTATCGTCATTAGGGTCTTTAGGAATCAATAATAATTTTAATTCTGATTCTAATTCTGGAACACGTTTAGTTAGACTATTAATTTCTTCTTTCAACATTTCTTGGTCTTCTTTGTCTGAAGTTTCATCTAACATTAATTTAGCATCTTCAATGTCACCATTTACAGATTTATAAGTTCTATATACATCGACAGTTTTTTGTAAATCAGATTGTTCTTTAGAGTATTTTCTCAATTTGTCAGTATCTGATACTACGTCTGGATCGCTTAACAATTCATTTAACTGTTCGTATCTATTTTCAACAATTTCTAATTGATCAAACATTTATATCACTCCTTGTTTCGGTTCTTATTATATGATGATCTCTACATCTCGGTTCATAACTTTCGTCTGCTCCTACTAAAATAATTGGATCATCAATATGAGCTGGTTCACCATTTATTAATCTTTGTGTTCTACTTGATGGTGCACCACATACTGCGCAAACAGCTTGCAATTTTGTAACGATTTCAGCAACTGCCATCATTTCAGGCATAGGTTCAAAAGGTACACCTTTAAAGTCCATGTCTAAACCTGCTACAACTACACGATAGCCCTCTTCTGCTAATTTTTGAGCTACTTCCACAACTTCATTGTCGAAAAATTGAACTTCATCTATTCCAATTATATCAATACCTTGTAAATCACGATGTAAAATTTCACTTGAGTGCTCTATACTTATTGCATCTAGTTGGTTGCCATTGTGAGATACTACAGCTTCTTCACTATAGCGATTATCGATAGATGGCTTAAATACTATTACATTTTGTTTAGCATATAAACCTCTTCTCAGACGTCTTATAAGCTCTTCTGACTTACCACTAAACATGCTTCCGCAAATACATTCTATCCATCCGGAATGGTAATTTTCGTACATATTACTTATCCACCTTTTTCAACATAATCGCTTAATTATATCATATTATTTTTACATATTTATTAATAATTACAAAAAAAGCATCCTTTAAAAAAGGATGCTTGATTCGCTTCATAATTAGTTGTTTGATTTGAAACCAAATTTTTTGTTGAAGCGTTCCACACGACCATCCGCAGATGCGAATTTTTGACGTCCTGTATAGAATGGATGTGAATCTGAAGAGATATCTAAACGGATAACTGGGTATTCGTTACCATCTTCCCATTCCATAGTTTCGTTAGAACTACGTGTTGAACCACTTAAGAATTTGAAGTCTGTAGTTGTATCTAAAAAGATAACTTTATTATACTCTGGATGAATTCCTTGTTTCATTTTTTTCAGCTCCTTTGCCCTGAACCATCTGGAACAGAGTTTATTTGTGACTAATTCACTCAATACTTACATATTATATATGTTGAAGAATTAAATTGCAACCTTAAATTTATATAATCGGTTTACCTGTCTTGGCACTTTCAACCATTGATTTTCTTAAAACTTCAAAGAATTCAGCATTAGACTTAGTACGTTTTAATTTTCTTATAAATCTTTCAGAAAAATCATTCTGATCCGTAAATAAATTACGTAATTGCCATATCATTTCAAGTTCATTAGTTTCTAACAACAATTCTTCTTTACGAGTAGAACTTCTTCTAATGTCAATAGCAGGAAACACTCTTTTTTCTGATAGTTTACGGTCTAAATGAAGTTCCATGTTACCTGTACCTTTAAATTCCTCATAAATCATATCATCCATACGTGATCCTGTTTCAACTAAAGCTGTAGCTAGAATTGTTAAACTACCTCCAGCTTCGATATTTCTTGCCGCTCCAAAGAAATGTTTTGGTCTATGAAGTGAAGCCGGATCTAAACCACCAGATAGTGTTCTACCACTTGGCGGTACGACTAAATTATAAGCTCTAGCAAGTCTTGTGAGTGAATCCATTAAAATAATAACATCTTCACCAATCTCAACTAAACGTTTAGCTCTTTCCAATAACAATTCTGCAACTTTTACATGGTGTTCAGGTGGCTCATCAAAAGTAGAGTTAACAACTTCTGCTTGTTCAACTGAACGTTCTATATCTGTTACTTCCTCTGGGCGTTCTCCAATTAATAATATAAATAATTTTGCTTTAGGTTGGTTAATTGCAATTGCATTTGCAATTTCTTTAAGCAATGAAGTTTTACCAGCTTTTGGAGGTGCAACAATCATGCCACGTTGACCAAGACCTATTGGAGTAATTAAGTCCATAATTCTTGTTGAGTGCTTTTTATCTGTTGTTTCTAATCGGATACGTTCTTGTGGGTATAGAGGAGTTAACGCTTGAAAGTGCGGTCTTTTCTTTACTTCTTCTGCATTTTGATCATTTACAAAATCAACTTGCAGTAATCCATAATATTTTTCATTTTCTTTAGGCTTTCTAACTTTACCCGTTACTTTGTCACCTTTTTTAATTTCGAAACGTCTAATTTGACTAGCAGATATATAAATATCTTTCTCGCCTTTGGAATAATTTACAGTTCGAAGAAAACCATAACCATCTGGTTGAATATCATCTAGGATACCTTCCATATAGTAATTACCGTCTTTCTCCATTTGAGCTTCCATAATAGCTAAGACAAGTTCTTTTTTATTTAATTTACTATAATTTGTTATTCTAAATTCTTTTGCCTTAGTTGTTAATTCTTTAGTTGTATAATTCTTGTATAATTCGTGAAACGATTCATACTGTGGACTTGTTCTAACTCTTTCAGCCATTTTTATGACACCCATTTCTTAAAATCTAATTCTTTTATTGTAATACCAGATTTATAATCTGCCTTTAAACTATAGCATTTTTTTAGGATGATGACAAAATAAGTTATAGATATAAATAAGAAAAATAGCTGCCTTTGTGAACACTTCTTGCACGTTTCTTTTATATAATATGACTTATAAGCACACTTTCAATCCAGTCATCTATTGTCATTATAATGATTAGAGGCTGAGACAATTAATTGTCTCAGCCTCTTCCAATTTAAACTTTATTTATAATAACCAGGGATTGCTTTTACTTCTAGGAATTCTTCAATTCCGTAGTCTCCCCATTCTCTACCAATTCCTGATTGTTTGTAACCACCGAATGGTAAGTTTGGTTGTCTGCCTGCATCATTAATTTCAACAGTACCTGCTTCTAATAATTTAGAAACTTCTCTTACTTTATCTTTATCGTTTCCGTATACGTATGCTGCTAAACCATAAATTGTATCGTTTGCAATTTCAATTGCTTCATCAAGGTCTTTATAAGTAATGATTGTACCTACTGGACCAAATATTTCTTCTTGAGCAATTGTCATATCATTTGTAACGTCTGTAAATAATGTTGGTTTAACAAAATACCCTTTTTCTAGTCCTTCAGGTTTACCTACACCACCGTGAAGTAATGTTGCACCTTCATCGATACCTTTTTGGATATAGCTTTGTACAGTATCAAATTGTTTTTTAGATACTACAGGACCTGTATCTTGACCTTCTTCTCTTGGGTTACCAACTTTAACATTTTCAATTGCTTTTTTAGCTGCAGCAATAAATTCATCTTTAATGCTTTCTGGAACTAATGTACGAGTTGCTGCTGTACATACTTGACCTGTATTTTGTACGAATTTAGCAACTGCGCCTTTAGCAGCTTTTTCAATATCCACATCATCTAAAACTACTAATGGAGATTTACCACCTAGTTCTAATGATACTTTTTTGAAGTCTTTAGCTGAGTTTTCCATAATTTTTCTACCTGTTGGTCCTGAACCTGTAAATGACATCATACGAACATCAGGATGACTACTTAATGGATCACCGACACTTTGTCCATCACCATTCACTAAGTTAAATACACCTTTTGGCACGCCAGCTTTTTCAAATATTTCAGCTAAAATAATTGCCGCAAATGGTGTTTCTTCGGATGGTTTCAATACTACTGGTGAACCTGCAGCAAAAGCACCTGCTAATTTCAATGAAGTTTGATTAGTTGGGAAATTCCAAGGTGTAACTAAACCTGCAACACCAATTGCTTCTTTGACTACAAGATCATCTCCACGACGTTCTTCAAATTGTATTGAATCGATTGCTTTACTTGCTTCTCTAAAGTGATTCAATCCCATTTGATAATGAACTGATTCAGATTTCTCAATTGGTGAACCTAATTCATCTGTCATAACATCTATTAAATCTTCTTTTCTATTTTCATATTCGTCTGCGATTCTTTCTAATAAAGCTTTTCTTTCTTCTAAAGAAGTATTTCTAAATTTTACATAGACTTTTTTAGCAGCTGCAACTGCATCATCAACATCTTGTTTGTTTCCTGCTGCTATTTGACCCATTACTTCTTCAGTAGCTGGGTTAATTACATCAAGAGTTTTTCCACTGTGGCTACTTACCCATTCGCCATTTATAAATTGTTTGATATCTTGTCTCATCAATTATCTACTCCTTTATATTTGTTACAGCTATTATTATAGTACGAAACATACATATAATTAAAATGATGTGTTTATAGATTGTAAAGTTTGTACTAAAAATAAAAATAAAAATAAGAGCCCCACCAGCTAAAAGTAATCTATACTTTGCTGATGGGACTCTTATTTTCCCTTACGAATGGTTTTCTTCTAACTCAACATTTCGCTGCGCCCACTCTTCTAATGGTACAAGAGCTTGAGCTAGCTCATAACCTTTATTAGTTATTTGATATTCAACAGATAGAGGCGTTGTTGTAACAACTTTCTTTTCAACTAATCCCCAGTCACTTAACTCGGTTAATTTAAGAGATAACGCTCTTGGTGTAATACGTTTAAGATCTCTTTTCATATCAGAAAAATGAGCAGAGCGTTCATCACAACGTGATAAATAATTGAGTATCAAACCATTCCAACTGCGTCCTATAACTTTAAATGTTTCTTCTAAATAAGGACATACTTCCATGTTACTCACCTCTTTAACTTCTATATTACAATTATACTACACTTTATATACAAAGTATACATTTTATACTCGTTATACTGTTTCTGTCCAAATATCAGCGCCTAATGCTTTTAGTTTATCCACTATTCCACTATAACCTCTGTGAATATGATTAACATTATAAACAGTTGTGACGCCATCAGATATCAAACCGGCAATTAAAAGTGAAGCGCCAGCTCGTAAATCACTTGCAGCTACACTTGCTCCAGTTAATTTTGATGGATAATAAATAGCTGTTCCATTTTCTAAACTAACTTTAGCACCCATTCTAATAAGTTCATCGACATGTTTAAATCTAGCTGGATAAATTGTTTCTGTTATTTTACTTTGACCATTAGCTTTTAATAATAACGGAGTGAAAGGTTGTTGTAAGTCAGTAGCAAATCCAGGATAAACAGAAGTTTGAATATCTACCGGCTTATACTCGTCTTTCCCTTTAATTAAAATAGAGTCTTCACCAAGTTCTATTTCAGTACCCATTTCTTTTAATTTAGCAATCAATGGTTCTAAATGTAATGGAATTATATTCTCTATATATACTTCTTCACCCATAGCAGCTGCCGCACACATATACGTTCCAGCTTCAATTCTATCAGGTATTATTGCATGCTTTGTGCCGTGTAATGATTCTACACCTTCAATTTTCAATGTATCTGTACCAGCACCTCTAATTTTTGCACCCATATTATTTAATAGAGTAGCAACATCAACAATTTCAGGTTCTTTTGCAGCGTTTTCAATTACTGTTTTCCCTTTAGCTAATGAAGCAGCTAACATAATATTAATCGTTGCACCAACACTTACAACATCCATAAATATTTTTGCACCAACTAATTCTTCAGCAATTAAATACATAGCACCTTGCTCATTAGTCACTTTTGCACCTAATGCTTCAAAACCTTTTATATGTTGATCAATTGGTCTAGGTCCTAATGGGCAACCACCAGGTAATCCAATAACACATTTTTTAAATCGTCCAAGCATAGCGCCCATCATATAATATGATGCTCTTAATGACTGAACTTTATTATTTGGTAATGGTAAATTAACTGCGTCACTAGAGTCTACTACAAGTTGGTCACCATCTAAATCTGTCTTTATATTTAAATCGCCTAATAAGCTCATTAACGTTTTTACATCTGAAATATCTGGTAGACCATCTAAAGTTACAACATCATTTGCCATCAAACTAGCAGGTATTAATGCTACTGCACTATTTTTAGCCCCGCTTATTTGTACTTTGCCGTTTAACTTGTTTCCACCTTTTATTTTTATAACTTCTTGAGACATATGTTTACTCCTTTACTTCATCGTCTTAGAGAATGCATACTCTCTCAACATGAATAGATAATTATTTCCATTATATACTATTCAATAACATAAACGCAAAAACATAAAAAGTAAATACTAATAACTTAATTTATTTAAAAACTGGATTAATAAATTAAAATTTTATGTCTATTCTAATAAGCATTTTTGTGAAAACATGTGCATTAAAAATGAGATAAGTCGTAGATTAAGTCGATAGTTAAGCGAAGAGTTTGTCTAAGTCGTAGATTAAGTCGGGAGTTAATCTATGACAACCTCAAAATCACACTAAAACAATGAAAGGCTGGGACAAATTAATTTGTCCCAGCCTCATATTTTATTCTTAGTATTAAGAATTTAATTTAATTATGCTTGGTTAGAAGTACCAAATTCTTGGATTTTACCTTTAACTGTAGCTTTAATTGCTTCACGAGCAGGTCCTAAATATTTACGTGGATCGTAAACTTCACTGTCGTTATTTAACACTTCACGAACTGCTTTTACAGATGCAATTTGGTTTTCAGTGTTAACGTTGATTTTAGCTGTACCGAATGGAATAGCTTTTTTGATATCGTGAGTTGGGATACCAGTACCACCGTGTAATACTAATGGTAATCCAGTAGAAGCTCCGATTTCTTCCATTTCTTTAAATCCTAATTTTGGTTCACCTTTGTAAGGTCCGTGTACTGAACCTAATGCAGGTGCTAAAGTATCAATACCAGTTCTTTCAACAAGTTCTTGACATTCTTTAGGATCAGCATAGATTACGCCTTCTGCAACAACGTCATCTTCTTGTCCACCAACAGTTCCTAATTCTGCTTCCACAGAAACACCGTTAGCATGAGCGTATTCAACTACTTTAGAAGTAATTTCAATGTTTTCTTCGAATGAGTGATGAGAAGCATCAATCATTACTGAAGTAAATCCAGCATCAATCGCTTCTTTACATTTTTCGAAACTTGAACCGTGGTCAAGGTGAATTGCAACTGGAATTGTAATGTTGTAATCTTCCATTAAACCTTCAACGATTTTAACAACAGTTTTGAAACCACCGATGTAACGTCCAGCTCCTTCAGATACACCAAGAATAACTGGTGCATTTTCTTCTTGTGAAGCTTGAAGAATCGCTTGTGTGAATTCTAAGTTATTGATGTTGTATTGTCCAACAGCATAACCGTTTTCTTTCGCTTTAATTAACATTTCTTTCATTGAAACTAAAGGCATTGAGTTTCCTCCTATTGTGCAACGCACGTATTATTTACAAGATAATTATATCAAACTTTATTAACATATGCACCTTTTGAAAGCCCTATCCTAAATGTTTTCTTACAATTTTCATAACTTCTTGAATTGTAAACGGCTTCATTAGCACTCCAGTAATATTTCCTTTATTTAAGATTTCTATCTCTGTTGATGATTGAAATGCTGAAATAATATAAACAGGTATTATTTTGTTCGTTTTTCTAATTTCTGTAAAAACTTCTTCACCAGAAATTCCAGGCATTCTTTTATCTATAAAGATAAGTTTATAAGAATTTTTATTAAATAATTCAATACCATCGCGACCATTTTTAGCAGTATCTACTTTAAAATGATTTAATTCCAATATTTCCTTTAATAATTGTCTAATATTCTTTTCATCATCTATAATAAGTACATCCATTGAAGATACCTCGCTTTTTCTATAAAATAAATTTAATTACGTTTATAAGGAGAATACACATTGCTTAAAATCTTTAATACCCAACTAAATGGTATATTCACTAAAATAGATGCTCAATTAGAAGAAATTGAAATTGCATCACAGTTACTCATGCAAGCGGCAAACGGCGAAGGTAAGATATTTATTAAAACTTTTGATGAAATCAACTATTTCAGTGAATTCATGACAAAAAGTACTGAAAGCCTACCGCATTCAATAACATTAGATTCATTAGAAGAAATCAATACGATTGATACAACAGATCGCGTCTTATTGGTTGGTTCATTTTTCACACCCGAACTGAATCAATGGATTAAAAAATTAAATGATGAAGATATCGATTTCGTAGTTATTTCAAATAAAGATAAAGAGCATAACACACATGAATCACTAATGCATTATATAGATTTATCTACACCTAGAGCGATTGTCCCAACTGCAGATTACAGCAAAATCATTACACCACATCTTATGGCTTTAAATTATATATATTATATCATGTATGCTGAAATGTATGAGATGAAGCAAGATTTAAATGAAGAATAATTTTCATCCATTATAAAAGCTCATCACGTAAAATGACGTGATGAGCTTTGTTATTATTTATTTATTTTTGATACTCGCTTCTACAAATCCTCTAAATAATTTTTGTGGACGTGTAGGTCTTGATAGAAATTCTGGATGGAATTGACAAGCTACAAACCATGGATGATTTTCTAGTTCTACTATTTCAACTAAACGACCATCTGGACTTGTTCCTGAGAATCTCATGCCTTCTGATTCTAATCTTTCTCGATATTCATTATTAAATTCATAACGGTGACGGTGTCTTTCATCTACTTCTACTTCACCGTAAACGTCATGTGCAATTGTACCTTCTTCAATTTTACATGGGTATACGCCTAATCTTAAAGTACCACCTAAGTCTTCAATATCTTTTTGTTCTGGTAATAAGTCAATAATTGGATAAGGTGTGTTTGGATTTAATTCTGCTGAATGAGCATCATGTAATCCAACTACATTTCTAGCAAATTCAACTGTTGCTAATTGCATACCTAAACAAATACCTAAATAAGGAATATTATTTTCACGGGCATATTGTATAGCTAAAATTTTACCTTCAACACCTCTATCACCAAAACCACCAGGTACTAAAATACCATTAACATCTGATAATTCTTGTTGATAGTTCTTGTCATTTAAGTGTTCAGAATTTATCCATTTTATTTCTATATCTGATTTAAAGTCATAACCAGCATGTTTCAATGCTTCTACTACTGATAGATAAGCATCTTGTAAGCTCACATATTTACCTACTAAACCAATTTTCACTGTTCCTTCTAAATTACGAACAGTATCTAATAGTTGGTTCCATTCAGTTAATTCCGCTTCTGCTGCAGCATCTAAAGATAATCTTTCAATAACAATATCATCCATATGCTGTTCTTGTAGTGCTAATGGTATTTGATACAATGTATCTGCATCACGACACTCGATAACAGCACGTTTGTTGATGTCACAGAATAATGCAATTTTATCTCTTAAGTCTTGCGTCATTTCATATTCTGTACGTACAACAATTAAATCAGGTTGAATACCTAAACCTCTTAACTCTTTAACACTATGTTGAGTTGGTTTAGTCTTCATCTCACCTGCTGCTTTAATATAAGGAAGAAGCGTACAATGGATGTACATAACATTTTCACGACCAAGATCACTCTTGATTTGTCTGATTGCTTCAATAAATGGAAGTGATTCAATATCACCAGTAGTACCACCAATTTCAGTAATAACTACATCAGCGTTAGTGCTTTCACCCGCCATCAATAATCTTGATTTAATTTCATTTGTAATATGTGGAATAACTTGAACTGTTCCACCTAAGAAATCTCCACGTCTTTCTTTCTTTAAAACGTGTGAATAAACTTTACCTGCTGTTACGTTAGAATATTTATTTAAATTTATATCAATAAATCTTTCATAATGACCTAAATCTAAATCTGTTTCAGCACCATCTTCAGTTACGAATACTTCGCCATGTTGATATGGACTCATAGTACCTGGATCTACATTCAAGTATGGGTCGAATTTTTGAATTGTTACATTTAATCCTCTATTTTTAAGTAATCTTCCTAGTGATGCTGCAGTGATACCTTTACCAAGAGACGAAACTACGCCACCTGTTACGAAAATGAACTTTGTCATGATTGTACCTCCATTTGATAATTAAAAAATAAAAAACGCTCCCACTTACATTATTTAAAATGTAAGGAGGGAGCGTTATATTTATACGTTGTCCTATTTAAAGGAGCCCAAATAAAATATTACCATCTTTTAAAGAAAAGTCAATTAAAATTCTTTTTCTTCCTCTTCTTCATCGTCTTCTTCATCTTCATCGACAACAAGACCTGCTTCGTCTAATTCATCCTCAACCTCTTCATCTTCTGGGTCTTCAGGATCATTTAGTCCTTCTTCATCATCTTGTACGATCGTAATGTCAAGGTCCTTCGTTTTGTCTTCTTCGCCTAATAATGAAATTTCTGAATCTGCTTCATCTTCTTCATCAAGTACGTTGAATTTTTGGATAGTAGGTGCGATTTTTTCTTCAATATCATCTACTGAATACCAATCACGTAAACCCCAAATATTCTCTCCAACACTTAAAAATCGTCCATCAGTATTTAAATCAGTATAAAATTGTAAAATACGATTTTCAATTTGTGAATCTTTATAATTACCTAATCTTTTGAATTCGTCTACCATGTCATATAGGTTTGTTTCTTTGCCGTTCTCTGTTAATAAAATATAAGCCATTTCGATAAATGAATGCTCATCTACCATCTCTTTAGTGAAATCTTTTAATTTCATCTTTACTCTTCCTTTCAACAATCGAACTATTGTCGCACATTAATATTTATAATCATAACAGTTTACGATTATAATTGACAAGCTGATTTTTAGCAAATGTTTGTTAATACTTAATATATTTCATAAGTTTGATATAGTCTTCTGATTTTTGTATTTCTACAAATCTTGCTTTCTCACATAAAGGCTTTAATTTGTTGTTTGAACCAAATAAAGTAATATGTATTTCTTTCTTATCTGCAAATCTTCTACGTACGAATGTGCTCAACTGTCTTAAAGCACTTTCTGCTATACCTTCTTTTCTTTCATTTTCTTCTACTTCTATACTTCGAATATCAAAGCTTTGTCCTTTATCTTCCAATACAATAATGCCCACTTTTTGTTTATCTTTCATTAAGTGAATATCTACAAACTCGTTATCTAAATTATCTTCATTTAATACTAGCTTTAATGATGATACATATTTAGAATCTAAATCTAAATAATATAAACGCTCTTTACCTAGAGGACCTTCTTCTTTAGTTGCGGTATGCATAAAGCCTGCTCTTTCATATAAATTCCATGCAGCCTCATTTTCAGCATCTACTACTAAATATAAATGATCAAAATCAGGGAACACAAATTGTACATATTCCGGTAAATTCATCATAATCGTTGTTCCATATCCATTGCCTTGATACTTTTCATTAATTGATAAAGAACGAATATATACTACATTATCTGGTGTATCATAACCTTCATGTTGATAATATTTATGAAGGACAAAGAAACCAATAATTTCATTTTTCTCATTCACAACGATATTTGGCCTTCTATCAGGATCATTAATAGCACCATCTAACACTTCTTTTGGCAAAGAAGAATAGATTTGTTGACGCTCATTTAAACGAAAATCATATAGTGCCGTTCTCATACTTTCTTCAAAAGGTTTAATTTCAATATCACCGAATTGTTTTGCTTTCATTATTTAAATCCCCCCGTGTATTTATACATATCATACCGAACTTTATGTTCAATGCGCAATTAAGAACCTTATTATCTATTTATAAATTCTATGTTAATATCAATTTTATAAGGGTACTAAAATAAAGACTGCATTATTTATGAAGGGGGAAAATTATGAATCAGTCTGAAGAGCATCACGACAATAAGAATAATAAAACAACATTAGTTTTCTGGGTATCTATGTCTATTATAATATTGGTTACGCTAACTGCAGGCATATTTCCTAAAGGGTTTGGCAAATATGCCAATGTTTTATACACATTTATATCAAATAGTACGGGATGGTTATTCTTAATAATTGTTTTTGTATTAGACATTTTCTTAATTGGCTTAGCAATTACAAGGTTTGGACGTTTTAAACTCGGAAGAGATGACGAAGAACCAGAATTTTCATTTATTTCTTGGATTGGTATGCTATTTTCAGCTGGCTTAGGTGTCGGTATCGTTTTCTGGGGTGTGGCAGAACCAATGACACACTATCTAAAATCACCTTTGCCAAATGAAGTAGATGGTAGCACTTTAGAATCTGCACGATTAGCTATGGGATATACTTTCTTCCATTGGGGAATTTCACAATGGTCTATCTTTGCGATGGCTGGATTAATCGTAGCTTATTTCCAATTCAGAAAACGTAGAGATGGATTAATTTCCACAGCTATGGAACCCGTATTTGGTGAAGCTTACAAGAAACCTTACAGAAATATCATCGATGTACTTGCTATTGTAGCTACAGTAATGGGTATAGCGACATCAATTGGTCTCGGTATTTTACAAATCGGCGGCGGCCTTCATCATGTCTTTAATATTCCTAATAATAATTGGACTAAAATCATCATTACAGTAATTATGACTGTATTATTCCTTGGATCAGCTGCATCAGGATTAAATAAAGGGGTTAAATGGCTAAGTAACGCAAATATCTTTATTTGTTTTGCATTACTATTATTCATTTTAGTATTAGGTCCGACACAATTTATATTTGAAACATTCACTCTCGCGATTGGTGATTACATTTCTAATTTCGTACAATATAGTTTACGATTAAACCCTTATGAAGGTGACAACTCATGGCTTCAACAATGGACAGTATTCTATTGGGCTTGGGTTATTGCTTGGTCACCATTTATTGGTGGTTTCGTAGCACGTGTTTCACGTGGTAGAACAATTCGTGAATTTGTTATTGGTGTACTAATTATTCCACCACTTATTTCATTTGCTTGGATTGCTACATTTGGTGGAACAGCAATATACTTAGTAATCAATAAAGGTGCAAGTATTGCCGAAGACGTTAAAGGAGATTATACAGTAGCCTTATTCTCCTTATTATCACACTTCCCGTTTTACGAAGCGACTAGTGTATTAGCAATAATATTAATCTTCTTATTCTTAGTTACAAGTGCAGACTCAACTACATTCATTCTATCAAGTATGTCTGATAGAGGATCAGTCACACCACCTTTTAAATATAAAATCGTTTGGGGTACACTGATTGGAGCAATCTCAGTATCAATGACATTAGCCGGTGGATTAGAAAGTTTACAAACCGCCTCCATAGTTGCTGGGTTACCATTTGCATTTATACTATTTCTCATGATGTTCTCAATTATGAAAGCATTAAGAAGAGAACCATCCGAACACTTTAAAATGACTTATATCAAAGATGACACAGATTTCTCTAAATCCTTAGAAGAACGTGAAGAAGAAGAAAATAAGAAATAGAACACAAAAAGCACTTCCCACCGTGGGAAGTGCTTTTTATTTTTTAAATTGAATGAATTGAAAAATAAATAATATATACAATGATCCACACGATTAACCACATTGAAACTTTCAAATATTGATTTAAATTTTTAAAAATAATATGACTTAAAAAATAAGCAATGTAACTCGTTAAAATAAATCTCAATAATCTCGCAAAGAAACTAATGACCACGAAAGTAAAAAACGAAATCCCTTGTTGATAACTTAACATTGCATAAAGTTTATAAGGAACACCAAATAAGGGTGCTTCTATCAATCCTAGAACGCCTTTGTCTTCTAAAGAAGTCATAACATGTTCGAACATATACTCATGAATTCCTGGTATTTTAAGCATTACTGATTCCAAAAATGTTAAATGTTGAATAGAAATGATATAGACGATTACACCACCTACTACTGCTCCAGTAATCGCAATTATGTTTGCTAGTAATATTTTGAATTTACTTTTTTGTTTCATTGCATAATATGTTAATGCAACATCTGGTATGATAAAAAATATGATCGCTTCTAAAAACGCCCATGCAAAGATGATTACCATTCTTTAAAATCACCTTCATTTCTCAAATCATTCATACGACTATTCAGTTCATCCATAAATTCTTTTCTATTTTTATTAAAAAGAAATGACTGACCTACAAAAATATCTACGAAGAATGGTACAAATAATTTTGATCCTTTAGGTAATGATTTTCCTAAACCATGTAAAAATAATGGCTGAATGGGTATATCAGGTCTTTCTCTCATTAAGTAATAAATACCAGACTTATACTTTGAAAGTTTTTCTGGTTCTCCTCTACTACCTTCAGGATATAAAATAATAATACTTCCTTCATCCAGTGCTGTAACAATTGGTTCAAATAGCCCTTTTATATCCCGAGTCATTTTTCTTTCTATTGGAATAATCTGCATAATATTAATTGAAAACCATTTTAAAAGTTTATTCTTAAAAAAATAATCACCCGCTGCAACAGGTCGAGCTTTTTTAAATCCTTTTCCTTGGAATAACGACAGCAATACAAGTGTATCTAAATGTGAATTATGATTAGCGATAATCACTATTGGTCCTTCTTTAGGTAACCATTCTCTTCTGCGTATATTTAAACCTAAAACGATTAGGATGATTGGTTTAATTATCATTGTAAATATAATGAGTCTTAACATATTAGTTCACTCCTTAAAAGTAGAAGAACCTTACAAAGTGGAAGAATAATGGCGCTGTGTAAGTCAGGGAATCAACTCTATCTAAAATACCACCATGACCTGGAATAGCTTGTGAAGTATCTTTAATATTTAAATCTCTTTTCAATGCTGATATATTCACGTCTCCAATAAATCCCATAATACTAATGTAAATTCCCGCTATAATCATTCCTAAAAGCGTAAATGGTGTTAAAAATGGTGCAATACATAATGATAAAATGGTAGTTGCTAAAATGCCGCCAACAAAACCTTCCCAAGTTTTATTCGGACTCACTTTAGGTACAATTTTGTGTTTACCAAATGCTTTACCAAATAAAAATTGGAACACATCATTAGCTTGTGTTAATATCACTAGAAATAGTACAAGACTCGCGCCAGGAACAGTACTTTTTTCACCTGGTAAGACAATTAAATAAGCTAGATGACTTAGGCTAAATACCATAAGCATTAATCCCCACTGAACGGATCCCATCGATTGTAGAAAACCTTTTGTCTCACCGATAAATATGGCTTGTATAGGGATAAATAAGAACATATATACTGGTATAAAAATAATGAACATGCCGTAAAAACCGAAATAAATAAATGTAAACTGAATTGGTATGGATAAATATGCCCAGAACAAGACAGCTCTATGACTACGATTAGTTGGAATAAGTGAAAAATATTCTTTCAAAGCTAGGAAACACAATAAAGCTAGAAATATCAAAGAAACTGTAGAATGAATGACAAGTGCTATCGTAAAGATGATGCACATGCCCCACCATGATTTAATACGCAATTTAATTTCAGTAAAATCTTTATCGGGATAACGTTTCGTTAAATAAGCACAAATCAAACTAGATAAGACTAATACAATAAATACGCCAATCATAACGACAATCATTTCGTTTGATATCTTCCCTAAATTCATTATTTTGCCTCCTCTAACCCCTTATTTATTCTATTGTAAATATTTACAATCATAAGTATTGAACAAATATAAAATACAAAATGTAAATACGGTATAACATTCAATTGAACAAATATTAAGAAGCTAATTAAACCGACTATAAATGCTCTATCACTTTTCCCCATCGGTCCATCATACCTTCTTGAACTACCTATTACTTGAACGGTTACACCAGCCATTTCACTTATAATAGATAAAGCAATAAATAAAATAATCCCTACACCAAAATCATGAGCTATAAATAAGAATGGAATAAATAAACAAACATCACTTATTACATCCCCTAGTTCATTCAATAATAACCCTAACTTAGATTTCATATTATATTTTTTTGCCATAACACCATCAATTGCATTTAATGACATCCTTACAAACATAACGATTGGCATTAAGATATACATCCATTTATTATCATGGAACACACTTAATACAGCTCCAGTAACAATTGATAATAACAACGCCAAGATTGTAACTTGATTTGGTGTCATACCGATGTTCCTCATCCATTTTACTATTGGCATTAGTAATTTTTGAAATTTTGGTTTTATTTCGTATATGCTAATCAATAAAGAACACCCCATTATCTTTTGTTTCCATCTTATCATGTAACGATACATTTTCTACTATTTATTTTTTGTTTCGTTAATTTATCAATTACATTAATTTATAGTATAATAGCAATAATTTATTTCTTAATTTGAAGAGGTGTTTTTGTGAAGATTGGAATTGATGCGGGAGGTACACTTATTAAAGTTGTCACTGAAACGAACAATAAAAGAACATTTAAAAAATGGTTAACAACTCAAATAGACCAAGTAGCCGAATGGTTAAATCATATTGATAAGGCTGATATTTCTATCACTGGAGGAAAGGCTCAATATTTAGATTCGATAATTAAGCATAATGTAAAGCGTAGCATTGAATTTGAAGCTACTTATACAGGTATCCAAATTTTATTAAAAGAACATGATATTCATTTAGATACATATATATTTTCAAACGTAGGAACAGGAACTTCTATCCATTACGCAACAGCACAAAATCAAGAGCGTGCTGGCGGTACAGGAGCTGGTGGAGGCATGATACAAGGTTTAGGCTATTTACTTACCCAAATCAGTGATTATGAAGAATTAGTCCAAACTGCAATAAACGGCGATAGAGATAAAATAGATTTGAAAGTTAAACATATCTATAAAGGCGACAAAACACCTATTTCTGGAGATTTAACAGCAGCCAACTTCGGCCATGTATTACAAAACATCCATGATGATTTCCCAAATGCAGATCGATTAGCTGCCCTTATGGGAATTGTGGGTGAAACTGTTACAACAGTCTCGATTCATGCTGCAAAACAATTTAAAACTGAAAATGTTGTCTATATCGGGTCATCATTTGTAAACAATGACTTACTTCGAAATATAGTCGTAGATTATACAATTTTACGTGGTTTAAATCCTTACTTCATTGAAAACGGAGAATTCTCTGGAGCATTAGGTTCTATATATTGCTAAATAATAAGGAGGATCCCTCATGAAAATGATCGAACCAAAGTTAAAGAAAGAATTTGAGTTTACAGAAGATCAAGAATATACATTATTACAATCTTCTTACGATTTATACTTTAATAAAACAACAATTCATTTTGATGACGAAACAAGTCAAATAGATACGATTTATTTCAATCAATGTACATTTGAATCAGTTGATTTCACAAAAATTCATGCACTAGATATTGTATTTAAAGGATGCGATTTATCAAATTGTGTCTTTAATGATGCGTCTATAAATAGAGTTCAATTTTTAGACTGTCGTATGATTGGTGCCACCTTTTCAGACCTTAAACTGAAGCATGTACAATTTTCAAACTGCCAATTGAAAATGAGTCAATTTTTAAACTGTAACTTGAACCATGTATTATTCAATGATAATCAAATGGCAGAAACGTATATTTCGTTTTGTAAGCAAAAATCAATAGAAATCGTGCGATGTTCCCTTGATTCGCTAGAAGTTGTAGAAACATCATTAAACAACGTTGATTTATCTACGAATGAAATAGAACAGCTTATTATACAGCCAACTGATTTAAAAGGCGCAACGGTTTCTGAATTTCAGGCATATGATCTACTTCCGTTATTCGGAGTTAGTGTAACATCAAACTAGAAGGTGATTATGATGAATCAAATGATAACGATATTAAAGCGTTTTGGATTAAGTGAATATGGTTCTAAATCTTACATTTCATTAGTACAAAACCCTGGAATAACAGCTTATAAATTAAGCGAAATATCCAATGTTCCAAGATCAAAAATTTATGAAGCGCTTAATAAACTCGAAGAACAAGGATTAGCATACTTTAACTTAAAAGATCAAAAAAAATATTACTATGCATTATCGCCCGAACAAACAATTCAATTTTTTGAAAGAAAACAAAACGAAGAGCTCATTCAGCTTGAAACAGAAATCAATAAATTAAATACAGTAACAGAAAATGCACAAATCCAAATAGAAGTACTTACGAATAAATCAACGATATTTGACAATGTTGAATATGCTATCCAAAAAGCTGAAAAACAAATGACCGTTTCAATATGGCCAGACATATATGAAATCATAACTAAAAATATCAATGAAAATATACATGTACAAGGCATTACCTTCCAAGTCGATCAACCAAAGTACGATTTAATCAATCATCGATATACAAATTACGTAAAAAGTTCATTAACACTAAAACCATTCGTCGTAATTGTAGATAATGAATATATGATATATGGCCAAACCGATGAAACAGATATGCGTGCATATATAAGTCGGGACCGCACCCAGATAAAAATGATGAAAGACTATATTTGGCATGACGTATTAGTAAATAAATATATAAGTAAATTTGAAGAAGATATAGAAGACGAAATAACCCTTAAGAGAAAAGCCTTTTTCTCTTAAGGGTTATTTTATGGGATAAATAATTTTACTACGTTGGGATGTAGTAACTACTTTAGTAGTCACTAATAATGTATCAAACTATTTTACCACCGTCAACTTTTATAGGTAAATATAATTTTTTTAATTTATGGCCATTGCGATCAAGGTAAGAAAGTTCTAAATCATTGTCTCCATCAGGATCTAATGCCATATACCTAAATGTTACGCGTCCTTCATAAACATTATGCTTATCAAAATAAGATCGATCCGGCATAAGTCTTTTGCCATTTTTCAATTTAAATTCATCGGATTGTTGCAATATTTCATTATTAACACGTAAAAATAAGTTTGCATCAATATTATTATAATATTGATCTGGATAGTCTTTCTTTTTAACTATTTTGATATCTGCACTTACCAATATTTCTTTTTCTTTAATCTTATAACTTAAATTACTAAATTGCATCGTTCCGACAGATATATCATGCGATTGATTGAGTTTAATTTTCTCTTCCTTAAGTTCATAATCTTGAAATTCTACGTTTACTTTATGATACTGAATGCATCCTAGTGTAACGAGAACTACAAATACGATAATAACAGATAATAGGATTACTTTATTCTTCATTCTAATGCACCAGCTTCTATATGAACCGCCTCATCAACAACTCTTTCTATTTCTTCAAATTGATGTGAAGCTATCAATATTGTACATCCTTGCTGTTTTAATATTTCAAGGATTTCAACAAGTTTCTCAATACTCTTTTTATCCAATGCATTGGTAGGTTCATCTAAAACAATTAACTCTGGGTCTCCCATTAACGTTTGAGCGATACCCACTTTCTGTTTCATACCTAATGAATATTTCCTTACTTTCCTTTTATCTTTATAATCAAGTCCAAGTTCTACTAAATATTTAGTCATTACATTGATATCTGTTATGCCTTTTAATGCAGCTACTAATTTAAGATTTTTTAAAGCTGTAAATTCAGGTATGATGCTAGGTTTCTCAATAAACACGCCAACTTCAAGTGGATATTTTGCTCCAAATTTAAGTGGTTCATTATTAATAATGACTTGTCCATCAACTTTAATTAATCCTAAAATTGCTCTTAAAAGCATCGTCTTTCCAGACCCATTACGTCCTTTAAATCCATAGACTTTTCCACATTCAATTTCTAAATTTATATTATTCAACAATTGATTGCCTTGGTGTTCTTTTGAAACGTTTACTAATTTAATCATTCTTCATCATCACCTCTTTGAAATTTCATGTGATGATCACGTCCTAATTCAATAAACAACAACATATTCACCACAACAATAGATAGCACACAATACAATAAATTCGTGTAAGATACACCTTGTATTCTTGAAAACAATGATTCATTTAATATATTAATATCCAAATCAAACCTTGTTGTGGCAATTACCCACAATAACGATATCATAAAGCTTATATAAAATTTATAAGCTATGTAAGTCCAAATAAATACAATCATTAAGAAATAAATACTCACTATTAAATACGATAAATGTATAGCGTTAATCCTAAATTCGCCATCAATAAGAGAAATGATCAACCATATACTTGTAATATAAATTACACTTAAAATAAACGGTATTATTAGAAGAATCATCCATTTTCCAGTAACATTTAATAGCATTTGCCACTCTACAATGTAATATTGATAAATAACATGTATAAATCGATAAATGAACATCATGCCAAGTAACATAATCAATATATATAAACCAGGTATTCTATATAAATGCATACTCAATTCATTGTCATTATTACCTCGAAAGATAAACTCCCATAAACTAACTCTTATATATGGTCTAAATAACATTAATACCAAAAGAAAAATTCCATTTATAATTATGAATATTTTCCATAAACTTTGAATGATGCCACCTGTAAATTTTAAAATATTCATGTCCTTATTTCCTTTTTACTAATAATCCACTCTACAACTAAATATAGAAATATTATGAGGAGCAATTGGTACATAGTCCATGACCAAGAAAGTGAAAATAATCTCTTTGAATCAATAATCAAATAGTTCCACTTTCCACCTTGCATTAATACAAAATCTATAAATACCATTAAATTTACAAACACTAATGAAATAGCACGATTCAAAAACTTATATACAGAGTAAGAGCTATTAATGATATCGTAAAATTACCTGCTATCAACATACAAGCTGTTACAAGAAATATCATATTGAATCGAACTTGAAAATTCAGCGCTATCATACTAGCAAACAACATTTCAATACTAACAAGTAATGAGATGACAACTGCATATAATAGGACCTCTATCTTTAAACACTTTCTAAATTCAATAAATACTTTATGAACAAACTCATCACGATAAAATACAATCGTCATAGTTGTTAAAATAGGTAATACAACATAAGTAAGCGTAAATTTGCTTAATAATAAATTTGTGAATTGAAAGTCATCAGAAGAAAAGTAACCAACACTTCCCTCCTGATATAAAATCATTAAAACAAAGAACGCAATATTCCACATTAGAAATTTTGTATTTATTAAGGAAGTTAATCTGTATTTAATTAAGTTCATTTTTGTACATACCTCTTACATAGAAATATATTGAAAAGCCGATGAATAGTCCCAAAGTTAACAGAATCGGCAAAACTTCAAAATACATAAATTCTGTTCTTCCCATTAAGAAATATATTGGTGGTACGATAAAAGGTTCATAAGTCAAATTTGATAATATAATTAATAAAATTTGAAAGATAAATGGACCAATCATAGCTAAAATTCTTTTATTCGTATATAGAGAAAGTGTTATCGCAAACACATTCATAATAGCACCCCAAATACCCGTCAATGAAATATACAACAATATATATAGTAACGGCATTGTATAATATAAATGAACACTTAAAGTGTTCCAGCTAAATATACCAATTGGGTTAATAGTCATTCTTTCTGGCAAAATATCAGGTAGTATTAAAAATTCACCAACAAAATTTATTAATAGTGGAATTATTACTAGTAGTAAAGCAACAATACTTGAGTATAAAATCACTTGTATGTCTACGGACTTATTCTCATGATACATATAGGCATGATGTAATAAATGTTGTTTACGATCTTGTATAAAAATATCACTCACACCAATAGATACAGCTAAAGGCATCATTAATAGAAATACGGTTTGAAAGCCACTATACCCATCAAATAATAAAGATTGAGTATATGGTGTATTTTCTAACAATTTATTAATACCATAAGTTTGATAAGCGTCAAATAAATGTAATACTGCAATAATTATTAAAATGGTAAAAACTATATATAATTGCAACCTCATTATACGTAGTTTCATATAATTTAAAATTGTTACCACCTACTTTTAAAGCTATAATATGGAGCAAATTGTTGAATAGATAATAATAGCAAGCATACTACTATAAAAATCCCCTTTTTCAACTCCACCACTTCCTGTTCCATTATTTTACATTTCGAAATGTTAGATATATTTTATATTAATGTAAACGCTTTTACAACGACGTTTAAATATATTTATTTTAAATTTTTACAACTTATTCAAGACATAAAAAAAGACTTTTGCTATTTAGCAAAAGTCTTTTTAAATTACTATTTACTTGTTTATTTTTCTAACAAGGCATTGCTTTTAATACTGCTTTTGGATCTGTAATTGTACCGATCATACCTGATTTTAAGTTAATACCTAAAGCAATGTTTTCTTGTTTTAAGTCTTCTAACCATTCTTCAAAGACACCTGTTTCTACTTCTATAACATCGTATTCTTCAAAATCATCACGACGTACTTTTTCAGCAAGTTTACGTGTGCTCCAAACTGTCATCATATTTGGTAAACTAGCATCTTCTTCTTCTGAAACGATGATAAATTGTTTTTGTCCTTTAACTGTTAACCCGTATACATAAGTCTCATTACAAATATCTTCTGCAAATTCTTCAATTCGGATATCATCTAGTTCACTCATAATTTCTTCAATAAATGATATTGCTTCTAACTCTATTCCCTTGTTACTTTCGTACTTATCTATGATGAACTTGTCCCCTTCATCAAGAATGTCATCCATTTCATATGTTACAAATCTATCTAAATCTAAGTCCATTATTTTATCATATAGAGTAATATTATTCTCTTCTAAATATGATTCAGCAAATTCTTTTTTCGACCAGATTAAACGAATATCTGATGCTTCATCTCTTAGAATTTTGCGATCGATTAAAACAACGTAAAATTTTTCCTTAGCTAATATTTGTTTGAACATAGACATATCCTGGATAGCCATTGTCATACCACCCTTTTCATTATATTTAATCCCAATAAAATATAGTATAGTTAAAAGGTATAAGTCAATAAAAATTACATTAAATGAAGAAAATTTTTTATTTGTTGGTGCTACTCAATTCTTCAAGAAATGATTGTTCTTGTTCTAAAGCTTTAGATTCAGTTTCTGCATGCCATATTCCTGCAAATCTCGATTTCACTGCATCTTTACCAAAATAGTCTCCATCATAGTAAGAAAGTGGATATAAGTATCCAGCTACAATGTATTTTTTGATAGTTTGTATGAAATGCGTGTTATCGCCTTTTGAGTGATAACTCAAAAACTTTTGATAAGCGTCATTCATTCGGTCTTTAAGTAATAGCATACTTGTCGATCCATTTTGTCTAAAGTTTAAATCAATCGCAAATACTTGCCCATCTTTATCGATTAATAAATCAAAACCTGATACACCTTTATACCCATATTCTACACCTTTTTTCATTATTTCATACCCTGCATCAATTACCTTTTGAGGTACTTCTGTAGAATTAGTATTACCATTGTAAAATCCATATTCATCTGTAAGTTGTTTCACAGCGCCAATATATTGTATACCCGTTTTTTCACTATATACATATTGTACACAATAATTATCAACTTCTTCAATAAATTGCTCAATGATAATGCTTTTCGTATCACTAGCTTCTTTAATACGTGCTATTGCCTTATTTAAATCATCTTCATTGTAACATATCATCACACCGTATCCACCAGCAGTAGGCAACTCATCTCCTGGCTTAATCACAAGTGGCAGTTTCCAATGTTTTATTTTTTCGTCAAATTCATTACGCTCTACTATTTCACGCTTTGGTAAATATTTTCCACTTGTCCATTGCGCTATTTTAGCTTTGTTATTTAAATCGATAAATCTTGGTTTATACACTGCATAATCTTCACCTTTACATAACTGTTCACCATGTATGTATTGGAAGAAGATTTTCTTATTATCATGAGTTATTTGGTTAATTAAATGTTCGTAACTTTTTCTATCATTGAATGTATATAAATTTTTCGAAATTTCAACATTAACTAATTTTAGTAAATCTTGAACATTGTTGGTTAAACAAGCTTCATGTACAATCATAGGCATCTTACTAATAATCATTTCTCTTGCTGTTAAAAAATTAGATTGATCTTCTTCAGCTTTTAACCAAGGATTATCCTCATATGATGGTCTTGAATTGTATACTATATAGTCTTCGTATAAATCTTGAAGTGTTAATGTTAGTGGTTTCCTGTACTCATTTTTCATAATAAGTTCTCCCTTAATGTTTGATGATGCTCGATAATTTCATTTCTAAGGGACACGTTCTCTATAAGTTCTAAACCCATTGAGGCTAATATTTTCGCACCACTTATCAATGCTTTATCACCTTTAGTACTTGCAGCTGCTTGGCAAAATTCTTTTGTATGACCGACTAAATTAGATGGTCCAATCTTTATATGTGGATGTATAGTCGGTACGATATGACTTACATTCCCCGTATCTGTTGAACCAAAACCAAAATCGTCATCAATAACTTCTTCACCAATTTCTTCGGCATGTCTTCTAAACAATTCATCTAGCGGATTGTTTATAACAAATTCATTCACACCATTTTGTATTGGTCGTAGTTCGTATGTTCCACCTGTTTGTATAGCTGCACCTTCAGCTATTTTACGCACTTTATCTGTGAGTTCATCTAAATGCTTACGAGATGTTGCGCGTGTATAGAAACGTGCATGTGTAAAGTCTGGAATAATATTCGCCGCTTCTCCACCATTTAAAATGACACCATGTACTTTGTCAGTTTTCTTAATTTGCTGTCTTAACATACTTACTCCATTAAAAAATGACAGCATAGCATCAAGCGCATTTACAGCTTCATAAGCATTTTCTGATGCGTGCGCGCTTTTACCGTAGAACTTAACATCAAATACATCAACAGCTAAAGAAGGAACCGTCACGTAGGTTTCATGTCCTGGATGTACCATTAAAGCAACATCTATATTGTCTATAATTCCCGCTTTTACATAACTTGCTTTAGCACTTCCATTAATGCCACCTTCTTCTGCAGGACAACCTAATACTACGACTTTTCCGCCAACTTGATCTACCACTTTTGACAAGCTGATACCTGCTAACACACTAGAAGTCCCAATAATGTTATGTCCACATGCATGTCCAAGCCCAGGTAATGCGTCATACTCAGCTAAATAAGCAATCGTCGGTCCTTCCTTTTTAGAATCGTATGTAGCAATGAAACCAGTTGGATGATTCGCAATATTCTTCTCTATTGTAAAGTGATGACTTTTCAATTGATCACTTAATAATCTAGATGCAAATATTTCTTCATTACCTAATTCAGGACGCTCATGAATTTGATGACTCATTGATAAATATAAGTGCTTATTCTGTTCTATATAGTTTATAATATTTTGTGATAAATTACTCATTAACCATTCACCTTTCCAATATAAAGGCGCACTACTTTATAAGGAGTGCGCCAATCGATCATTTATCTTCCAGTAAAAACTGTAGGAATTGGCACCTTTCCATAATGGGAGGTTGCTGGACTTCATCGGGCCCATCCCTCAGTCACTCTTGATAATTCGTATGAAATTTGACTTTAATTCTAACTTTATCACTCGGATATGTCAATGATTTTTAGCAATATCATTTGCTTCTACATACCACTTCTCCGCTTTTTTCTCGAACTCTTTAATCATACTATCTTTACCTTTATAGTATTGTTCACTATCTGCAGGATAATCGATAACTAAATCATGTTTTAATCGGCTATACCTTTCTCTTTCTCCATTAAAAGTTCTTAAGTAATCTCTAAAGGATAATAGTCTTAAAATATGCGGACTTCCTTCATCATATATATGTAAATGGTGCGAAACTGCTCCAAAATCATCATATTTTTTAAAGTATCTATTGCCTATGACTCCACGTTCACCTTTAGACTCATATCCTAAAGCTGATAATTCATGTGTAAAAGAATCGATTGTGTTGCTATCTTTCACTACGATTAATATATCTATAATCGGCTTTGCAGATAATCCAGGAATAGCAGTTGATCCAATATGTTCTATGCTTATACTATGTTCTTTCAATAACGACTGTAAGTACTTTTTCTCTTCAAGAAAAAGATGTTGCCATATACTGTCGTAAGGGACTACTTCTAACCTCTTCATTTCATCACCTAATTTCAGAATAATTTATTATATTATCTTATAAAGTAACATATAAAGAAAGTAAAAGAAATCTGAATTGATTGTTTTTTCAAAATTTACTTGATATAATTATGCCGAAATCAAAGGAGGAATCTTCATGACAAAAATGAATGTCGAAAGTTTTAATTTAGATCATACAAAAGTAGATGCACCTTTTGTTAGACTTGCTGGAATTAAAGAAGGACAAAAAGGTGACGTTATTCATAAATATGATATTCGTTTCAAACAACCAAACAAAGAACATATGGAAATGCCTGCATTGCACTCATTAGAACATTTAATGGCTGAAAATATTAGAAACCATACTGATAAAGTCGTTGATGTAAGTCCAATGGGTTGCCAAACAGGTTTTTATGCTTCATTTATTAACCATGATGATTATGAT
This sequence comes from Mammaliicoccus sp. K-M42, assembly GCF_022386375.1. Lineage (NCBI taxonomy): Bacteria > Bacillati > Bacillota > Bacilli > Caryophanales > Staphylococcaceae > Mammaliicoccus > Mammaliicoccus sp. K-M42. The sequence continues at coordinate 26,849 of NZ_JAJNIS010000007.1, read as the reverse complement.
GATGTATTATCTATCCTAGAAGCGACTTTAAAAGATGTTGAAAAGGCAACAGAAGTACCAGCATGTAATGAAGTACAATGTGGTTGGGCAGCAAGTCATTCATTAGAAGGCGCTCAACAATTAGCAACTGAATTTTTAGCTGAAAGAGAAAGCTGGAAAAATATCTTTAAAGAAGATTAATATATAAATTATAGAGGCTGAGACAAATTAATTCTCAGCCTCCATTTTGTAATCAAGTCTAGTTTTACTGTACTTCTTATCAGCAATTTTGCCTAGAACTGCTTTTAACGTACCCCTTATCAGCAATTTTGCTTAGAATTGCTTTTAACACACCTCTTATCAGCAATTTTGCCTAGAACTGCTTTTAACGTACCCCTTATCAGCAATTTTGCCTAGAACTGCTTTTAACGTACCCCTTATCAGCAATTTTGTCTAGAACTGCTTTTAACGTACCTCTTATCAGCAATTTTGCTTAGAATTGCTTTTAACGTACCTCTTATCAGCAATTTTGCTTAGAATTGCTTTTAACGCACCTCTTATCAGCAATTTTGCCTAGATCTGCTTTTAACGTACCCCTTATCAGCAATTTTACTTAGAATTGCTTTTAACGTACCTCTTATCAGCAATTTTGCTTAGAACTGCTTTTACTGTTCATCTTATTAGTATAATCTCAGTAAGAATGCGTATGAAAATGAAAATTACAACCGATTTGGTAAGTGCTGACGCCTGAGGGAATAGTATGCGTGAGAGACTACAGGCTCGAGCCATACCCCTAAGCAAGCATGAACTTTACAAAATCGTAATATAAAAAAATAAGCATATCACTATAAAACTGAAGAATTCAGTTAAGTGATATGCTTATTTATTTTGAGTTAGGATATATGCCCAAGCTCCATTTTATAATAAAATCTACTTCTAATATTACATTTTTCTTACTAATTTAATTAATACATATTGTAAAGGTAATCTGCCCCACAATGCCCATTTTGGTAATGTCTTACCGTTTAAAGGAATATTTTTTTGTGCCATATAAACATTTGCTGGGAATACTGCTACTAAAAACCATTCGATTAGTTTTTTAGTAAGTTCACTTGGCTTTTTCAATATTAATTGTAACCCAAATACTATTTCTATTACGCCTGACACCCAAACAACCAATCTTTTTAATGGCAGGAAATGAGGTACAATTGCTTCAAAACCTTTTGATCTTACAAAGTGCATAACACCAGCAAAAGTAAATACTATCCCAAATAATCGTCTAAACAAGGACATTATTCAATACCCATCTCTTTTAAATAACTTTTGCCAAATTTAGGTAAAGTTACTTTAAAGTTATCAGCAATTGTTGCTCCGATTGAACTGAATGTTGTGTCTCCTGATAATTCACGATAATCATTTATACTTGGGCTAAACATTAATAATGGAACATATTCACGTGTATGATCTGTACCAGGTGCAGTTGGATCATTACCATGGTCTGCAGTGATGACTACTAAATCATCTTCATTTAATACAGATTGTAATTCTTCAAGTCGGTTATCAAAATCTTTAATTGCTTGAGCATAACCTTCTTTATTTCTTCTATGACCATATAATGCATCAAAATCAACTAAGTTTAAGAAACTGATTCCAGTGAAATCACTTTTAACTACTTCAATTAATTTATCCATGCCATCCATGTTATCTTTTGTTCTAATAGCTTTCGTAACACCTTCACCATCATATATATCATTGATTTTACCAATAGCTATAACATCATAATTAGCATCTTTTAAAGTGTTCATAACTGTTTCTCCAAATGGTTTCAATGCATAGTCATGTCTATTAGATGTTCTTGTGAAATTACCTGGCTCTCCTACATATGGTCGAGCTATAATTCTACCTATTAAATATTTAGGATCTTTTGTTAATTCTCTAACTTTTTCACAAATATCGTATAACTCTTCTAATGGAATAATATCTTCATGAGCTGCAATTTGTAATACTGGGTCTGCTGAAGTATAAACAATTAAGTCTCCTGTTTCCATTTGATGTTTACCATATTCATCAATAATTTCTGTACCTGATGCAGGTTTATTAGCAACAACTTTTCTACCTGTCATTGATTCAATTTCTTTTACTAATTCTTCCGGAAAACCTTCTGGATAAACTTTAAATGGTTTATCGATATTTAGCCCCATGATTTCCCAATGTCCTGTCATTGTGTCTTTACCAACAGAAGCTTCACTTAATTTAGTATAAAAAGCTTCTGGATGATCTACTTTATTAACAACTGGTAATTTAGCGATATTACCTAGTCCTAATTTTTCTAAGTTTGGTAAAGTTTCATTAAAACCTTCTAGTGTATGTTTTAATGTATGTGAACCTTCATCACCAAAGGCTTTAGCATCTGGTGCTTCACCTATTCCTACTGAATCCATTACAATTAAATGAATACGTTTAAAACGGTTTGTCATTTGACTCACTCCTAGTCTGTAATCACTTTATGGATTAAAGTTGGTTGAACTTGTTCATCAGAAATTGTGATGTTTTCTAAAATTTTAGACTCTACAGCTTTAACATCTTTATTATTTGCATAAATAGTTACTAATGATTCACCTTTTTCAACTTTATCTCCAACTTTTTTATTTAATACTAAACCGACTGCCAAGTCAATTATATCATCCTTTGTTGCTCTTCCTGCACCTAAAAGCATTGAAGCAACTCCAATTTCATCAGCTACAATATGAGATACATAACCCGCTTCTTTAGCTTCAACTTCAAATTTGTATTGAGCTTGTGGTAATTTAGATAAGTCATCAACAACTGAACCGTCTCCACCTTGGTTTTCAAGGAATACTTTAAACTTCTCTAAAGCTTTACCATTTTTAATTACTTCTAACAGCTTTTCTCTCGCTTCTTCTAAAGTTTCTGCTTTATTACCTAATACAACCATTTGTGAACCTAAAGTTAATACAAGTTCAGTTAAGTCTTCTGGACCTTCGCCTTTTAATGTTTCAATTGCTTCTTTCACTTCTAATCCATTACCAATTGCTCTTCCTAACGGTTGACTCATATCTGAAATAATTGCCATTGTATTTCTGCCTACGTTATTTCCGATTTTGACCATTGCATGCGCAAGTAATTCTGAATCTTCAATTGTCTTCATAAAAGCACCAGCACCAGTTTTAACATCTAGTACAATAGCATCTGCTCCAGCAGCAATTTTTTTACTCATTATTGATGAAGCGATTAGTGGAATAGAGTTAACTGTTCCAGTTACATCTCTTAATCCGTAAAGTTTTTTATCTGCTGGTGTTAAATTACCTGTTTGCCCGATAACTGCAACTTTATCTTTATTTACTAAATTGATAAACTCTTGTTCTGTTATTTCTACATGGAAACCTTCAACAGCTTCTAACTTATCGATTGTACCACCAGTGTGTCCTAAACCGCGTCCACTCATTTTAGCTACTGGTACATCAAGTGCTGCTACTAATGGTGCTAACACAAGTGTAGTCGTATCACCTACACCGCCTGTAGAATGCTTATCAACTTTGATGCCTTCAATTTCTGATAAATCAATTTGATCGCCTGATTCAACCATTTCCATCGTTAAATTAGCACGTTCATCATCTGTCATATCTTGAAAATAAATTGCCATTGATAAACTTGATGCTTGATAATCAGGTATTTCTCCCGAAGTATACCCTTTAATAAAAAACTTGATTTCTTCTTTAGATAATTCTTTCCCGTCACGTTTCTTTGCAATTATGTCTACCATTCTCATAGTTATTACCCTCCTGTTTATAAATGAATACGCTTACGTATGTTTCAAAATATAAAAGGTACTATATAGTACCCTTTATATTAATAGTCTGAATCTGATGTTTCACCTTTTAAAATTTTCACACCAGCTGAAGCACCTATACGTGTTGCACCATTATCAATCATAGTTTTCACATCTTCGTATGAACGGATACCACCTGAAGCTTTAACACCTAAATCTGGACCTACTGTTTCTCTCATCAATTTAATATCTTCTGCAGTTGCACCGCCAGTAGAGAAACCAGTTGATGTTTTTACAAAGTCAGCACCTGCTGCTACTGCTAATTCACAAGCTCTAACTTTTTCTGCGTCTGTTAATAAAGACGCTTCAATAATAACTTTAGTTGTTACACCATTAGCTGCTGAAACTACACTTTCAATATCTTTTTTAACATCTTCATCTCTGCCATCTTTCAATGCACCAATGTTAATAACCATATCTACTTCGTTAGCACCTTTTTTAATTGCATCTTCTGTTTCGAAAGCTTTCACTTCACTAGTAGTAGCACCAAGTGGGAATCCAATTACTGTACAAACGAGTACATCTGAACCTTCTAGCACTTCTTTGGCATGTGCAACATGAGTTGGATTAACACATACTGATTTGAAACCATGTTCCTTTGCTTCTTCTAATAAAGCATCAATTTGTTCCATAGTTGTATCTGGTTTTAAAGCTGTGTGATCGATATATTTAGCTAATGACATATTAAGTCCTCCTAATATTTTTATATTAATTTCATTATAAATGACATGTGAACATTTGTAAAACGATAAGAGAAAATTTGTTCATCAATCTATTAATGCTTGTGCAGTGTATTGATCAGTAATCAAAATATTGCTTAATTGACCTTCAAGTGCACCTCTAATTGATTCTATTTTATGCTCACCCCCAGCAACCAATACAGTATTTTCAATTTCTTTCAATGCATCAAGACCTATACCAATTGTTCTATTGTTAATTGCTTCATCAGCAACTTCACCTGTATTGTTATAAAACCTTGAACATATATCTCCTACTGCTGACTTCTTGAGTCTTGTTTTCTCTTCTTCATTTAAAAATCCAAGTTTAAATAATAGGGATGAATCTCTCACAGTTCCAACTGTGAAAATAGCTATGTCAACTTGTCTACCTTGTTCTAAAATTGATTTGATGTGTCTATCTTTTTCAACCATATCTTTCACTTCTTTGACATCAAATATTACAGGTAATGGTAAATCACGTGGAGTCGCATTATAAGCTTGTGCAAATCTTTCAAGTATTTGATGACTTCGCGTATCTACGTGTGAAAAGCTGATTCCCCCTTTCAACTGTATGATGCCTATATCTTTCAAATGACTTTGCTCTAAATATTGAGACACTTGATACATCGTTTTACCCCAACTAATGCCAATTTTATCTCCACTTTTCACAATTTGAGTTAAATATTCTGCAGTTCTTTTACCAATTGCACTTTGTATATTTAAATAATCATTGTATGATGCATGTTGAACGATACAATCCTTTAAATTATATTTCGACTTTATGAGTGAGGCTAAACTTTCAGCATCTTCATATGGGTCATCTATCTTAACCGTTACAAATCCATGATCTTTCGCATGATTTAATAATCTTGATACTGTAGGTCTTGAAATATCCATCTTTTTAGCTATTGCTTCTTGACTCATTCCTTCTTGATAATAGAGCTTTGCAATTTTGATACTATCTTTATTCTTTTGTAAATCCATCCCTATTCACCACTTTCTTTCACTCTTATCGTACAAAAATTCGCAAAAAATTGAAACAAATGTTATCTTTAAAATGAAAAAACTTTTATATTTGAAGGAGAAGATAGTTATGACTCAAGGGACACCACATATTCAACCAAATGGTGTGAAAATTGCAAAAACAGTACTAATGCCAGGGGATCCATTACGTGCTAAATTTATCGCTGAAAATTTCTTAGAAAATGTTGAACAATTTAATGATGTAAGAAACATGTTAGGTTACACAGGAACTTATAAAGGAAAAGAAGTATCTGTAATGGGTTCAGGTATGGGAATTGCTTCAATTGGTATTTATTCATACGAACTATATAATTTCTTTGATGTAGATACAATTATTAGAATTGGTTCATGTGGTGCGATGCAAGAAGATATCAACTTATATGATATTATTATTGCTCAAGGCGCTTCTACTAATTCACACTATGTTGATCAATTCAACATTCCTGGTTATTTCGCTCCAATTGCAGATTTCGGATTAGTTGCAAATGCTAAAAACAAAGCAGACGAAATCGGTGCAACAACTCATGTTGGAAATATTTTATCAAGTGACATTTTCTACAATGCTGATACAGAAGTAACGAGCAAATGGTCTAGATTAGGTATCCTAGGTGTAGAAATGGAATCTGCTGGATTATATGTAAACGCAGCAGCAGCAGGTAAAAAAGCTTTAGGTATCTTTACAGTAAGTGATCATTTACTAAGAGACGAAGCTACAACTGCAGAAGAAAGACAAAACTCTTTCACACAAATGATGGAAGTTGCTTTAGAAATAGCTGAATAATAAATAAAAGTGGCTGGACAAATTAATTGTCTCAGCCACTTTTATTTTATGCCGCATGCTTCTGCTACGACTTCTACGATATGTTTTACTTTAATTTTTTCTTCTAATCCTTCATTTTTTACACCTAACAACATTTGTAAGTGACATCCTGGATTAGATGTAATAATTAATTGCGGTTCTACTTTTGCAACATGCGTCATTTTTCTATTTAATATTTCCATTGATTCTTCATAATTTACAATATTATATATACCTGCAGAACCACAACAAATATCTTTTTCTGGTAAAATTTTATATTCTAGTCCTTTAATTTGCTGAATAATTTTCTCTGGTTCATTAAATACATGTTGAACGTTTTGTAAGTGACATGATGGTTGATAAGTTGCTCTAGTATGGATTGGTACATCTAAATTCAACTCAATATCATCTAAAATGACAGATATATCTCTTACTTTATTAACAAATACTTCTGCTCTATCTTTCCACTCTTCATCATTTCTCAATAAATGATCATATTCTATTAAAGATGCCCCACAACCTCCAATAGCATTTACATAATAATCTACATCATATTTTTCAAGTGCTTCTATATTTAGTTTAGCTAATTTTTTTGATTTTTCCATTTCACCTGCATGATGTTGAAGTGCGCCACAGCATGTTTGCTGTTTAATTTCTACAACTTGAATATCATGTGCTTCTAATATTTTTATTGCTAAATCATTAATATTTGAGAAAAATGCATCCATCATACAACCTCTAAAGAATCCAACTGTCGTTTTCTTAGTTCTAAATGGATTTTGTATATTAGTCTTTTCTTTTTTAACGGGTGGTAATATCGATGCCATTTTTCCTAGTCTTTCAGGCAATACATCCAATGCTTTTGTCTTACTTATAATTGTAGATATTAATGGTGAATGATACAATTTCAAACCTTTATACATGGCGTCTAACATATAATTACGTTCTAAAAATATAGACATTAATTGAGTGTCTAATTTTTTATTTCTGTTTTCTCTTAATACTTCAACCGCAGATTCATAAATATCACCATACTGTACATTAGTTGGACAAACCGTTTCACATTGTCTACATCCTAAGCATAAATCTATAGCTTCTTCTAAATCTTTTAACTCTGCTTTTCCTTCTACAGCATACTTAACTAAATTAATTCTGCCGCGTGGCGAATGTTTTTCTTCTTTCATCGTTAAATATGTAGGACAAGATGGTAAACAAAATCCACACTGAACACAATCAAAAGTCGCATCATATTCCAATTTATCAATTAAATTAATCGTCATGGACTAACACAAACCTTTCATTCTCGTCTGGGAATATTTTGCCTGGATTCAAACGATTATTTGGATCTAATGCTTCTTTTACATCTTTCATAAATTTCATACCCGCTTCATCAAATTCATTGTACATAAACGGTTTTTTAAATAATCCAATGCCATGTTCTCCACTTAATGTGCCACCTAATTTTAATGCAGCTTTAAATATTTCAGCAACTGCTTCTTCAGCACGTTTCATTTCTTCAGGTTTGCGTTTATCAGTAATAATATTTGGGTGTAAGTTACCATCACCGGCATGACCAAATACAACTAAATTTAAATCATAAGTTTGTCTTATTCTTTCTATTTCTTCAAAAAATGCAGGTATTTGGCTAACTGGTACGCTCGTATCTTCGCTAATTTTAGTAGGACCAAATTTTACAATCGCAGGTGATACAAGCTTTCTCACTTCCCATAATTCTGATGCTTGTTTCTCATTTTGCGCAATGAGCACCTTACATCCAGGTAATTCTGCACACGTTTCTTCAATTATTCTCATCTCTGCTTCTAAAGCTAAAGGATGTCCATCCAATTCTACTAATAATACTGATTCAGAATCAGCAGTTACATTCTCAATTGGATGTGTTGATAAAACTGCATCAACACAATATTTGTCCATTATCTCAATTTTAGAAGGTAATATACCAGATCTTAAAATTTTAGAAACAGCTTTTCCAGATGTAATAAAATCATCAAACTGCAGCATAGCTGTCTTAGTACCTATCGGTTTAGGAATTAGTTGTAAAGTAGCTTTAGTAATAATACCTAGTGTTCCTTCCGAACCTACAATTAATTTAGTCATATCATAGCCTGTTACATTTTTTACAGTACGACCCCCACAATGAATCACATCTCCATTTGCCGTTACGACTTCTAATCCTACAACGTAATCTTTCGTTACACCGTATTTTAAACATCTCGGTCCACCAGCATTTTCAGCTAAATTTCCACCGATTGTAGATACTCTAGAACTTGAAGGATCAGGTGGATACATTAGCCCATACGATTCAGCTACTTTATGAATCTTTTCAGTTATAACACCTGGTGAAACTTCCATCATTAAGTCATTCTCATAAACTGTTATTTCATTGTCCCACCTTGAGAAATCGAGCACAATACCACCATATACAGCAAGCGGACCCCCACTCAAGCTCGTACCACTTCCTCTTGGATAAATTGGGACATCATATCGATTACACAATTTAACAATATGAACAACTTCCTCCGTAGACATAGGCTGACAAATAATATCAGGCATAAACTCTCCGAAAGAAGCATCAAAACTATAACTTGAAAGATCAGCAACTTCTTTAGAAACACGACCATCATCCATATGTTTCTTTAAAGCTTCATAGAGCTCCTCCATGTTATCCCCCCTGTATAAAAAATTATTATTCTATTAATGATATCACTGTTTTTTATAATTTTCATTTCAAGTGAATGCGGTTACAAAATATGTAATGAAAAAGAGTGGACCAAGAATGTCTTATATAAGACATTCACACTTCTTTCGACTTGTGTGAATATATATGACCTATAAAAAAAGCTGAGACAATTAATTTGTCTCAGCTTTTTGAATACACTCTTTTAACTAATATACAATTTTATTAATGATTAGCCTAAGAATGATTTTAACATCCAGTTATGTTTTTCAAGACTTGTTACCATAGCTAATAACATATCACCTGTCATGTCATCGTCTAATTTTTCTGCTAATTGGATGCCTTCTTCTAGTTGTGCAATTACTGTTGTAAAGTCTTTAGATAATTGTTCAACCATTTGATTAGCTGTTAAGTTTTTCTCAGCTTCTTCAATTACTGACCATTCTAATGCTTCTTTCAATGTTGCTATTGGATTACCTTCTATTGCTAATATACGCTCAGCTAAGTCGTCTATATATACGCTTGCTTCATTATATAATTCTTCAAATTTTGCATGTAGTGAGAAGAAGTTTGGTCCTTTAACATACCAATGATAATTGTGGAGTTTAGTATATAATACTGTCCACTCTGCTACTTGTTTGTTTAATACTTCGATTACTTCTTTATTGTTTGTCATTAATTTCCACTCCTCTAAAATTAAAATCCTTGATTACAATAATTATTATATTATAATCATTCTAATCTGTCAACGTTTTATACCTAGTTATTTATAATTATTATAAATAAGGAAAAGAGAGAAAAAAAGAAGGTATAACCTTTATTAGGCTAATACCTTCTTTCCAAATGGATAAACATTTATTTAGCTTTTTCAAGTGTTAGTGGTACTTTAATTTCTTTGTCGACTTTCTTACCATCCATCAGTTTGATGATAGAGTCTACAGAAGCTTTACCCATTTTATCTGGTTGTTGTGCGACTGTAGCATCAAGTTTACCACTTTTAATTGATTTCATTGCATCTTCATTACCATCAAATCCAACGACAATGATATCTTTATCTCCAATAGCTTCTATTGCACCAAGCGCCATTTCATCATTATGTGAGAAAATTGCTTCTACATCTGGATGTGCTTGTAAAATATTTTGAGTTACATTCAATCCTTCTGCACGATCAAATTTAGCACTTTGCTTAGCAATAACATCAAGTGATTTGTCTGCTACATCATGGAAACCTTTACCTCTTTCTCTTGTTGCACTAGCTCCTGGTACACCTTCTAATTCAGCTACTTTAGCCTTTTTACCAAGTTCATCTAGAATAAATTGACCACCCATTTTACCACCTTCTACATTATCAGAAGCGATAAATGTAGCGACATCTCCTTTATCAACAGATCTGTCTAAAGTAATTACTGGAATACCTTCATTGTTAGCTGATTGCACTGAACTTGAAATAGCACTTGAATCAGTTGGATTGACAACTAAATAGTCAACTTGTTGCTGAACTAAATCTTCTATATCATTAGTTTGCTTAGCTGAATCATCTCTAGCATCTACTACTTTAACTTTCATACCTTGTTTCTTCGCTTCTTTTTCAATACCATCTTTAATAGAAACAAAGAATGGATTATTCAATGTTGAAACACTTACCCCAATTGTAACTTCTGATTTCTTTTTATTTGTCTTTCCTTGATTACCTTTTTTCAATGGTGATTCAAGTGAACATGCTGATAAAAATAATATGGTAGTCATTAACAGGATTAAAATTTTCTTCATTTGTTTCTCCTCACTTTAATTGATTATTTTTTTCTATCGATTAAGACTGCTATTAAAATAACAATACCTTTTACAACTTGTTGATAGAACGATGATACACCTAGTAAATTTAATCCATTATTAAGTACACCAATAATAAGCACACCAATTAGTGTTCCTACGATACGACCTTTACCTCCAGTTAAAGAAGTTCCGCCTAATACCACTGCAGCAATAGCATCTAATTCGTATGATGTACCTGCAGTTGGTTGAGCTGAATTTAAACGTGAAGTTAAAATTGCACCAGCTAATGCTGACATTAAACCTGAAATACCATAGATTAAAATTTTCACTCTATTTACTTTAATACCAGAAATTTTTGAAGCTACTTCATTCCCCCCGATAGCATATGTATGTCTACCGAATGTTGTCTTTTGTAAAATAATTGCTAATACGATAAATACAATGATCATTGTGACTGCTGGTACTGGAATTCCGAAAAAGTAACCTTTACCAAACAGTTGGAACATATAACTGTCGCCTAAACTTGTTATTGGATTACCATCTGTTACAACGAGCGTTAAGCCTCTAAATATAGTCATAGTAGCAAGTGTTGCAATAAATGGTGCCATGCTACCGAATGTTACTAATATTCCATTAAATACACCTAATAAGAATCCACCTAGCACCCCAACTATGAGTGCAACTATTGGATCTAAACCGCTTGTAATTAAAATGGCTGTGAAAGCACTTGATAAAGCAAGTATAGAACCGACAGATAAGTCAATTCCACCAGTTAGAATAACAAATGTCATACCAAATGCTATTAACCCGTTAATAGAAACTTGTCGTAATAAGTTCAATAGGTTAGATAAATCTAAAAATGCTGAGTTCATAATACTAATTACTACTATTAATAAGATAAGTCCTATAAATGGAATGATTTTTTCGACAAAAGATGTCTTAGCTGTGATTTGTTGCATGTAATTCCCCTCCTGTAGCTAACGTCATAATATTTTCTTCTGTAATATATTCGTGTTCAACTTCACCTTTAATGCTACCCTCTTGAACAACAATCACGCGATCACTCATACCGATTACTTCAGGAAGTTCTGAAGATATCATAATAATTGAAACACCACGTTCAGTTAATTCATTCATCAGTTGATAAATTTCTCTTTTCGCACCAACATCAATACCTCTAGTCGGTTCATCTAAAATCAATATTTGAGCTCCTGTGCCAATCCATTTTGCTAACACGACTTTTTGTTGATTACCACCTGAAAGTGATGAAACAAGTGCTTTGCGATCAGTCTTAATATTTAGTCTTTTACTAATTTGGTCTGCAAATACATGTGTTGATTGCTCTTTAATAAAGCCTTTATTTGAAAAACTTTTCAATGACGGTAATACCATATTATGTTCAATTGAGAAATCTAGAATTAATCCTTCGTCTTTTCTATTTTCTGTAATTAAACCTAAACCGTGTTTCATTGCATCTTCCGGTGTTTTTATGGAAACGGATTTGCCTTTAATTTCAATATCTTTATGGCCTTTATCTATTCCGAATAGACTTCTCATAATTTCTGTTCTTCCAGCACCCATTAAACCACTAAACCCAAGTATTTCACCTTGTTTCAATGAAAACGATATATCTTTAATACCTTGTACATCATTACTGAGTGACTTCACTTCCATAACAGTTTCACCTGGTGTCACAGTTCTTTTTGGAAATTGTTCAGTTAAATCTCTGCCCACCATTGACTTAACAATTTCATCATAATTTGTATCTTTAGTCTCTTTATACAATACGGTTTTACCATCTCTCATCACTGTTATTTCATCTGAAATCTCAAATATTTCTGCCATTCTATGAGAAATATATACAAATGAAACACCTTGCTTTTGTAGTGTCTTAATGAGTTTAAATAATTGTGTGATTTCTTTATCCGTCAAGGCGGCTGTTGGTTCATCCATGATAATTATTTTTGCATTTGTCATTAAAGCTTTAGCAATTTCAATCATTTGTTGTTCACCAATAGAACATTTGCCAGCAACTTTCTTTAATGAAATGTTGAAATTCAATTTTTCAAATACTTTTAAAGCTTCTTTTTTCATCTTTTTCTCATTTAAAATGCCAAACTTATTTTTCATTTCCTTACCGATAAATAAGTTTTCAAGTACAGTTAATTCTGGCCAAATATTTAGCTCTTGGTGAATAAATGTAATACCTGCATCTTCTGACATTTGCGCATCTTTATATTCTACGTTCTTATTTTGAAATTTAATTTCACCTTTATCTTTTGCATGAATACCTACAAGAATTTTCATCAATGTAGATTTTCCAGCACCATTTTCTCCCATAAGTGCATGGACAGAAGCTTCTTTAAGATTAAAGTCTACACCAGTTAATACTTTATTTTGGCCAAACGCTTTATGTATTCCAGCCATTTCTAACATAGAACCCCTCCTTTAAAATAAAACATCACTTTCTAAAATGACATTTGCAAATGGTGTTGCTTCTCCTGTTCGAATAATAGCAACTGTATTTCGTGTCATTTCTTTAAACTTCTCATGTGATATATATTCTTTTTCTACATCACTTTGATTAACTTTTTTTAAAAGCTCTGGATTATCAGATTTAATTTCTTCTGCAAAAATCATTTTTTGTACTGCCATATGTTCTAATACCAGTTCGTAAACGCTTTCAAAACTTGGTACACCAAAAGACAGTGCTAAATCTATTTTACGTACGCCTTTTGGTATAGGTAATCCACAATCTGCTATTACAATTCGATCAGTATGTCCAAGATCACTTAATACTTTTGATATTTCGCTGTTTAATATCCCTGTTTTATACATTCCATTCTCCTTTAATATCTTCTAACGTTGGCATTCCACCTTGAGCACCCATGCCCGTAACTGAATAACTTGCTGCTAAATTAGCAAACGCTAAAGCTTTTTCTAAGTTGTATTCTTTCTGTAATGCAACAGCAAACGCACCGTTAAATGTATCGCCAGCACCTGTTGTATCTTTTACATCACGTTTAAATCCATCTACTTGAACTTTTTCTTTACCATTATGATAAACAGCACCTTTATCACCTAAAGTTACAATCAATTTCATAGGATAAGCTGAAAGTGCATCATCTAAATCACCTTTGAACATTTCATCACTTTCTGTTTCATTTGGAGTTAAATAATCAACTTTTTCGATAATCGATTTATTGATTTCTCTATAAGGGGCTGGATTTAATATTGAAACTAAACCATTTTCTGAACAAAATTCTACGACATATTCAACCGTTTCACTCGGTATCTCTTGTTGTAGCAATACAATATCTCCTTCAGTTAAAGCTTCTAAATGTTTCTTTACAAAATCAGGCGTTACTTCATTATTTGCTGAAGGAACAACTATAATACTATTGTCTTGCTCTGATAAAGTAATATGTGCAGTACCAGATGGAACATGTGTAACGGGTTCCACACCATCCACAATAACATGATTATTTTTTAAATTTCCATATATTTCTTTACCAAAATCATCTTCACCAATTCTACCTACCATTTGTACTTTTTCACCTAATCTTGCTGCTGCAACTGCTTGATTAGCGCCTTTTCCTCCTGGTGTTGTAAAGAAATCGTCTCCTAAGATTGTTTCACCTTTACCTGGTCTTTTAGAAGCTGAAACGACTAAATCTATAGACATACTACCAATTACTGTTATCTTCTTCATATTAATCTCTCCTTGTTGATTGTCTTTCTACTAAAGTTACATCTAATACTTGATGATGTTCTCTTTTTTTACCTTCTAATTGCTTTATCAATTGCTGACATGCCTTTTTACCAATTAAATATGCAGGTTGATGTATCGTAGTTAAACTTGGCGAATACGTAATTGATAAAGGTATATCGTCATAACCTACAACTTGTATATCATTTGGTACATTGTAATTATAGTTATACAGTATGCTCATTACTTTAAATGCACCAACATCATTACTACAAATTATACTATCTATACTATATTCTTTAATCATATTAATTAATTCATCGTCAGATAGTTCTAGCTCATTTGCAGATATGTAATTTACTTTAGCGTGATCCAATACTGATTTAGCTCCATTAAATCTTTCTCTAAATGATTTATAATTTAAATTTTGTTCTAAAATGAGAACTGATTTAGCTTTTCCTTTAATTATCACTTCAGCTTGAAGCTGTCCGCCTTTAAGATGGTTCGTTTCTACAAATTCGTGATCTTCATATACACGATCTAATAATACAAATGGCATATTATAAGATTTAAAAGAATCAAATGTTTCCTTGCTTGAAAGTTGTGATGCTATAATGCCACTACAATTATGTACATTAAAAGTGTTTAAGTACGCAAGCTCTTTCTCATCATTACTATCACCATTGCCTAAAATAATATGATAGCCCTTAGCCATTGCTTCGTCTTCAACACCTCTTGCAACTACTGTAAAAAATGGATTACTAATATCAGGAAGTAACAAACCAATCATTTTAGACTTGCGTTTGTATAATGTCCTTGCTGTTTCATTTGGACTATAATTTAAATCTTGAATTGCTTTATCAATTTTATCTTGAGTTTCTTTTTTAACATAACCACTTTTGTTTAATGCTCTAGATACAGTTGCAACCGATACTCCTGCATATTGAGCAACTTGTTTAATTGTTGCCATACTTCAACTTCCTTTTGTGTAACCGTTTACACAAAAGGATACCACGCTCTAATTATTTATGCAATATCAATCTAAAAAATATTTTCTTTCTTCAATTGTTGGCAACTTACATTCATTTTTAAATTGTAAACTATGTCGAATTTTAGCAAATAAGTCATATCCTGCATTTCTAATAAATCTCGGAACAAATTTTAACGACCATCCAAGTAATTGATAATTTTTAATATTTTTTAATAAATGTATAACTGCATCTGATTTAATATATACATCTTTACCATCCACAACTACAATAGAATCTATATTTTTCAAATCTGGTCTTACATTAGCTAAATTCTTTCCATATTCTCCTTCTAATTGAGCAAACTGAAATCTAGAAGAAATCTTATGACCAATTAACCACATAACCGCTCTGTTACAATATCCACAATCACCATCATAATAAACAATAGCCATATCATTCACTCCTATATCTATTTCTTTAAAAGTAACACTACATTATTACAAATAAAACCGAGACGAATTGTATCGTCTCGGTTTCTATTTATGTAGCTTTACTAAATTCTTTATATTCTTCTTCGTTAATAGAAATGACCTTAAATCCTATGTATCCAAATATTATCGATATAACTGGAACTGTATAATTGAACACTGCATACAAACCATATTCTAATACATTTACATTCAATGTTTGTGCGATAAATACACCACATGTATTCCATAAGAAGAATACCGAAGTGACAGTACCACCATCTTCTAATGCTCTAGATAAGTTTTTAGGATGTAATCTTCTATCTAAGAATGTTTTGATATACATTCTTGATGGAACTACAATCGATATGTATTGTTCTGAACATGAAGCATTTGTTCCTATACACGAAACAATAACTGATGCAATAAGACCGCCAGTTCCTTTGGCTACTTTCAATATTTGCGTGATAATCGATTTCAACATACCTGAATATTCAAGAATACCTCCGAATGTCATTGCAACAATCGTCATCGAAATGGTATAGAACATGGATTCTAATCCACCTCTATTAAATAATTCTTTTACTAAATCATTTTTAGAATCGAGTACATACCCTGTCTGTAGTGTTTGAACACTATCATGAAGACTTCCACCTTGTATAAAGATTTGTGATAAGAAACCTAATATAATACCTACTACAAGTGCAGGAATTGCTGGTACTTTTAATGCAACTAAAATTATAACGATAACTGGCACTATTAATAGCCAAGGTGAAATCGTGAAGTTATCTAACATTTCAGAGTTAATACCATCAATTTTTCCTTGATCCATATTAGAAACTGAAAATTGTTGTCCTAAAATAAAAAATACAATTAATGAAATGATTACTGCAGGTACGGTTGTATAAAACATATGTTTTATATGCTCAAATAAATCTGTACCCGTTAAACCAGCTGCTAAGTTTGTAGTGTCTGATAGAGGACTCATTTTATCGCCAAAGTAAGATCCTGAAATAATAGCACCAGCTATCATGCCAGCAGGTATATCCATACTCAAACCTATACCCATTCCAGCTACACCTACTGTTGCCATTGTTGACCAACTACTACCTATTGCTAATGAAACAATTGCACATATAACAGTTATCGTTACTAAAAATAAAGAAGGTGTTATTAATTTTAAGCCATAATAAATCATTGTGGCTACTATACCCCCACCTATCCATGCTCCGATAATTAATCCTACTAAAATTATAATGACAATAGCAGGTAAAGCTAATCTTATACCTTTATACATCATTTCTTCTATTTCTTTCCAACTAAAGCCATGATAAAAAGCTACGATTGCTGCTATTGCAGTACCTATCATAAGTGGAATATGTGGTGCTTGTTCTAATACAACTACTGTAAACAACATACTAATAATCATAAACAAAAAAGGAACAACTGCCCAAATGAAACTTATATTATTCTTAGATAAAGACTCATTTTCCATCGAGAAACCTCCTTGATAATTAAAGCGCTTACATTCCCAATTGAATTATTTTATTTTTATTTATTCAACACTATATTTACATGGACCTACAATAAATTTATAGGTCCATGTATGTACATCATTATTAATCTTCTTTAAGCATTAACAATACTTCTTTCATTATTATATTAAACTCTTCTTTATATTCATCATTAAAACGTATTATAACAGCTCTTTCATCAGATTTTAATCGATTTTTTAATATATATTTTTTCTCAAATAGTCTCTTTATAGCACGAGCCGATTTATTTTGTTTTATATAACCTTTTTCGATTGCATCTTTAAGATGTACCTCTTCCACTTCATTCAACTTCATTAAGAAGAAAAATTCGTGTTTCTTTAGACCATACTTCTGTTCAATAACTAAAAAGATATTATCAATTTTATTTTGGTAGTCAAAGAATTCGGAACATGCTGTGATTGCCTCTGAATAAGATTGAGTCTTCATAGTCTGGACCTCCTAATTAATAGTTAATTAAATTATCTTAAAATAATTTTAACACAAAATTAAATAACATCAATATGGAATTTAATAAAATATTTGACATTTTATGTATTTTTTAGTGGTCAATTTGCCAACCGTTATGAGTTACTCACAAATTCTATATATGAACGTTTATTGTTAAAATAAAAAAAGATTATAACACTTTTGGTTATAATCTTTTTACTGTATTAAATTAAATGAATCATACTATTTACCTTTTTTATCTTTCAAATAAAATTCCTTACCTGTAAAGAATTCTTTAGTTAACTCTTTTACTTTAGGAGCTAATATGACAACTGCAATTATATTTGGAATTAGTATACATGCTAAAGCAATATCTAATAAGTTCCATAATTGTGTACCTGCACCAAATGCCCCAAGTGCAATTGATAATACATAAATGATTTTCATTATGAATCCAGCTGTTAGTCCAAATAAGTATTCTGCCATTCTAGATCCATAATATATAACAACTATTATTGTTGAGAAGACGAAGAATACCATTGAAATAGAAACTATCCAACTTCCAAAAGTACCAAAAGCACTATTAAACGCTCTTGCAGTTAACGCAGCAGATTGTCCTTTCGCATCGTCATCTTTCCATACGTCTGTAACAAGTACAACAAATGCAGTTGTACTACAAATAATTAAAGTATCTACAACGATCTCACTTACACTCCAGAACGCTTGTCTTACAGGATGGTCTGTTTTTGCAGCTGCATGTGCAATTGGTGAAGTACCTAAACCTGCTTCATTAGAGTAAATACCTCTAGCAAAGCCCCAACGAACAGTAGTTGCAAGTGCTGCACCAAAACTACCACCTAAAGCAGCATCAGGATTAAATGCTTTTTCAACTACTAATGCGATAACGCTCGGTACATGTTGAATATTAATGATAATGATAATGAAGCCCATAATACAGTATAATCCAACCATTATAGGTACTATCATTTCTGTAAATGTTGCAATACGCTTAATACCTCCGAATACAACCATTGCTGCTACTACAGCTAAAAATATACCAGTAATACCCATATCAATATTGAATGTATCTTCAACCGCACTTGCTGCTGAATTCCCTTGTACCATAATACTTGGAATAAGTTCGATCATTAAAGCAAATGCGAATACGAAAGAGAATATGAGTCCAACTTTTTTATTTTTGAAACCTTTTTTCATGTAATGAGTTGGTCCACCTACATATTCTCCCTTATCATTCTTTTCACGATAATGAATACCTAATACGTTTTCACTATATTTTAAAGCCATACCTAAAAATGCAATAACCATCATCCAAAATACAGCACCAGGACCACCCATCATAATAGCAGTAGGAACACCGACAATATTCGCTGCACCAACCGTAGAAGACAATGCAGATGTTAAAGCTTGTCTTGGTGTGATTGTTCCCTCACCCTTTGGCTCTTTGTTAATACTTCCAAACGTTTGTTTCATCATATATCCGAAATGTCTAAATTGAATAAAGCCTAAATATAACGTTAAAAATAAACTAGATAATAATAAAAGTGTTACGATTGGATACCCCCATAACCAATCAGAAAATGCTACGATTTTCTCCATAAAATGACCCCTTCGCTATTTTATTGATAAAAATTTACGTAATCATATTCTTATCTTACAGAATATTCGGTAAATAATAAACCCAAATTGATAAATATTAAATAAATGGAGTGGTGTAGTATCAGCAAATTTCAGCAAAATTGCTGATAAGAGGTGCGTTATAAGCAAGTTCTACCAAAATTGCTGATATGAGATACAGTATCAGCAGCTTCTACCAAAATTGCTGATATGAGATACAGTATAAGCAGGTTCTACCAAAATTGCTGATAAAAGATACAGTATCAGCAGGTTCTACCAAAATTGCTGATAAGAGATGCGTTATAAGCAGGTTCTACCAAAATTGCTGATATGAGGTGCGTTATAAGCAGGATCTACCAAAATTGCTAATAAGAGATACAGTATAAGCAAGTTCTATAAAAATTGCTGATAAGGAGTGTTCATTTTTTGAATAAAAATAGATATTCCAACGATTTTGTAA
This sequence comes from Mammaliicoccus sp. K-M42, assembly GCF_022386375.1. Lineage (NCBI taxonomy): Bacteria > Bacillati > Bacillota > Bacilli > Caryophanales > Staphylococcaceae > Mammaliicoccus > Mammaliicoccus sp. K-M42. The sequence goes on along the minus strand of NZ_JAJNIS010000007.1, from coordinate 6,787 downwards.
GTGCTGACGCCTGAGGGAAAAGTATGAGTGAGAGACTACAGGCTCGAACCATACCCCTAGGCAAGCATGCACGTACAAAATCGCAAGATTATATAAAAATAGATATTCCAACGATTTTGTAAGTGCTGACGCCTGAGGGAATAGTATGTGTGAGAGACTACAGGCTCGAGCCATACCCCTAGGCAAGCATGCACGTACAAAATCGTAAGATAAAAAAATAAGCATATCACTGTAAACTTTAAAAAATCAGTTTAGTGATATGCTTATTTATTTTGATTTAGGATTTATATCCATAGCTCTTCATACTTATTAACCTACATGTAATACTCTACAATGTTTTAAAAATTGATGTGAATATTGTTCTTTAATATCTTCTATTGAACCGTAGCACAATCCTATCATTCGCCACTTTGGATTATGATGATAGAATGAGTCTTTTTCTAAACTCCATTTCACCATTTTTCCTTCGTGATTATATCTAGGTATTGTCATTTCATTACCATCTAACACATTTAAGAATAATTGGAATATTTCTGGATCTATTCTTTCAAACTGGTCAATAACGAGCCATTCTCTTTCAGAACTTGTAATATGACCTGTGATGAATCCTTCTCTGTAATACAATGCACCACTTTCGTTTGGCAAGTATCTTCCATATAACATTTCTTCTGTAAAATCTGGGTGTCCTACAGTATAAATACCTTTAGCAAGTTCACGCTCAACATAATGTTTAGCTTTTTTCAAACCATCTTCTTTATTATCACAAAGCATAAGAATAATAGGCTTATCTTTTTTATGTTCATTTTCTTGCTCACGTGGTACTGACATTTCGTACTGTTGATTTGAACTTTGTTCATACGTCCCATTGCTCATATCTATCATTGCATCATATTGTGCTTTAGTTAAATTCGCAATTGATTGTTTGGAATTTTCTTGTAAGAAGTATAATTTTTTTAAGGCTTGATGTTTATTTAAATCTCCAACACTTACAGGATTAATATCTTTATGATACTTAACTGTAATACATGTAGAATCTGTTCTACCTGGCTGTGGTGGTAATTTATGTATACTATCAGATACTTCACCTATTCCAATTATTGAGTGATTAGCATTTCTATTTAAGAATACAATCTGATCACCTATTTCTAGCTGAGTGTAATAGATGTAACCATTTCTTTTAATTCCATTTACAGTATGCGTAAATATTGTATAAGTTTCATTTTCTTCAAATTGGATTTCTTCAGATAATAGGAAATATCTAGGAATCTTAATAGCACCTTGTCCTAACCCAATAATTAGTTCGAACTCTTCTTTAGAAATACGATTAAACAATTGATCTGTAATTTGTTTAATTCTTAGTTCTAATTGTTCACTTCTCTTTAAATACTCGATAGATAACATCGTTAAAGATTGTTCAAATTTAAAGTGGATGCTAACCTTTTGATTGCCACCTGATTGAACATGAACAATTTCTCCAAATCCTAACAATCCTACTTGATTTTGAACTTGATAGTAAATTACTTTATCTCCAGGTTTTGCAGTTTTAAAAGCATGATATCCTTGATTAGGATTAAAGCTTGCTCCTGATTCAAATACTGCTATTTGACCTTCTAATGGTTCTGTATGATTCCATCTATTATATCCACAATTTAACCAAAAGTAGTTTCTTTCTTCAGACATATGTATACTCCTTAATATCAATAATTATCGATTGTCATAATCAAAATTGTTATGATGTCATGATTTTATTTTCTATGAAAAAACGCACTTTGTATTTACTTTTTTAACAACATATTAATATTAACATTGTATAAGACATTCACACTCATGTCTATGTTTACTCAAATAAAAACTGAGACATCAAAGTGTCCCAGTTTTGAGTATTTAATGTATAAAATTATAGCTAGATACTTGTGAAGCAGGTATTGTTCTATAAGTTGTTATACCTGGTGATGATGCAAAGTTCATTTCTGAAACTTGAATGCTACCATTTGAATTTAAACGCTCAACAAATGATACATGACCGTAATATCCAGCAGATGATTGTAAGATTGATCCTACAGCAGGTGTACGATTTACTCTATAACCATCTTTTGCTGCAGCACTTGCCCAGTTATTAGCATTCCACCAGTAAGTACTAATTGGTTTACCAATAGCTTTACGACGGTTAAAGACATGCCAAGTACATTGACCCCAGTCATACAAATTTTGATGGCTAAACGTTGGTGGCACATAACCACTGTTATTATTAGAAGTTGTGTTACCACCTGAGTTTGATGCTGTACCACTTACTTTTAATTTTTGTCCTGGATAAATAATGAAGTTTGATAATCCATTTAAAGACATAATCTTTTGGTATGAAGTGCCATATCTAGCTGCAATAGCAGATAATGAATCTCCTGATTTAACTGTATAAGTAGATGTGCTACCTGAAGTATTTGACGATCCACTATTATTCGAACCACTTCCAGAAGTTGCTGTTCCATTAACTTTAATTCTTTGTCCTGGATAAATAATAGTATTTCTCATTCCATTTAATGACATAATCTTTTGGTATGATGTACCATATTTGCCTGCAATAGCAGATAATGAATCTCCCGATTTGACTGTATAATATGTCGTTGATGTAGTTGAAGTAGATCCAGTGTTAGAATTCGATGTACTTGATGACCCAGGTACTTGTAATACTTGATTTGGGAAAATAATATTTGAGCTTAATTTATTTAAACTTTTAATTTTCGAAATTGAAGTATTATGTTTGTCAGCAATAAGCCACAAAGAATCTCCACTTTTAACTTTATAAGTTGCTGCCTCAGCCTGCTGTGAAGATACTGCTACCGCTACAGAAGCACCAACAAATGCCGCTATTGTCTTTTTCTTCAAAATAACTTACCCCCGTCTTGTTTCATTTTTTATATTGTATTAATTCTTTCTAATTATACACTTTAATATCAACAGTTTGTATTACAGTTATATTTCATTTCCATTAACCCTATAATAGTATATTACTTTTAAAGATTAATAATTTAAAAATTAAATAAGATATAACACTTATAATAAATAGCTCAATTTAAACACATTCATACAAAAGCAGCTGACAAATTTACATTTTGCCAACTGCTTTTTTCCTATTAATTTAAAGAATTAATGATAGTCCTGCTAAAGTTGGCATCAAATTTACTAGGATGCCTCCTAACTTTAGACCAGCTGAAATCTCTTTATCTTTAACTGTAGAGATAGCTAAGATTAAGCCTATTAAAGCAATAATAAATGGTATTACTGGAGTAGGATATTTTGGCAATCCAAAGAATAATCCAAGTCCTGCTATAACAGCACAAGCTAATGATAAATATAAAAATTTCTTCATTTTAATTTCTCCATTCTAAACATAGCTAACGATAACTTCTAATTGTCCGTTAATATGATTATCTAAGTCATCAGCAGTCAAAATTAAATGATCACCTTTAACAACTTCAAACACATTTCCATCTGTAATAATTTCTCCATTACCTTCAATGACACTAACTAAGCAATAATCTCTTGGTTTTCTAAAATTGAATGTCCCGTTAATTTGCCATTTAGCAACTGTAAAGAATTCGCTTTCCACTAGTAATATGCCTTTTTGTTCTTCATCATCGATTTTTTTAGGCGGTACATTCGGACTTTGAGATCCTACTGTAATAACGTCAATACTCTTATCTAAATGAAGTTCTCTTTTTTCACCATCTTGACCAATGCGATCATAGTCATAAATTCTATATGTTGTATCAGAATTTTGTTGTGTTTCCAAAATCATGATTCCGCTTCCTATAGCATGTACAGTGCCACTTGGAACATAAAAGAAATCCCCTGTTTCAACTTTGACACGTTTAAATAGATGATTCCAATCCTCATTCTTTATAAATTCTTCTAATTGTTGCTTTGTATTAGCATATGTACCATATATGATTTCTGCATCTTCTTTTGCATCAATGATATACCAGCATTCAGTCTTTCCAAACTCACCATTTTCATGTTCTGAGGCATATGTATCATCAGGATGTACTTGAACTGACAATTTATCATTAGCATCTAAAATTTTAGTAAGTAATGGAAACTTTTCTTCAGAAGGATTTCCGAAAAGCTCTGGGTGTTCTGACCAAACTTGGTCCAAAGTTTTACCTTCATACAAACCATTCGCAATTACATTTGGCCCATTCTGATGCGCAGATATTCCCCAACATTCACCAATTTGTCCGTCTGGAAGGTTATATCCCATTTTTTCTAAATTTCTACCGCCCCATATGCGTTCTTTAAAGACAGGCTTTAACATTAACGGAGACATTCAATCATCCTTTTCTATTTGTTGTTATATATTATATAATGCTTATTTTTCATTTCAAATGATACAGATGTACCAATGAAGATTGTACCATACCGACAGTATTTTATGGAATACTCATCATACAAATATACATTAAATAGAATTATTATATCTAGCATTTAATTCTTTTGTAATAATCTTATTTATTAAAGTAAATATCTCCACCTGGTCCAAAAGGTATACCTAATAAGTACCAAATAATCATAAATATCGGCCAAACAATTGCCAAGACAATTGAATAAGGCATCAAACTAGAGATTAGCGTTCCTAATTTCATGTTTTTATCATATTTTTGAGCATATGAAAGTAATAATGGTAGGTATGGCATCATAGGTGTTATTGGATTAGTAATAGAATCCCCTATTCGATATACCATCTGAGTGAATGCTGGATGGTACCCCAACAACATAAACATCGGTATAAAAATGGGTGCTAATATTGCCCATTTGGCGGAAGCACTGCCAATTAATAAATTAATTAAACTACTCAATATAATAAATCCGATAATTAATACAACGCCATTCTGACCTTGTAGTAATTCAGCTCCTTTTACCGATATAACAATACCTAAGTTACTCCACTCCAAGTAAGCAAGTAATTGTGCAGCAAAGAAGACAATTACAATGAAGCTTCCCATAGTCGACATTGAGTCAGATAACATTTTACCTAAATCTTTAGTGTTTCCAATTTTTCCTGAAACAATGCCATAAACAAATCCTGGAACAAAAAATACAACAAGAATAACAATTCCTACGCCATCCATTAAAGGAGATTTTTCAATTAAACTACCAGTATCAGAATTTCTTAACCATCCATTCTCAGGTATAGATAAAGCTAGTAATACTCCTATCACAATTAGAAAACTGATATTAGCAAATTTTAAAGCCTTTCTTTCTTTTGTAGTAATTTCATTATTTGATTCATCCTCATTTGAATCATCATTTGGATGATATGTACCGAGTCTTGGAATAACAATTTTCATACTTACATAATAAATTGCAGGAAGTAAAACAATTGTTGAAGCTGCAATAAAGTACCAGTTCATCGCCACATTTAAATTAATATCTTTATCAATTAATTCAGCTGCAGGTTTAGTAAATGCATATACTAATGCATCACTCATTCCTAAAGTTAAATTCGCTGCAAATGCCCCAAGTGCTGAGGCGTATGCCATGGCAAGTCCAGCTATTGGATGGTAACCTAACTTTATAAATACTAGTGCTGTTAAAGGTGGTAAAACCACTGGTGCAGCGTCTCCTGCAGCATTACCTATAATGCCTACAAATATAATAATAGGAACAATGATTTTTCTAGGTGCTTTTAGTACGACTTGAACCATTAACTTATCAAAATACCCTGACTTCTCAGCAACACCTATTCCTATCATTACCGCTAATACTAAGCCTAATGCTGGAAATTCAGAAAAATTTGTTATAGACTCGCTAATAATTTTCCCAAACCCTTCTCTAGAAATGAGACTTGTTACTTCTACAGTCTTCCCTGTTCCTGGATTCTCTACTTTGATATTAAATAATGAAATAAACCATGAAAGAAAAATTAATCCAGCACATAAAAAGAAGAAAAGAATACTTGGATCAGGTAATCTATTACCTGCTTTTTCTATTAAATTCAGAAATTTATTAACAATAGACGTTTTTTGTTTTGTTTGGCTCATAAATTATCCTCCCATAACTAAATTAGAAATAGTATATCATAAATAAAACATTGATTTTTGAAATTTCTGATATTTTTTATAAATGTTATACTACTGCTACTTACAAGACTCTATTTACAACTAAATTAAGTGTAAATTTGACGTATCTTTTTTTTGAATTTACGTTGATAATCTATACTGATGACTTTATACTATAAACAGATGATAAGTTGTAATAAATGTACTTCATATTTGAAAAAACATCATGCAATTTATTATTAACTGTAAGAAGTCTTTATATATGATTATGAAATGGAACGGATGGGGTTACACACCCTAAAGCGATAAGCCTCCTGAAGCTTATCGCTTTTATTATTTTTACAATTAAAAAGTTAAAGGCTTAGACATAAATGTCCTATGACTAAAAGAGAATGGCACATAAATAATTTTAAAAAAATGAAATAAGATGTAGATTAAGTTAGGAGTTAATCGAAGAGTTCGGCTGAGTTGTAGATTAAGTCACTAGTTAATCGAAGAGTTTGAACAAGTTGTAGATTAATTAGGAAGTTAATCTAAGAGTTTATCTAAATTGTAGATTAAGTCACTAGTTAATCGAAGAGTTTTGCCAAGTTGTAGATTAAGTCACAAGTTAATCGAAGTCTTTCAATTCTTCTTCCAAAGAAAACAGATTGTGTATATGAATAGAGTATAATCTTTAACATTAATTTAGGATGATATGAGGATGCACCACGAGCGTGAGTAAATTCGTA
>NZ_JAJNIS010000006.1:0-108213 GCF_022386375.1 Mammaliicoccus sp. K-M42 | reverse complement strand
AAGTTACTTTCAAATATAGCACTTGCCAATTCTTCAAAGTCTACGTTAATATTTAATTGAGTCATATATAGTCACCTCTACAATTTTTCTTCGTCGATTACATTGTACTAAAGTGAGCTATATATGGCTCTTATTTTATTACACAATTATATGGACATATTCCGGAAACGTGAAATACAGGCCGATAAAAATAAATATCGACCCGAAAACCAAGAATTTTCGGGTCGCTTCCACTGTTAAACTAATTTTTTTCTAATTTTACCTGAGATGATGTCTATCACAGCTACCATAATGATTAATCCAATAAGTATGATACCAACACGATCCCATGTTCTTGTTTGTAGTGCAAATATTAATGGTGTTCCGATTCCGCCTGCACCTATTAATCCTAAAATTGATGCTGATCGTAAATTGAGTTCAAATCTATATAATACTAATGAGATGTACGATGGTAATATTTGTGGTACTACTGCAAACATTAAAGTCTTAATGGAGTTTGCACCACTTGCTACTAATGATTCTGTTGGACTTAAATCTAAATTTTCTAGATCTTCAGCAAACAGCTTACCCATCATGCCTATTGAATGGATACCTAAGGCTAGTACACCTGAAAATGATCCTGGTCCGACTGCTTTTATAAATATAATGGCCATAACGATCTCTGGAAATACACGTATAACACTTAAAATAAACTTACTGACACTTGATACGGGTTTGAATTTAACCATATTTTTTGCTGCTATAAAAGCGAATGGTATACAGAATATAGCGGATAAAAATGTACTAATTACAGCGATTGCAAATGTTTCTAAAAGTCCGCGTAATAAATCTTCTCCTTCAGGTATGTATACGTAAGACCAATCTGGATGGATTAATCCGTCTAAAATTGAACGCATAATTGTTCCTGATTGTTCTTTTATTTCAAATGCTGGAACACCTACGAATGCCCAAATTAATAAAATCACAACGACGATAGTTGAAATCCATCGATATAATAAATTTTTCTGTTGAGTAGGGGAATGAAGTTGCTCTGTTTTGTTTGTCATACGAGTTTCTCCCTCACTTTCGTGCTAATGAAATCTATAATCACAACGATAACAAGTGTCACGAGAATGATTGTTAATGTCTTTGGATATTGGAATAAGCCTAATGTTTGATCGTAATACAATCCGATACCACCTGCACCGACTAATCCAAGAACGGCAGCTGCACGAATATTGATTTCAAATGCGTATAATACATAAGACATATAAGGTGCAATGGCTTGTGGAATAACAGCATATGTAATCCATTTTAATTTGTTAGCACCAACAGCTGTCATTGCTTCTAAAGGTCCATCATCAATACTTTCTAACGATTCATACATTAGTTTAGAAATGATGCTGATTGATAAAATAATAATGGCTAAAATACCTGGAATTTGTCCTATTCCAAAAATAGCTACAAACACCGCTGCAAGTAATAAATCAGGTATTGTTCTAACAATGTTTAAAAGAAATCTACAAGGAATAGAAATCCAATTTGATTTGATAACATTGCTCGCACATAACATTGAAATAGGTATGGATAATATTGCACCAATGAAAGTACCTACAACTGCCATACGAATTGTATCTAACATGGGCTTTGTAATATTTGATAAATAATTTAAATCTGGTGGAAACATGCTTTTAAACAGTTCCATCATTTGAGGAATACCATACATTAAATCGCCTAAACTAAATTTCGTATACAAAAAACTCCAAATAACTAGGGCAGCTACTACTAATATTGAAAATATTTGTTTTAATGATGATTTTCGCTCTAGATAAGGTGCTAAATGATCATTGTCATTGTCCATTTATCTCACTCCTAACTTTTCATCACTTTTAATATGACGTCCGTATATTTCTGCAAATGTATCATCATCTGCTTCTGAAGTAGGACCATCAAATACTAATTCTCCGGCACGTAAGCCAATAATGCGTGAGCCATATTCTCTAGCTAAATCTACAAAATGCAAATTGATAATAATTGTAATTCCGAGCTCTTCATTAATGCGTTTTAAATCATCCATGACTTGTTTAGTAGTGAGGGGATCTAAAGAAGCTACTGGTTCATCTGCAAGTATGATTGATGGTTCTTGGCAAAGGGCACGTGCTATAGAGATTCTTTGTTGCTGACCTCCAGATAATTCATCTGAACGACTATATGCTTTTTCTAAAATATTAACTCTATCTAATGCTTCTAATGCTTTAAGTTTATCTTCTTTTGGAAACATGCCGAGTACCATTTTCCATGTAGGGTGATAGCCTACGCGTCCGCTTAGGACATTTCTAATAACTGAAGAACGTTTTACTAAATTAAAATGCTGAAAAATCATACCAATATTACGTCTCATTGCTAATAAATTTTTACCAGAAGCTTTAGATATAGATTTTCCTTCAATAACGATTTCTCCTTCACTGATATCGTGAAGACGATTGATTGAACGGAGTAGTGTGGATTTACCAGCACCAGACAAACCAACGATGACAGCAAAATCACCTTTTTCTATATTTAAATTGATATTATCGAGACCTTTATGACCATTTTTATATACTTTAGTGACATTGTTGAATTCTATTTGACTCATATGGAATCACCTTTCGTTTAAATAAAGAGCCCAGCTCGCTAAATAGGAGCTGAGCCTTTATATTAGAATATTCATGCTTAAATCTTATTTTTCGTTTTCGTTAACTTTTTTACCGTATTCACGTACAACATCAAACTTAGAGTCTTTACTGTCTACATAACCTTCATGGCTATAAACTTCACTTACAATATCATGACCTTTTTTAGTTTTAGCGATATCTTTAAACGCTTTTTTCAATTTATCGCGCCATTTATTATCCATATCACTACGAACTGAAATTGTGTCATTTGGAATAGGTTCTGTTAATTTTACAATTTCAGTATCTTTGAATACGTTAGGTTGGTCTTTTTTGACAATGTTACGAGCATCTTGGAACGTAACTGCAACGTCAACATCTCCATTTAATAAAGCAATAATTGCTTGGTCGTGACCTTTCACATTCGTAATATCCATATCGTTCATTGGATCGATTCCTGCATCTAATAGTTCTGCAACAGGATATGTGTAACCAGCAGTTGATGAAACATCTTGTAGTGCGATTTTCTTACCTTTCATATCTTTTAAAGATTTAATATATGAACCTTTTTTAACAATAAATTGTGATTTATATTCATCGACTAATTCATCACTATTTGAACCGTCCTCTTTAACACCGTAACGTTGTGCTTGTAATAGAACATCAGCTGCTTTTTGATCATGTGCTAATGTGTATGCTGTAGGAGGTAAGAAACCAACATCAACTTTTTTTGATTTCATTGCTTCTACAATAGTATTGTAATTTGTTGATACTGATACTTTGACTGGAATATCTAATTCATCTGATAGTAGCTTTTCTAAAGGTTTTGCTTTTGCTTCCAATGTGTCTGCATTTTGAGAAGGAACGAATTGAATCGTTAACTCTTCAGGTTTATAATCTCCACTTTTTTTATTATCCGACTCTTTCGATTGGATACTAGATTCCCCGTTGCCACATGCTGCTAATACTAAAATTGCGCCTAATAAAAAGATGAATAGACGACTAAAATATTTCTTTTCCCTCATAATTTTACGCCTCCGAATATGTATTCTAATGCCCTACATATGAAATCCTATCACACTGAAAATACATATTTTGTTTGAAATTGGTAAACTATGTAAAAGTTTCATTATGTGTGTTAAGTACAATAGAGTTATGTATATTTTTATATAATATATGGTTAATATTCATTTATTTAAATTTTTATAAACTAAAATGAATACATAAAAGATAAAGGAGTGTCACAATGTCTTATTTTAAAAAGTTAGTATTAACAGGTATGGTATCAATTTCAACATTATCAACTGGAGCGGTATATGCAGATGAAGCACCAGTTATAGGTAGCGATAGTGGTAAAGGACAAGTACTAGTAGATAATACGCATGGACAAACAGCTGGTGCTGCTGATTGGGTGATAGATGGCGCATTCTCAGATTATGCAAATTCAATCGCTGAACAAGGTTACCAAGTTAAAGAATTACGAGATAAGACAGGCATTACGACTGAGCGTTTAAATGGTGTTTCGATACTTGTAATACCTGAAGCAAACATTCCATTTAAATCAACTGAACAACAAGCCATTTTAAATTATGTTAAAAATGGTGGCAGTGTCATATTTGTTTCTGATCATTATAATGCTGACCGAAACTATAATAGAATTGATTCTTCAGAAGTGATGAATGGATATCGAAGAGGCGCATATGATGATATGACTAAAAATATGACTGAAGCTGAAAAGAATTCTGAAGCTATGCAAGGTGTTACAAGTTCTGACTGGTTATCAGAGAATTTTGGCGTAAGATTTAGATATAATGCATTAAACAACCTCAATGCAACTGATGTTGTTCAAGGTGAGGAAGGACTTGGTCTTGGAAATGGCATACAGTCTGTATCCATGCATGCAGGTTCAACAATTGCAGTGACAAATCCTAAAATTGCAAAAGGTATAGTATACGTTCCCGATAAATTGAGCGAAGCGGATAAATGGGGTCATGCTGTAGATCAAGGTGTCTACAATGGCGGAGGTAGAGAAGAAGGTGCATACATAGCCGTATCTAAAGTAGGTAGAGGTAAAGCTGCATTTATAGGAGATTCTTCCATGGTTGAAGATATTACACCTAAATACAAAAGAGAAGATGATGGAAGTACAAAGAAAACATATGATGGATTTAAAGAAGAAGATAACGGCAAGATGCTGAATAATTTAACAACATGGTTAGGTGAAAAAGAAGACTATACAACATTTGAAGAATTAGGAATTAAATTAGATCAAACAACGCAACTACTAGATTCAGAAAAGCCAGAGAACAGTAAAGAAACACAAGCAGAACCTTGGTCACAACCAAAAGCAGGTTACGAATGGTTTAATAGTGAAACATTTGCACCAGGAAGTTATGGCGGTTCAGAAGATTCTGGTGGGAATGATAACCCAGGAAATACTCAAGGAACAGCTACATTAGAATTTCCTAATTCAGTAACAAACGGTGAAACTTTTACAGTAACAACATCATTAAGTGGATATGCTGCAAATAGTACAATTAAAGATTTGAAGTTAGGTATGTATACTGAAGGTGGTAATCAAATAGGCAAAATAAGCAAAGAAGGCGAGCAAGCTAGTGACTTTGGTTATAGTAAGCCTATTACCGTAAATACAGATAGTAAAGGAAATGCTAAAGTATCATATACAGTCGAAGTGAAGTCTGGTGTATCTGGAACAGCTAACTTAAGATTGAAACAAGGTAGTAAAAATATAATTACAAAGCCTGTAAATATTCAATAGAAACGATAGGGTAGAAATAAGAAAGGCTGGGACAAATTAATTTGTCCCAGCCTTTTATTGTTTGGTGTTGAAGTCCGACTCTTCGATTAACTTCCGACTTAATCTACAACTTGGTCAATCTCTTAGATTAACTGCCTAATTAATCTACAACTTGGTCGATCTCTTAGATTAACTCCAGACTTAATCTACAACTTGGCTGAACTCTTAGATTAATTCCTAACTTAAATCTACAACTTAGCCAAACTCTTAGATTAACTAGAGACTTAATCTACAACTTGGTCGAACTCTTAGATTAACTAGAGACTTAATCTACAACTTGGTCGAACCCTTAGATTAACTCCAGACTTAATCTACAAGTCATCATTAAATCATCAATAAACTACTTCAAAGTCCATAATGGATGGTAATGTTTCAATCGAATGGTTTTGTAAATATTGAATGATAAGCTCTGCACCTTCTAATTGTATTTCTTTTACTATTTGATTGTCATTAAACATATGGTAGCCACCTCCGCCAACTGATCTATAATTGTTAACGACTATTTTGTACGTTGTGTCTAAGTTCAATGGTTCGTCTTTAATATAAATATCTTGAGCGCGTTCTCCTATAGGGTGTCTTATGTTTAATTTATATGATAATCCACCAAACATATCATAGTTGAAGTGTTGTGGCTTTGGTTCTAAAAATTCAGGATTAATGGTTAATTCGTTATCAATAATTGCAAAGTATGAAGCGGATCGTTCTAATGCTAACTTTAAGGTAGAGCCAGTTACTTCTAATACATTAAAAGTATTTGGAAAGGGATAATTATTAATAACATCTCTCATTGTGACATCTGTTCCAAATCCAGTAGCAGAATCAAATAATGCTGTTGCTGAAATATCTGCACCGCTAGCTTCCATCTGAGCATAATTTAATAAATTAATTAAGGGATGTGGCTTTATTCTTGTGGTAAAAGCATCTTCAATGTACATTGGTTCTGATAAATGCGTTATTTTTTGGTCTAACCATTGATTAACTTCTTCGTTTATTTTTCTCTTAGTACCTTCATCATTAATAGTTGGATTGGCGTCTTTTACATATAAAATTTCACTCTGAGATGAAATGATTTGTTGGGATGTTTCGTCAATATTTAAAGTGATTTTCCCTAAGCAATCTCCCTTTGAACCAGCTTGAATTACTTGAGTATTATTGATCTTTTCAGCAATTTCTCGATGCTGGTGACCAGTAATTAAAACGTCAATTCCATCTACTTCATTGAGTAAATCATAGCCTTCATTCTCTCCAGTTATTAATTCTGTTGGTTCACCAGTTTGAAGGTCTTTCTCAAATCCGCCGTGGTAACATACGACGACAATATCTGATTGCTCACGAACATTTTCAATTAACTTAGCAGCAGTTTCTTTAGCAGAGTAAAAAGACAAATCTTTGATTGTTTCTGGCTGCTCCCAATTAGGTATGTATTGAGTTGTTAATCCAATGATGCCCATTTTTGTATCGTTTTTATCAATATAAATGACGTCGTGACCTGTAAAAGGCTTGTTATGTTTAAAAATGTTTGCTGATAGTACAGGAAAATCAAAAGATTTAAGCGTTTCATACAAATAAGGCAAGCCGTAATTAAATTCATGATTACCAATTACTGCAAAATCGAAACCAATTTCATTATATATATCACTTAAATATTTACTAGAATGTAATTGTGAATGTAAATATGAACAAAAAGGCGATCCTTGTAAAAAGTCTCCATTGTCCATCAAAATGACATGTTCATGTTGCGATTTTATATTTGATATCATGGATTTTATTTTTAATAGTCCTTTAGGTAAATCTTGATGACTTGTTTGATAATCAGTCGGGAAAATATAACCATGAATATCACTGACAGTTAATATAACGATTTCATTCATATTTTAAAGCCTCCAATTTTGGATATTACATCAATTATATCGATTAAATGTCATAGCATTGTGAAAATAATAATAAGAAAACGTAAAATACTGGCTGAAAAAGTAATCAGTACTACCAAATATCAAATCATAAAAACAAAAGAATAGACAAATTTTAAATAAGTGCTATTATAGAGTTGTAATATCTATGATTAAGAGGTGTGTTATGAAAATTTCAAAAGGGACAGATTATGGTTTGCATGCATTAGCATATTTAATTGCTAAAAAAGAGCAACAACCTATTAATGTTAAACGTTTATCTGAAGTATTAAATATATCTATAACATATTTATCTAAAATTTTAACTCAATTAGTAAAAGCGGGTGTTATTAAATCAGCTTCTGGTGCTAAAGGTGGTTATTATTTAGTGAATAATTGGGAACAAATTTCTGTATATGACATTATAACAGCGATTGATGGACATCAAAGTACATTAGAAGATAGCTTTAATCATGGACCAGAATGTAAAATTCAAGCAATTTTATTATCTGCAGAAGATGAAATGACTAAAGCTTTAAAAAATAAAACTTTAAAAGATTTAATGTGAGTTAAATCTTTTTATTTGGACTAATCATAGATATTAGCACTCTATAATAGATGAGAAAAGGCGGCGTATAAAATGTTTGATTGTATCGTAATAGGTGGAGGACCAGCAGGATTGGCTAGTGCTTTAACTTTAGGTAGAGCTTTGAAGAAAACTTTAGTAATAGATAATAATAATGCAAGAAATAAAGTGACTCGAAAATCACATGCATTTTTAACACAAGATGGTGTAACACCAGAAGAACTGAGAGCTAAAGCAGAACATGATGTAGATCAATATAAAGATGTTTCTCGTGTAAATGACACTGTTGTTAAATTGATAAAAGAAAATGATCATTTCATTGTTGAAACAAAACAACAAAAGTATACTACGAAAAAAGTGATGATATGTACTGGATTGAGAGAAACTTTGCCGGACATTAAAGGTTTAAAAGAAAGCTATGGTAAATCTATATTTTACTGTCCTTGGTGTGATGGTTATGAATTAAAAAATAAATCTTTGCTCATTTCTGTACAACCAGAACAAGTAAAGCATATGGCATTACTTTTAAGTAACTGGTCAGAAGATATAGTTATAAGCAGTAAAGATTTTTCTGTATTAACAGCAGAGGATAAAGCTTTCATGGATAAGAAAAAAATAAAATTAATAGAAAGTGAAGTAACTGAATTTAAACATAGTGATGGAAACATTAATGAAGTTGTCTTTGAAAATGGAGAAAGGATACCTAGAAGTGGTGCGTTAATTGGTGTTAAATGGGATACGGGTTTTGAATTTTTAAATGGTTTAAATATTGAAAGAGAAGAAAATGGAAAAATTAAAATTGAACAATTTGGAGAAACATCAGTTCCAGGATTGTTTGTAGCAGGAGAAAGTAAAGATACAATGGCATCTCAGTTAATCGATGCAGCAGCAAATGGTAATCAAATTGCTAAATTTGTAGCAATGCAGATTATTATGGAATCTAATTAATAAAAGGATATGAAATTATTTACTTAAAAAACGCCTTATCAGCTTAATATAGCCGATAAGGCGTTTTGTTTGATTATTTTCTAGTGATACTAATATTAATTTCTAAGTCATCAAATGATAATTTACGATTGTTTGATTCGCTAGAATATTGTTCTTCTGTTTCAATTCTTACAAGTTCTGAAATTAATTCGTTCTTTTTAGCCGTTTTTGCAATTGATCCTGAAAAGCTCTTTGGTGGGTTTGCCTTCAACTCTGCTAATTCTGCTAAAATATCTTCTCTTGTTCTCATTTATATTGCCTCCTAAAGTTTTAGTTACAATAAAACAGCTCATCTTAAGATTAAGAAGAGCTGTTTAGAGAATCTTCTTATCTTTCAAGTTAAACTTGTTGGATTTAGCACAGTACTTACGCCTGTTGCTGAGGTTTCGCAGGGCCAATTCCCTCCACCTACTCTTAATAAGACTACGAGCTATTTTATTGTTTCTTTATCATAACGAATAATATAAATTTTGTCTAATTTTAAAATTATATGTTTGGAAAATTTAGGAAGGTCTATATATAAAGTAAAGAAATATTAAGGAGGAATTAAGTATGAAGTTTAAAATGATTTCACTATTATTAGCGTCAGGCATCGTTTTAGCAGCATGTGGAAATGATAAAAGCGATGATCAAAAAGATGATCAAAAAGAAGAGAAAACTGAACAAACAACTGAACAAACAACAAAGGATGAAAGCAAAGATGATGAAGATACAAATAAAACAACTCAAAATACTATAAAATGGGATGATGTTAAAGTCTCCCCTGAAGATGCTGTTAAGACAGCCCAGAAAGAATCTGAAGGTGAGTTGAAAGATTTATCTTTTGAAAAAGAAACAGGCGATTGGAACTACAAAGTAGAATTAGTAGATGGTCAAAATGAAAACAAAGTATTAGTTAATGCTGATGATAAATCTGTTGCTAATGTTGAGAAAGAAACAGATGACGATGACAATGAACAAACATTTAAATTATCCGACGTAGCAAAATTTGATGATGTATTAAAAGTTGCTCAAGATGAAGCAAAAGGTGACTTAAAAGAATGGTCATTAAGTGAAGATGATGGCCAACTTGTATATTCTATTGATCTTAAAGAAGGTAATAATGATTCAACAGAATTTAAAATAGATGCTAAATCAAAAGAAATTCTTGAGCAAGAACAAGATTAAATCAAAAAGCATATCATTAAAAACCAACAAAGTTATAAAACTTTGTTGGTTTTTTATATTTAATTAATGATTATCATTCTCAATTATAAATGACGATTATTTTTAATTGAGTTTCTACATTTAAAATCACTTTAGGTAAGGGGTTAAATTTGTATTTTTAATGAATTATATAAAATTTTTATTGACTATTTCACTTTATAGGAATAAATTAAAGATGATAATGATAATCAATTAGATGGGAAGTGTAGAATTATGAAGAAGTTAGCTACAACATTTTTAGCGACTGCCTTAATTTTAACGGCATGTAGTAATGATGAAGAGAAAAAGACATCTGAGAACAAAAAAGAGACGAAAGAAACAGCCAAAGTTGATTTTTCTAAAGAAACTAAAGCTTATAAAGACTTTACCACTGAGCAATTAGATCATTTTTTAGCGGATACTGAGAAATTTGTTGAAGCAGTAAAAGCTGATGATATGGAAAAAGCTAAAGAAATATATCCTAAAGCACGTATGTATTATGAAAGATCAGAACCAGTGGCCGAGAGCTTTGGAGAATTAGATCCAAAGATTGATGCACGTTTAGCGGATATGAAAGAAGAAAATAAAGAAGACGAGTGGTCAGGTTATCATAAAATTGAAAAAGCATTATGGGAAGACAATACAACGAAAGATATGGGACCTGTTGCTGATCAATTGTTAAAAGATACTAAAGAATTAAGAGCTAAAGTTGATACTGTTGATGTGACGCCTAAATTGATGTTACAAGGCTCAATTGATTTATTGAATGAAGTTTCAAGTTCTAAAATAACAGGCGAAGAAGAAATTTATTCTCATACAGATTTATATGATTTTAAAGCAAATATTGAAGGCGCAGAAAAAATATTCGAAATCTTTAAAGATAAAGTTACGAGCAAAGATAAGAAACTTGCCGATACCACTCAAGAAAGATTTGAAAATGTAAATAAATTATTAGCTCAATATGAAACTGACAATGGTGGATATGAAGATTATACAAAACTTTCTAAAGAAGAAACGAAAAAACTTTCAGAAGCTGTTGATAAATTAGGTGAATCATTAAGTCAAATGGCAGTAATTACGGAGTGATAAAGGATGTCTAATGAGGAGAACTATATAGCTAGAAGAGACTTTCTTAAGCTTGCCGGAGTTGGAGGAGCAGGATTATTAATAGGTTCTACTGGAGTTGGAGGAAGCATACTGGCTTCTCAATACTTCGCGAAAGATAAAAAGAATGTTAAAAATAAAATTAATTTTTATGGTAAATATCAATCTGGTATCACTACTGATGCACAGAAACATATTTATTTTGTAGTTTTAACTATTAACAAAATGTCCGTTTCTGATGTTAAAAAAATGTTTAAACTGTGGACGAATTATAGCGTGCATTTGATGAATGGTGAATTTGTAAAAGAACTTGGAGATAATAAAATGTTGCCGAGTCCTGATACTGGAGAAACAATTGGTTTGGATGCTAATCGACTCTCTCTTACTTTTGGAATTAGTCCTTCATTTTTTGAAAAAGTGGGATTAAATAAACATAAACCAGAGTTATTAAAAGACTTACCTCATTTTCCTAAAGACCAATTAGACGATGCTTATACAGGTGGGGACATTTGTATTCAAGCATGCTCAGATGACCCTCAAGTTAATTTTCATGCAATTAGAAACTTAATTAGAGTTGCTAAGGGTGAAGTTTCAATGAAGTGGAGTCAGGCAGGATTTAATTCATATAAAGAAAAAGATGGAAAAATAGAAACGCCTAGGAATTTATTTTCATTTAAAGATGGAACAGGTAATCCTTCCTTACATAAGCAATCCGAATTAGATAAGTATATCTTTATTCAAGATGGATGGGCTAAAAACGGCTCTTACTTAGTGGCGAGAAGAATTCAAATGTTACTGGAAACTTGGGATCGAACAGCTTTAGAAGAACAAGAAGCAACATTTGGAAGATATCGTCATTCTGGGGCACCAATAGGAAAAGAAAAAGAATTTGATACATTTGATCCGAATGTAAAAGATAAAAATGGTGAGAATTTAATTGAAAAAGAATCACACGTTAGCTTAGCAAAAGCATCAAAGACCAATTTATTAAGAAGATCTTATTCCTATTCAGATGGTATTAATTCACAAACTGGAACATTCGATGCAGGGTTATTATTTTTATCATTTCAAAAGTCACCTGAACAGTTCAATAAAATACAAAATAAAATGGGTGCAGTAGATAAATTAAATGAATACATTACACATAGAGGCTCAGGTATTTTCTTATGTTTACCTGGTGTCCAAGAAGGAGAATATCTAGGTGAAACGCTATTTAATCGTTTTTAGTATAGCAACTTTAATTTGTTTAATTGCACCCTTAACGATAAAAGCAGAAACAAGTTTAAGTGATATTTATATTAGTGTGACTGACGCGAAGTCAGCATTACAAGATAAAGATAACCATGCATTTGATAAACATTTTAAAGAAATTAAAGATAACTGGCAAAAAACAAATAAAAAAGAGCATAAACTCGTTCAAAAAATTAATGACGATATAGAAAAAGTTAAAAAAAGTAAGTCATCAAAAGAAAAAGAACAATCGTTAAATGCACTTACTTCAGATTTAATTGATTACGAAAAAGTATTGAATCCTGTCGATAAACAAAAGAAAAGAAATCAATTGCAGAATGAGATGCAGCCACTCATTAAAAATATATCAAAAGCAATATCTGATAAAGACTTTGAAAAAGCAAAGTCTATCAATAATCAATTAAATGCTACTTGGACGAAAAATGAAAAAATTGTACGTGAGGAAGATATAGGAAGATATGGCCAAATTGAAACTGCACTGATGTTTACTAGAATTGAGTTAACTAAAGATAAAGTTGATGCGACAAGTGCACAAATGCAAGTTGATCAGTTAAAAAAAGAGTTAGATGAATATCATGCAGGTAATAAATCAGGTGCTAAATCAGCCAATCAAGATGCAACTATATTAAATAAGCATTTAGATCAAGCTATTAGTAATATCAAAGATGATGATTTAGCTAAAGCTAAACAAGATTTACAACAGTTTATTATTGTATGGCCAAATGTAGAAAGTGAAATTAGCACTAAAAATGGGGCGTTATATACAAAAATAGAACAAAAAATCCCACAATACGTAGGGCAACTTGATCAAGACAATAAAGATGAAATTCAAACTAACTTAGAAACAATTAATCAAGAAGTTAAATCTACCATATCTAAGACGAGCTATACATTTTGGGATGCCACGCTAATACTGTTACGAGAAGGGATAGAAGCATTACTTATTATTATGGCTTTATTAACTGTTACAAGTAAATCAAAACAAACAAAAGCATCAAATTGGATTGTTATAGGTAGTATAGTTGGAATTATGATAAGTATCGCTTTAGCATTTATATTTAAATCTGTATTCGACAACTTAGGATCAACAAGAGAGTTAACTGAAGGTATCGTCGGTATCGCATCAGTCGTATTGATGATTATCGTAGGCATATGGTTGCACTCTAAATCAAGCTTAGCATCATGGCAGAACTTCATTAATAAGAATATGGATAAAGCCATGTCTACAGGTAGTATCATAACATTTGGACTAGTCGCTTTCTTATCAGTATTTAGAGAAGGCGCTGAGACAATTATATTCTACTTAGGAATAGTAGGGAAAATATCAACATGGTCACTTATATTAGGTATTATAGTAGCATTGATAATATTGGCAATCATTGCGACATTCTTTAACCAAATAACAAAATGGATTCCAATACATCGTTTATTCTTAATCATGTCATTATTTATTTTTATATTGGCATTTAAAATATTAGGCGTGAGTATTCATACATTACAAATATTGAACATTGTGCCACAACATACGATAAACAAATTACCATTTATCGATTTAATAGGATTCTATCCAACATATGAAACGCTCATACCACAACTTGTACTTGTTATGATTGTCGTGATTTATTATATGTTAAGTAGAAGAAAGTGAATTTACAGCCGATAAAAGTAATTACCGGTCCAAAAATGAGATAAGTTGTAGATTAAGTCGGGAGTTAATCGAAGAGATTGTCTAAGTTGTAGATTAAGTCGGAAGTTAATCGAAGAGATTGGCTAAGTTGTAGATTAAGTCGGAAGTTAATCGAAGAGATTGACCAAGTTGTAGATTAAGTCTGAAGTTAATCGAAGAAATCGACTAAGTTGTAGATTAAGTCGGTAGTTAATCGAAGAGATCGACCAAGTTGTAGATTAAGTCGGAAGTTAATCGAAGAGATTGACCAGGTTGTAGATTAAGTCGGTAGTTAATCGAAGAAATCGACTAAGTTGTAGATTAAGTCAGGAGTTAATCGAAGAAATTGACCAAGTTGTAGATTAAGTCTGAAGTTAATCTACGACATCCTAAAAAGTCAACAATATACCAGAAAAGGCAGGGACAAATTAATTTGTCCCTGCCTCTTATTATTATTTTGTTTTTACTGTGTGTATAAATTCATACAATCCGTCAAGTTGATCGAGTTGTTGGTTACATCTTTCGCTATCATGACAAATATAGTTGCCGTTTTTCGTATATGTTCCATCGCCTTTTGATTTAGTCGTAGATAAGAACATAGAAACATTTGATTCTTTCTTACATATGCTACAAATTCCAGGTTTAATGGTAGGTGATAATTCTCCTGACACGCCTGTCAATTTATCATTTTCATACATTATAATAAATTTCTTTTGTTTTCCTGAATCATTCCATCCTATATAAGATGACTCTTTCAAATCAATGTTATCCCAGTCTGGTTGTTTTAACTTCTTAGTTTTTATAAAAAGTTTTTCCAATTGTTTATTTGATGGTTGTTCAAATGGGATGACATAGTTTTTAAGTCCGAATAACAATTTCTCAATTTGAGCTCGAGAAATTCTTTTATTCATGATTATATTTGTGAATTCTTCTATTTCAGTATGCTTTTCACTAAAAAGTTGTGAAATATGGTCATACGTAATTGCTTGGAAAGTATCGATTGTTTTGAAATCATTGACTGATTTATAGACATTAAATAATTGTTCTGATTTTTCTTTTATACTTACGAATTGATATGGTTTTATATAATTATTCATAAAAAATCCCTTCTTTAATTAATTTGCTCGTTGGGTATGAATAATTGTAGAGAACATGACACATTTAGTAGCATCTTAAGATCCCTCCTTATCAAAAACTAGTATAGTCCTTTATCTAAGTTATTTCAATGTGTAATATTATAAAATTTATTCGAAATAGTGTAAAATTTAAAGACAACCAAATATGGTTGTAATTTTTTATTATATGGAGGAATTAAATAATAATTGGGAACTACAATTAGTTTAATCACGTTTATTGTATTACTCGCTTTAACTGGATTCTTTGTTGCGACTGAATTTGCAATTGTAAAGGTTAGGTCATCTAGAATTAACTATTTAGCAGAACAGAATTATAAGAACGCTCAACAAGCTAAAAAGGTAGTTGACCATCTTGATGAATATTTAGCGGCATGTCAGCTAGGTATTACCATTACAGCACTTGGAATTGGTATGGTTGGTGAATCAACATTTGAGTTTATTCTGCATCCACTATATAGTAGCTTTGGATTATCAGAAACTGTTATTCATGTCTTAACATTAGTCAGCGCTTTTATTATCGCAACATATTTACATGTTGTAGTAGGTGAAATGGCGCCAAAGACTATCGCAATTCAAAAAGCTGAACAAGTTACATTGTTCTTTGCAAGACCGATTATACTGTTTTACAAATTATTATATCCTTTTATTTTTATTTTAAATGGGTCTGCAAGAATGATATTGAGCTTATTTGGTATGAAACCTGCGAAAGAGTCTGAATTATATCACTCTGAAGAAGAACTGAAGATGCTGATTAAAGAAAGTCATCAAGGTGGAGAAATTTCATCAACAGAACTAGAACAAATTAATAAAGTATTTATTTATGATGAACTTGTTGTCAAAGATTGTATGATTTCCAAAGAAAATGTGACAATGATCAATAGTAATTCTAGTCAGCAAGAAGCTATTCAATTTGTGAAAAATGGATATTATACGAGATATCCAGTGTATCAAAATCACAAAGCGAACATTATTGGTTATTTACATGCGAAAGACTTATTGAAAGACAACATACAAGATATAACTGAATTGATTCATGAAATTATATTTGTCAAAGAGGCAGACGCCATTCAAAACGTATTAGATAAAATGAAAAAACAACGTGCGCATATCTCAATAGTTCACAATGATCATGGTGAATTAGTAGGTATGATTACAATGGAAGACATACTTGAAAATATTGTCGGCAATATTGAAGATGAACATGATAAATAAACGTAAAGAAGAGGCAGAGGCAAATTAATTGTCCCTGCCTCTTATCATTGTATTGGCAGTAGATGACTGGATTGAAAGTACGCTTATATCATGAATTAAATAAATGATTAAATGTAGAATACCTATCCCTATAATGTAAGAGAGAAAATGTTTGATCCAACTTTTCGCATATAGTTTAGCATTGCGAATCCACTGGGTTTCTCAGGTTTGCTACCTTCTTTCATAGCATAATATTTGAACCTATCATCTGCACACTTTATCATACTTTTTCCAAATACAAGAGATACAGAAATATAAACAGCAGCAATTGCATGAGTTGTTTTGGCTATTGCGCCATTCATTAAATCTACACTTGTTGTTATAAGTAAAATTAAATCTATAACAGGTGTAAGTGCTAGAAAGAATAATCCGAGTGCTTTCTGCTTTAATATATATCTGCTGACTAAGCCGAGTAATATAACTACCCAAAAAGCTACTTCACAAAATATAATAAGCCATATTATAAAATTCATGATTGTTCCTCCTGTTTAAGTTAGCTTAATTATCCTTTATTTTGTAAAATGTTACAAATTTCATTGACTTTAATGTATACAATATCTATGATGAAACTACAATTAATAAATTTACAAAAAGTTTACAATCCTTACAAATAATTAACATTAGGAGGGGTAACTATGGCAAATTTCTTGAAACCAGCTAAGCATATTGATCCACTACCAGAAGAACAGGTGGATGATACATACAAGAAATTAAGGCTACAAGTCTTTATAGGGATATTTCTTGGTTATGCTGGTTATTATTTATTAAGAAAGAACTTTTCACTTGCTATGCCTGCTTTAATTGATGAAGGCTTCACTAAGACAGAATTAGGGTTTGCTTTATCAGCAATTTCAATAGCATACGGATTCAGTAAATTTATCATGGGTACAGTGAGCGATAGGAGTAATGCAAGAATATTTTTAACGTTAGGTTTAGTATTAACCGCTATCGTTAATTTATTAATGGGGTTTATTCCTGTATTAACTTCAAGTGTATTTATTATGTTTATCATGCTGTTCTTAAATGGGTGGTTCCAAGGTATGGGATGGCCGCCATCAGGAAGAGTACTCGTACATTGGTATAGTGTAAGTGAACGTGGTGGCAAAACAGCTATATGGAATGTTGCGCATAATGTTGGTGGAGGATTAATGGCACCAATCGCATTGCTCGGTATTTCTATAACTGGAACACTATCGTTTGGTTATTTAAAAGGATTTGAAGGTGCATTTATTTATCCAGCTATTATCGCATTAATTATTGCAGTAGTGTCATACATTCTTGTTAGAGACACACCTCAATCAATGGGTTTACCACCTATAGAGGAGTATAGAAATGATTATCCTAATAAATCACAACAAACATTAGAAGTTGAACTTACAACGAAGGATATTCTGTTTAAATACGTATTAAATAATAAATGGGTTTGGATGATTGCAATTGCCAATATTTTTGTTTATTTCGTACGTTACGGTGTACTTGACTGGGCACCAACTTATTTAAATGAAGAAAAAGGGTTCGATTTAAATGCTTCCGGTTGGGCATACTTCTTATATGAATGGGCTGGTATTCCTGGTACTTTATTATGTGGATATATATCAGATAAAGTGTTTAAAGGTAGAAGGGGACCAGCAGGATTTATCTTTATGCTAGGTGTCACAATAGCAGTTATCATATATTGGTTAAACCCTCCTGGAAATCCGTTAGTTGATAATATTGCATTAATTGCTATTGGATTCTTAATTTACGGTCCAGTTATGCTTATTGGATTACAAGCTCTGGATTATGTCCCTAAAAAAGCAGCAGGAACAGCTGCAGGATTAACGGGATTATTTGGTTATCTAGGTGGAGCAGTAATGGCTAATATTATTATGGGGTTAATAGTTGATAAATTAGGATGGGATTCAGGATTCTTATTATTAACGATTGTTAGTATACTAGCTATGTTGAGTTTCATATTTACTTGGAATAAACGTGGACAAGAAGTAGTTAAATCTTAAAAAAATATATAGCACGCCCTAAAAGGTAGACTTTATGGTCTATCTTTTAGGGCGTTTTTATTATGTGTATATCGTCATACAATATATAAAATTAAAAATCTGATAATTTTGGTTTTATATATTTACTCATTAAAGTTTTCCAATTATAATATTATTGTTGTAATTAAATATTTTATATTATATTTTGCCATGAATGATTTTCAAATGTACAAAAAGATTAAAATTAATTAGGAGATTTGTTGTGAGAAATATATATGAAATCAAATACCTAAAGCGTTCTGCCACTAAATACCGTAATCATGTTGGGGTTTCTTTTTTTGTAGTGCTGAAAGGAAAAGCTATGATTCCAGTCAAAGATGTGAGCACTTTTTATGAGGAAGGTGACACATTTATTGTAAAGCATAATGAGTGTTACAAACTTGATGTAAGGGAAGGGAATATCGTCGTACAAATACATTTTTACAAATCATTAATTGAAACGATGGTTCCTGAATTATTATGTAATCATAGTCATGTGACAACACAATCAGAAATGATACCGTTAAGAAATCAACTTATATATCTTTGTTCTTTATATTTAACACAAGAAAATGACCGGAATTTTAAAATTATGAAGCAAATCATTGCTATATTAGAAATTTATAAAGGACAATTGCATATAGATAACGAAGATAGTTCGAATATGTATAAAGATGTTAATCCGATTATTGAAGAAATTAGAAATTATATTCATGAACATTATAATGAGCGTATTACAATTAATACATTTACAAACAAATATCGTTTGTCTGAATCTTACTTTTCTAAAATGTTTAAAGAACAATTGGGTGTTAATTTTAAAGACTATTTAACAGATATTAGATTACTAAATAGCATATATGATTTAATTCATACTTGTGAAAAGATCATAGATATATCTGAAAAGCACGGTTTCTATAATGTGTCCGCATATATTCACGCTTTTAAATTATATTACGGTGTCACTCCAAAGAAATATAGAAATATGATACAAAATAAACATGCACAATTTGAGAGACAAAATTTCTTTAATGAAGTGGATAATGAAAGAAACCTTACTTTAGAAGAAATTAAATTTTATTTAAGAAAATTTAAACAAAAGTATACAAAAACGCTCTGCATATATGCTTAATATAAAAAAGGGCTGAGACACAAATTGTCTCCGCCCGTAGTTTGAACTTATGATTGTGCGATATAATTTTTGATTATGTCTTTGTTCTTTTCTTTAAATACATCATTATGACTTGAAACACGACCGCCTTCTTGTGCTTCAGGATCGATATAACTTTTTGCTAAGTTTGCTGCATTAGCTGCATCTGTAAAGCAAGCTGCTATTAAATGTACTTTTGCTTCGTGTTTAAGGATGTCTCCAGCTCCAAATATACCTGGAACAGAAGTTTTGCTGCTTCCTAAGCCTTCTATAAAGAAATCATTTACTAAGTTAATTTTCGTTTGTGCATTGTGGAGTAATTCTGACTCATAATCAAATCCGTGACTAATAATTACTTCATCAACTGGTAAGATTTCTTGTTCTTTTGTTTCAACATGTTCTAATACAACTTCTGAAATAATAGGCTTGTCTGGGTGACTGTTAAGTTGTTTAATTGTCATACTCGGCTTTTTAGTAATGTTGAGTTTATCTAATAATTCACGCATATGTTCATGACCGGAAATTTCATCTTTTCTATAACAAATCGTGACACTTTTCGCATATTCAGATAAATCACATGCCCAGTCTAGTGCTGAATTTCCAGCTCCAGAAATAAGAATATGTTTATCTTTAAATTTTTGAATAGATTGGACTACGTAATTCAAATTCGAAAGTTCAAAGCGCTCAGCACCTTCAATATCTAGCGTAAGTGGTTTGATTATCCCACCACCAACAGCAATAATAATAGATTTTGAATGGTATTCATTCCCTTTTTCTGTATATAAAATAAAATGTTGTTCTTCAACTTTTTTGATATCGATAACTTTTTCTTCTAAGCAAACTTCAGGTCCAAAATGAGTACCTTGTTTCACTAAATCTTCTATGACTTCATAGCATGGTTTTGGAGCTATCGCGCCAATATCCCAAATGATTTTTTCAGGGTATACATGCATTTTGCCACCTAGTTTATCTTGAAAATCTAGAATTCTGACGCTCATTCCCCTTAACCCGGAATAGAAACTCGCGAATAAACCAGCAGGACCTCCGCCAATAATCGTAACGTCTGTCATATTCATAAGTCATGATTCCTCCTATACTTCTACTTGGTTTCATTATCCTACATTTGCAAATGATAATCAATATCAATAGAAGAAATGTTTTGTTATTTTAATTAAACACATTTGTGAGATAAAAGAAAAAGCTGAGACAATTATTTTGTCTCAGCTTTGAATGATGTGAATTATGAAATTGGGAATAAAGATTCTATTTGTTTAATGTTGTCTTCAGTTAACTGAACATCCAATGTTTTTAGGTTATCTATTACTTGCTCATTTCTTTTAGCACCAGGAATAATAACATCTAATGAAGGTTTAGTTAAATAATAGGCAAGTACAATATGTGCAACATCGACGTTGTGTTCTTTAGCAATATCTCTTAGTTTATTAACTTTTTTAAGATTTTCTTTGAACTGTTCACCTTGGAAATCAGGTTTACTCGCTCTTAAATCATCGAATGTTGTATTTTCGTCATACTTACCAGCAAGTAACCCTGCAGCTAATGGGAAGTATGGTATAAATGTAATGTTATGTTCAGCTGTATATTCTAAAATATGTTCATTTTCACGATTTAATAAGTTATATTCATGTTGAATTACGTCAACATTTCCATTTTTATTCGCTTCTTTTAATTGATCCAAAGTAAAGTTAGAAACACCAATTGCTTTAATTTTGCCTGCTTCTTTCAATTCTTGTAATGCAGCAACAGCTTTATCTTTCGGTGTTTCTTCATCTGGAAAGTGAATATAATATAAATCTATATAGTCAGTTTGTAATCTTTTAAGGCTATTCTCAACTTGTTCTTTAATGAATTCTGGGTCATTAGAAAGTTTCGTGTCGTCTCCTTCGAAATAATGAGCACCTTTAGTAGCGATAACAACATCTTTTCTATCGTATTCTTTAACAACTTCACCTACAAGTTCCTCTGATCTGCCTGGACCATAAATAAAAGCTGTATCTAGTAAAGTGACACCATTATCAATAGCAGCTCTGACAACATCTTTACCTTGTTCTTCATTGAGGTTAGGGTATAAATTATGTCCTCCTACTGCATTCGTTCCTAAACCAATCGGATTGACTTCAATATTTGATTTACCTAATTTTGCTAGTTTTGCCATTTGAATCGCTCCTTTTAAAATTCTTCGTGAGTTGCTGGGTCTTGGCCTTTAAGACGTCCATCTTTCTTTGTTAATGAATCAATTTCAGCTAAGTCTTCTGATTCTAAATAGAAATCAAAGATATCTTTGTTCTGTATTTGTCTGGCGATTGATGTAGATTTAGGAATCGGTACTACACCGTTTTGTACATGCCATTTCAAGATAATTTGTGGAATCGTTTTATTATATTTCTTAGCAATTTCTCCAATTTTCTCGTCGTTTATTACTTCTGATGCACGACCTAATGGACTCCATGCTTCTATTATAATGCCTTTTTCTTTGTGATATTCTAGTACATCTTTTTGATTAAAGTAAGGATGTAACTCTATTTGATTAACTGCTGGTAATACGCCTGTTTCTTTTTCTAGTGTTTCAATGTGTTCTTCTAAGAAATTACATACACCAATAGATTTAATGAGTCCAAGTTTTTGAGCATCAATGAGTGCTTTCCATGCTTCGACATACTTACCTTGTTTAGGGTTTGGCCAATGTATTAAATATAAGTCTAGATACTCAACACCAAGTCGATATATTGACTCTTGGATAGCAGTGATTGCTTGATCATAACTATGATAACGTCCTGGTAATTTAGAAGTTACAATAATTTGATCTCGATCTACGTGACTTTCTTGTATTGCTTTTCCAACTGTACCTTCATTCTCATAATTATATGCAGTATCAAGAATTCGATAGCCATTGTTCAAGGCATTTACAATTGCACGTACTCCAGTTGATCCATTCAGTTTATATGTACCAAATCCAACTTGTGGTAATACTTGTCCGTCATTTAAATGATAATTTTCCATGAAAAATGCCTCCTATTTAAAATGTAAAGTCTCTACATTTGTAAACTATATCATATCCTTTATAACGTACTTTAGTAATAAGCTTACTTCAAAAATTTCAAATCAAAAATTTCTTTTTTAAAATTTTAGTAAAACGTATTGAATTCATAGAATGAATGTAGTAATATGAGTCTCATTGCGAAAGACAAGTAGCTAATAGCTAGAGTCATATTATGGAGTAAAGAAGGGTTAGAATGGAGCGCGTATGTGTTATTTCATTAAGCATTGTAGATGCGATAATGATACTCATGTTGTTGCTGTTTAATACAATGATAATATCTAATATTTATGTGTTAACAGTTTATGCTTTAATCATGGTACTGGTTTCTGGTTATATAGTGTATTTAGCTATAAGTATGAAATGTGATCAATCTATTAATCAATTTGATCAATATTCAAATTAATAATAATTAACGAGTATATGATAATAAATGATAAGAGGTAAGGACAATTTAATTGTCTTTGCCTCCTATTTTTTATGAAAATTATTTATGTCCCATGATTTTTTCATTGTATGGAGTTGATTTTGAGAATGTCTTAGATTAATGATGGAGTTAATCTACAACTTGACCAAACTCTTCGATTAACTTCCTAATTAATCTACAACTTAGTCAAACTCTTCGATTAACTTCCTAATTAATCTACAACTTAGTCAATCTCTTCGATTAACTCCTAACTTAATCTACGACTTGGTTAAACTCTTCGATTAACTCCTAACTTAATCTACGACTTGGTTAAACTCTTCGATTAACTTCCTAATTAATCTACAACTTGCTCAAACTCTTCGATTAACACCTGACTTAATCTACATCTTATTTCATTTTTTCAAAAAACTTATTTATCTCTTTGCCTCTTATTTTTATTTATTATAAAAAATTGTAAAAGTGACTTTAAAATGTAGTAACATACTTTTAATTTGCATGTTATAATAATGTTGATTTTAATAATAAAAAAGGGTGGACAAAAACAATGTTTCTAATCATCAATATAATTGGTTTGTTGATATTCATTGGTGTCGCTTTTCTTTTTTCTAGGGATAAGAAGAATATTGATTGGAAATCTGTTTCAATACTAATCGTAATTAACTTAGTATTAGCATGGTTCTTCACTCAATTTTCATTTGGAGCAAAATTCGTTAAAGGTGCGGCTGATGGTGTGTCGTGGCTTTTAGAATCTGCTTTTTCGGGAATAGGATTTGCATTTGGTAGCTTTACAGCACCAGGACCAGGGAATATGGATATGGCAGTTTCAGCGTTGCTACCAATTCTACTAGTTGTACCAGTATTTGATATTTTAATGTATTTAGGAATTTTACCGAAATTTATTTCAATTTTAGGTTGGGTTATTTCAAAAGTAACAAGACAACCTAAGTTCGAGTCATTCTTCTCGATTGAAATGATGTTTTTAGGAAATACAGAAGCTTTAGCAGTATCATCTAAACAGTTAACTTCTATGAATAAAGTTAGAGTACTGACAGTTGCAATGATGTCTATGAGTTCAGTTTCAGGTGCAATTGTTGGTGCATATGTCACAATGATACCGGGGGAATATGTATTAACTGCTATACCATTAAACATAATTAATGCAATTATTGTAACAACTATTTTAAATCCATTTGATTTAGATCCAGAAGAAGATGTTGTAGCTGAGATAGACGAAGGGGAAAGACAACCATTCTTCTCATTTTTAGGGGATTCAGTAATCAATGCAGGTAAACTTGTATTAATCATTATCGCGTTTGTTATCGCGTTTGTTGCAATCGCAGACTTGATTAATAAATTATTAGGTATTATGGATCCTATTCCATATTTACCAAACATAAGATTAGAGTACATACTCGGTATCTTTATGTTCCCATTTGCAATTTTACTCGGTATGCCAGTTGGCGAAGCTTGGGTAGTTGCTCAACAAATGGCACTTAAAATTGTAACAAATGAATTTGTTGTGATGAGTACAATCAGTAAAGAGATAAGTGAATATTCAACACATAGAGCGGCAGTAATTAGTACTTTCTTAGTATCATTTGCTAACTTCTCTACAATTGGTATGATAATAGGAACACTCAAGGGCATTGTCAAAGACGATGTATCTAATTTTGTATCTAAATATGTACCAATGATGCTGCTTTCAGGTATTTTAGTATCACTGTTAACAGCTGCATTCGTTGGATTATTTGCTTGGTAAGCTTAATAAATACTTATATAGATTAAATTTAAAAGCAACAAGCACATTTAATGTACTTGTTGCTTTTTTATAAGGGGGAGATATCATGCTCAGACGTGTGCTAGATATTTCAAGTATTGTTATGTGGTTATTTTCTATAATATTAATTATAATTAATTTTGACGTATTGCCCGATAATATACCAAGTCATTATGATTTTGCAGGTAATCCAGATGCATGGGCAACAAAAGCATTTATCTTTTTTATGCCAGCATTAGGAATATTTATCTGGTTAATATTACATACTATTGTAAGTAGACCTGAATTAGATCAATACATACATGTTCCATCACTTTATGGTAAGCCAAACGAAGAACAAATAGAAAATGCTAAATTACTTATTTATTTTATAAAATTTGAAATTATGGCGTTATTTACATTTATCGTAGTTAAAGATTTATATACAGCATTGGGGATGCCTTTTAAATTAGGCGTTTGGGAGGCAATTTTAATATTAAGCGTATTTGGAATTACAATTATAATATTTATGATTCGAAATCATAAGTTAGATAAAAAATATGGAATGAGTGATTAAGCATGACTGAATGCACGTGGCCAAGTAGTGATTTAATGAAAGTATATCATGAAAAAGAATGGTGTAGAATAAATAAAGATGATCAATATATATTTGAAATGCTTTCTTTAGAAGGCGCTCAAGCAGGTTTGTCTTGGGAAACTGTTATACAAAAACGTCATGCATATCAAGAAGCATTTAAACAATTTGATATCGAAAAATGTGCACAATTAACAGACGATGAATTAGAGGAAATTAGAACAGAATATAACGTTATAAAACATAAAGGAAAAATCAAATCCGTAAGAAACAATGCATTATTAGTGCAAAACATTCAGCAACAATATGGAAGTTTAGCAAACTTTTTATGGTCTTATGTAGAGGGCAAACCTATAATCAACGAATGGCATAATACAACAGACATACCAGCTGAAACAGAACTTTCAATTAAATTAAGTAAAGACTTAAAAAAAATTGGATTTAATTTTGTCGGTCCAAAGATTGTCTATTCATTTTTACAAAGTATAGGTATTATTGACGATCACATTATCACATGCCCATATCATAGTTATAATAGGTAAGAGAGTGTGAGTGGTAGTGCAAGGGGCTAAGGGACAAAATTCAGAGAAAAGTCCGTAAGAGGTGTTGTTAGGGACATAATTCCGAGAAATGTCCGTAAGAGGGTGTGTAAGGGACATAATTCTGAGAAAAGTCCGTAAGAGGTGTTGTAAGGGACATAATTCTGAGAAAAGTCCGTAAGGGGTAGTGTAAGGGACATAATTCCGAGAAATGTCCGTAAGAGGTGTTGTTAGGGACATTATTCCGAGAAATGTCCGTAAGAAGCAGTATCTAAGGAGCACAATTCGGAATTCTGCCAGTAAGCGCAATCTAAGGAGCACAATTCAGAATTCTGCTAGTTAGCACAATCTAAGGAGCATAATTCAGAATTCTGCTAGTAAGAACAATCTAAGGAGCACAATTCAGAATTCTGCCAGTAAGCACAATCTAAGCACACTCTAATCAGCATTATTAGAAAAAGCAGTAGAAATTCAATGTTTACAATGAATTTCTACTGCTTATTAAATATCAAAAGACATTATACAATGAGGTAGTTAATTAATTTATTCTGATATGTCTTTGTTAAGAGTTGTTTGTATGAATTTTTCTATAGAATCTCTTATTTCTAAAGAATTCTCAGAGCCTACTTCTAATCCTTGAAATACTTTTACGATTTCTTCTGAGATTTCAGATTGTGTTTCAATGCCTTGTTCAGTTAGTGAAACGCGTAAATTTCTTTCATCATTAATCGCTCTTTCACGGTTAATGAATCCTTTTTCTTCTAGTTTTTTTAATAATGGTGTTAATGTTCCAGAATCTAAATATAGTCTGTCGCCTAAAGTTTTAATATTGATGACTTCGTTTTTATCTATAGCTACAAGAACGATATAACCTGTATAAGTTAAGTTATATTTCTTCAATATCGGTGTATATTTTTTAATAAGCTCTTTTGACGCAACATATAATAAGAAACCAAGTTGTTTGTTGATTGGTGGTGTTTCCATTTTATTTTCCTCCTTACGTCAAAATTAAGCCTATTATGAAATTAATGTAAAGTCAAGTTGTATCGTAAATGTTCATAAAATAGAAAAATTTAGCATATTAAATGTAGTTTTTGAAAAATATTTTGAAATCCCAAATTTTTTTATTTTTATTACTTTTAAAGTTAAAATGTAATGTTATATTTGATATTCTTATATAGATGTAACTAAGAAACGAGGTGTGTATAGTATGAATCAAAAAAAGCATTCAAAAGAATTAGTTCAAGAAATAGTGATGAATGCGGGTCTAGTTCTTTTAGAAGCGGGTTCAGAGGCATTTCGTGTTGAGGATACGATGTTTAGAATGGCTAAACGTCTAGGATATCCTAATAATCAATGTTATGTAAGTTCAACTTTTATAAATTTTGCTTTAGATATAGATGATAATATAAGAGTTTATAGAGTGAAAAAGAGAGATACTAATTTAGGCAATATTCATCGTGTAAATAATGTATCGAGAATGTTAGAAAAAGAACAAATATCGGCAGAAGAGGCTTTAAAGAGAATACTTACTATACATAATTCACC
Organism: Mammaliicoccus sp. K-M42; assembly: GCF_022386375.1. Taxonomy (NCBI): domain Bacteria; kingdom Bacillati; phylum Bacillota; class Bacilli; order Caryophanales; family Staphylococcaceae; genus Mammaliicoccus; species Mammaliicoccus sp. K-M42. Next base: position 80,625 of record NZ_JAJNIS010000006.1, on the reverse strand, counting down.
ATATCCATATTCTTTACCATTTAAAATGGTTGCTGCAGGGCTTATATCAGTATTTTTCCTATATTTATTTAGTGGAATTAAAGAAGATATCATCGCAACTTTCATTGCCGGCGCAATAGGGTATTGTATCGTAGAGTTATTACATTCATGGACGAATGTGAAGTTTATAGCAGAAATAGTTGCTGCTAGTGTAATTGCTTTAATAGCTATATGGAATCAAATCATAACTGGTGGGAATACAGTAAATATTTCAATAATATCTGCAGTCATGCCTATTGTACCAGGGGTATTAATAACAAATGCGATACAAGATTTATTTCTTGGACAATTGTTAGTTGGTATTTCTAAAGGTTTAGAAGCAACATTTACTTCAATAGCGATAGGAGTAGGTGTAGGCGTTGTATTATTAATTTTCTCTTGAGAGGTGAGTTATGATAATAACAATAATATTAAATATTGTATTTAGTTTTGGAGCATCTTTATTATTTGGCGTATTATTTAATTCACCTAAATACTTGTTAGTACCTGCAGGAATAGTTGGTGCAATAGGATGGATGGCATTTCAATCAAGTCTATTATTTAATGATTCAGATGTACAATCTTCATTTATAGGTGGTTTCTTTATTGGAATCATGAGTCACTTTATGAGTAAGCGATTCTTTTCGCCAATTATTTTGTTTATCATTCCTGGAATTATTCCACTTGTACCAGGAGGAACCGCTTATGAAGCAATTAAAAATTTAGTGCTCAATGACTATCATGAAGCTTTGATAACAATGATTAAAGTAGCTTTAATATCAAGTTCTATTGCACTTGGGTTGCTCATAGCAGATTTATTATCAAAAGTTTATTTTAAATATAAGAAACAAATGAAAATGAAAATGAAATTGAAATGATGAATAAAAAGGAGTGGAACAGAAATCTATTTTTTAAAACTAGATTTCTGTTCCACTCCTTTTTAAAATTTTTACTCATAAATGTACTTAATAACATCTAATGCTTGATCGACTGTTTCTACAGTGACATTAGCTTTGTTGGATAGTTCTTTTAATGGATGGATTAAGTCTGTTGGACGTACAAGAATCAATGGTTTGTTGAGTGCAACTGCAGTTGATGCATCCATAGCTGTATTCCATTGTTTATATTTTTCTCCAAATAAAGCAATTACGATATCTGCTTTGTTCATCAATACTTGTGTACGCAAATTATTGATGTCTGATGCTGCGTTATCTTTATAATAATTGTTTGGTTGTTCTCCTAATATGGCTTCACCTACATTATCAGAACGATCATGATTTGTTTGTGGCCCAACAAAAGTTAATGGTAAATTACTTTCTTGTGCTTTTTGGGTGATTTCTTCTCTCCAATTATCATGTATTTGTCCTGCTAGATAGACTGTTAATTTTGTCATAAAATATTTCATCCCCTATAAATTCTTGATAATTAACTCATGAAACTTTGAATAGCATCTATTAAACTATAAATACCTAAGAACGAAACGACTAAAACAACGAATATTCCAATGATATTAAGCACGATGCCATTTGCAAATTTGCCCATCATATTTTTCTTGTTCAAGATAATAAAAATTAATACTGCAATAAGCGGTAATATAATACCATTTAATGCTTGAGCAATTAATAATACTTCTAATGGTTCAAATCCAAGAGAAGAAGTAATTATGCCGATAAATATCACGATAGCAAAGACTAGTCGATATTTTTTACTCTTTAGGCCACCTTTCCAGCGAAGACAACTACTTATAGTAGCTGCAGCACCCATAGGAGAGGCAATGGCAGATGATAAACCTGCAGAGAATAAACCGATACTCATAAATAATGGAGCAAAATCACCAAGTATTGGTTTAAGCGGTTCAGATAATTCAACTAAACTCTTAACTTCTCTGCCTTCTATTAATGTACCTGCAGTTATTAGAATGGCAGCTGAAATCAGACCGCCTAGCCCAATAGCTAGAATTGTATCTGTTCTAACGATTTTTAAATCTTTAACACCATTAAAACGTTCGTGAATAGACGTCGCATGTATGAAAAAGTTATACGGAACGACTGTTGTACCAATTAACGCAATCACTGTTAGAAGTGATCCATTAGGTATGCTTGGTACGAATGCCCCTTTAAGAACAGCACCAAAATCTGGTTGAATAACAATTACAGTTGTTATAAAAATAACACCCATAATAAGAACGAGCACGGTCATGACTTTTTCTATTAAATCATAACTTCCTTTTAATCCTATTAATAAGATGATAATACCGATTACTGGTGCGATGATATGTTCAGGTATATCAAGTAAGTAGGCAGCACCTAAAGAAGTACCTAGTAAATCACCAGATATATAAGCGGCACAACCTACTGCGACAGCAACCATACTAAACCAAACAGTGATGATTTTTAGGAGGTGATGATTAAAAATATCACGTATGGCTTCACCTAAACCTTCATTTGTAACGAGTGCTAATCGAGCAACCATCTCTTGTAATGCAATTGTAGCAATAATTGAGAATAACACTGCCCAAAGTAGACTATAACCAAACCCGGCTCCACCTTGAGTCATAGTCGTAACTGTCCCTGGTCCCACAAATGAAGCGGTTATAATCATGCCAGGACCAAATATGCTGAACTTACTTCTTTCTCTCTGTTCTGCCATATGAATCCATCCCTTCGTATGTCAGGCATTAAATTTTATTTAAGTATTTAATGTGTCCGGCTAATACATAAAGCACAGCTGTTGATACAAAGTGAGATGAATTTTGGTTAGCATCTTGCATAGGATAGACTTCAACAAAGTCCATACCTACAAGGCCTAATTTACCAAATTCGTATATCATAGTAAGTAATTCGTAACTTGTCAGTCCGTTACCATCAACTGGACCACCTGGATTAAATGCGAAATCTAATACATCACTGCAAATTGTTAAGTAAACAACATCTACATCTTTACTAGCTTGTGCATAGATATCTCTTGCAAATTTTCTTAAATCTGACGTTTCTTTGATTTCGTTAATCGTGATCGTGACAGCACCATTTTCTTTAGCGAATTTACCAGTTTCAGGCTGATTTCGAGGTCCGTGTATACCAGTATGAATTAAACTTTCATTACGAATGCCTTCAGTTTCATACAACCTCATAAATGGTGTGTTTCGTGCAAATCGTTCGTTTTCATAGTGTGGCATATTATCGTAATGTGCGTCTAAGTGAATAATACCTACTTTTTTTCCGGTATTTGTTAAACCTTTTAAAATTGGATATGTAATACCATGGTCTCCGCCTAATCCAACTAAAAATTTATTAGATCGCCATAAATCTTCCGCAAATGTCTCAATATTATTTACTGTTTGTTCAACATCATGAGGTACAGTTGAAACATCTCCAACGTCACCGATTGATAAATGTTGATTAACATCTATATGATCTAATTCAGGGAGATAGCCACTATATCTAGCAGATGATAATCTGATTTGTTTAGGGCCTAATTCACACCCCGTATAGTCTCCCCATGTGCATGGGCCTTCGAAAGGTACACCATATACGAGAACATCTGTCGAATAATCTTTTTCTTTAGTTAAATTTTTACCACCTAAAAAGCAAGGCGTATTACCATAAATTCGTTCAGTCATTGTAAAAGGACTCCTTTCAACTAGTTAATGACCATTATATAAAAGTAAACAAACGTTTTCAAATTTTTCTGAATATTATCTTTGAAATAGGGAATAATAATTTTAATAAATTTAGTATTATTTATTTAATTGAGTTAGGAGGGATTTATATTAATGAAATATAAATTTTTATTCATCATTGCGACGATACTACTTTTATCGGGATGTAGTATTACTATAGGAGATCCACCAAATAAAAATAATCATAATAAATCATCTCAATCAAAAAATAATAACAGTAATAAGAGTGAATCAGCTCCGAAAATTGATATTTTGTCACAAGATTTTTCAGATCATTATATGAATGAAAATCATGTAACGGGGTATAAAGGTATGATGAAAACGATGAATAAAGAGAATATAGAATCAAAGTTTGGGCAGGAAGAAGATGTGCGTAACTTCTTAGGTAGAGAAGGGCATGTATATGGAAGTTTCATGGTCATGTACTATTTGAGTGAAGGTAGACCTGTAGAACAATTTAGTGTTGTTCCAACAGACCATGTAACTTATAAAGAATTTATAGACTTTCATGGTGAGCCAGCTCAAGATTTAAGAACGGGACAAGGCCATTCATTTGTTATTTATAATAATACGCCGAACAATGGATATCAAATTGCAGTATATACAAACGGGAATGATGATAATGATAACATTCAATATATTATGCAATATCCTGATGACTTTGAATTTGTAAATTCTAGTGAAAATCAAAATACTGTCATAACGAGAGATAACGTGTTTGATGCTGTAGAAGCATTTGAAGGTATAGATAAAGTCGATACAGATGAAACAGTTTGGAAAGAACCAGAGAAACAAGGAGATAAATTTGGTTTTTCATATACGAGTAAAGAAGGGGAATTATTAGGATCATATAATGTGAGCGAAGATGGTTATGTAGAATCATTTGATGAAAAAGGCAAAAAAATTAGAGCAGGTTACATTAATTTAAATAATTGATAGAACGTCAATCATAATATTTGTTTCATACTCTATTTATTTCGTACAATAGAGAGAGTAATGAATGGAGGTTTCAAGCATGAAATTAAATGAAATTGATGAAAATGAATTATATCCTACTGAAAAAGTTGGACCAAGCGTATTAGGTACAATCATATATAAAGTAGGAGAACAAACACAGTATAAAGGTGCATACATTACAACAAACGAACGTGTAATTATGAGTGTTGATATGAATGGCGAACCTTATAAAAGAGTATTTAGTTATCAAGATATTAAAGCCGTAACAATAGAAGACAAAGGCGTATTATTTATTGAATTCCCTCAAGGTAAAGTTGCCATGATAGATATAGAAGAAGGTAACAAAGAAGAATTCAAAGATTATGTAAATAATTTAGTCCAAAAATAAAACAGTGGGATAGAATTCCACTGCCAATATAATGATAAAAGGCTGAGACAATTAATTGTCTCGGCCTTTTAATTTCCTTCATTTAAACTAATGATATTAATTTCATTAAATATTTCGTCTAGCTTTGAGTAGTCTAAGTCGCCTTGTAATGAATCAGACCAATGTATGATGGCTGATAAATTTGAACCATAAATATATGGAAGTAGAGATTGTGGTATATGGGTTGGGGTTGCGACTTTATCAATATTATTTTTGAAATCTTTACTAAATACTTCTATGAAATGCTTAATAAGTTCATCCATAAATTCTTTATCATTATTCATTTGTTTTTCAAATACATCATTTAATTTATTTACGAAAGATTTTTCCATAGATTGAAATGGTTTGTGAAGTCGATCATAAATATCTAATATGAAGAACTCCTTAGTATTTTCTTTTAATGCATATTGTAATAAATCAATTTTATCCATAAAATGTTTATAAAAAGTTGTACGATGAATGAGAGATTTATTGCATATTTCATTAACAGTGATATCAGAAAAATTTTTAATAGTTAATATTTCGAGTAATGTGTCATTGAGCGCTTTTTTAGTTTTGATGACACGTAAATCAGTTTGTTTGGCCAAGATAAATCCCACTCCTTTTTTATACAGTGTATGCATAAATGTTTAAAAATGCAAAAAATAAATAGATGAATTATAATTATAGGTAATGTTGTATAGGAGCGTGAAGCTCTGAATCGAAAACGCACGAAGACTTCAGAGATATCGTGCGATTCAGGCAAAATTCGGTCAAAACGCACGAAGACTCAGAAGATATCGTGCGATTCAACACATATCATATTAAATATAAAATAATGAGGCTAGGACACATTAAATGTCCTAGCCTCCTATTTATTATTTTGTTAGCATATTTTTTAAATACTCAGTTTGTTTCTCTATTGAAATTGGGTCTGAATACATAAATTCATTTTTTGGATAATAATAAACGTGATCTTCTTTAACTGCTTTTGTGTTTTTCCAAATGCTACCGTCGATTAATGAAGAGGTTGGTTTTTTACCGTCTTCAGTTGGTATGAGTAAATAATCACCTGTATATTTGCTGAAGTTTTCAAATGAAGTTGTTAACCAGCCTTCTTTTGGTATATCTTTTTCTGCGGCTGCTGGGTGTTTAAATCCAAAGCCTTGATAGATGACTTCTGAACCTCTGCCAAAGTTTTTACCTATTAAAGTTAATTCTTTTGGACCAACTTCCATAATCGAAACTGTGCTATCTTTACCGATTTCTTCTTTTACTGTTTTACCTTCTTTAGACATTAAGTCTTCTAATTCTTTTACTTGTTCTTTTGCTTTATCTTCTTTACCTAGTAATTTCCCGATTTCAACGTGCACTTCTTTAAATGTACGTTTACTATGATCAAATGGAACTGTAGGTGCTATTTTTTCGAATTTTTTAATTTGAGGATTTGCGTTATACGTGATGATTAAATCAGGTTTTAATTTTGTTACAGCTTCGATGTCTTCTGATCCAACGCGTTTAGCATCTTTATCGTCTACATATTTAGATTTAGGGAAATCAGCGTCTGTCCCAACTGGATCTACACCAAGCTTTTGGAAGCTACCTTGATCCGTTGTTAATACAACAACTCGTTTTGGCTTATCTGGAATTTCAACAGTTTTACCTTCGTCTGTTTTGTATTTATGTGTATTACTTTTTGATGAATCGTCATCTTTATTTCCACAAGCTGCTAAAATAAGTAACAATGTAGTGATTAATACGAATAATTTTTTTGACATATTTTTCTCTCCTAATTGGTAATTACTTGCAATTATAACATGTAATTTCTATGAATTGATTTTATGTTTTAAAATTTCTAATTTGTTTATTAAAAACATATGATTCATAATATGAGTAATTAAGGAAGTGATGCTTTATGGAAGAAATTAGAATTGAGTGTCCAGATATTTTCGACTATGAACAATGTTTAGCTTATTTAAAAAGGGACGAAAATGAAGTGCTCTTTGATATAGTGGATGACAAAATTTATCGTGCAATAAAGATTGATGATATTAAATTGTTGTTGTCTATTTCTTATGAACGCCACTATTTAATAGTAGAAATTTTAAATGATATATCTATCTCACCTGAAAATACAGAAAGGTTAGTAAATTTTATTGAAGAATGGTTTGATTTTTCTGCAGATTTATCTTTATTTTATCAATATGGTAGAAAAAATGAGATATTGGAACCTTTAATAAATGAATTATATGGATTGAGATTAATCAGAATACCTGACTTTTTTGAAGCTATTTCCTGGGGGATAATTGGACAGCAGATTAATTTAACTTTTGCTTATCAACTGAAGAAGAGATTAGTAGAAAGTTATGGTGAAAAAATGACGTTTGAAAATAAATCATATTATATTCACCCAACAGTTGATGTGATATCCAAAATTACTGTAAAAGAATTGATGGATTTAAAATTTTCTAGAAGAAAAGCTGAATATTTAATCGATGTAGCAAAGATAATCCATTCACAAATGTTAACTAAAGATATGTTATTGAATATGGAAGATAAGGTAGAAATTGAAAAAACACTTGTTAATATTAGAGGCATTGGGCCGTGGGCTGCACATTATGTCATGATGAGGTCAATAGGTGTTAAGAATGCTTTTCCTATTGGAGATGTTGGTTTACAAAATGCTTTGAAAGCTATATTAAATTTAGAGCAAAAGCCTTCAAAAGAACAAATGATTGCTCTGAATAAAGGATGGGAAATGTGGAGTTCTTACGCAACATTTTATATTTGGCGAGCACCATATATTAAAAAATAACAGTTTGGATAGGGAAACCGTTTAATAACGTAGATCCCAGTCCAAACTGTTTTTTTTATAAAGTTTCCTCTTTACCATTAAATATAAGTTTCGGTTCAATTGTAGCTTTTAGTGAATGTGCAACTGTACAATATTTTTCTACACTTAATGTAATTGAGCGTTTTAATTTTTTTAAATCAACTTCGCCTTCAACATCAAAAATTAAATTTACATGTTTAACTGCACGAGATGTTATATCTTCTCTTTCATCATCTACAGTAATTTCCAATTTCGTAACATTGGCTAATCGTTCCTTCATAAGATTTGTAACATCTATTCCCGTACATCCAGCTAAACCACTTAACATTAATTCAACTGGTGAAGGGCCATTATCATCTCCACCAGATTCAGTAGGGGCATCAGAAACTATATTATGACCGAATTTTGATTGTGCTCTAAAAGTTTTCTTACCTTGCCATGTAGATTTAATCATAAAGATAACCTCCATATCATTCATATTTGCTTTAATTGTACCAACTTAAAGTAAGGCACACTAGTAAATTGTCTATAAATGAACATTAATTAAATAGCTTGTATTATATCTATCTTCAAGGTCTTTAACTTTTTATAAAGTTTTTTTGTTTTATGTCTTATTGTTCATATTCAGTTCACATTGGGTCGTTATTATAAATTTATACATTAAGAGAGAGGAACGGATAAACATGAAATTAGCACTTAAAGAACTTACTTATTACAAATTTAAATATTTACTTGTAACTTTAATTCTATTCTTATTAGCATTTTTAGTATTATTTATTTCAGCATTAGCACAAGGGTTAGCGAAAGAGAACGTTTCAGGAATTGAACAATGGAATAAAAGTGAATATGTCATAGCGAGTGACGCAGACAATAATTTAAGCCAATCAAATATCACTGATAAATCAGATGAGGCAATTAACAATGTAGCAAAAGGTGACACAATCAAGACAGCAATGCAGAAAGTTGAAACAGATAGTGGTAAAACAGATTTAATGTTTACACAACTTACAGATAACATTAAACCTGATCCTTCAGAAGGTCACATACCGAAAAGTGACAATGAAGTATTACTAAACGAGAAATTGAAAGCTGAAGGATTTGAAGTAGGGGACAAAATTAAAATAGCAGATAAAGATCAATCATTTAAAATCTCTGGATTTGCTAACAATATCATGTTCTCACATACTTCAATGGCATACGTTAATGAAGATGGAATGAACGATTTAAAAGGTAATCACATTTCAGTTGTTGCTTACGATAGTTTAAGTGACAGCCAAAAAGATGAAATCAACAAATTAGATGACGTAAAAGTTATTTCACAAGATGATATGTTAAATTCAATTCCAAGTTATAATGCAGAACAACAACCATTAAACTTGATGATCGTATTCTTATTCGTAATTTCAGCAATCGTTATTACAGCATTCTTCTACGTAATGACAATTCAAAAAACTAGTCAATTCGGAATTTTAAAAGCAATCGGTACGAAAAATAAAAATTTAATATCTTCATTAATGCTTCAAATATTAATTATTACATTAATCGGAGTTGCATTAGCAATCGCAGTAATTTTAATTTTAGGTGGCGTGATGCCAGTAACAATGCCATTCTTCCTAAATACGAACTTGATGTTATTGATGGTTGCAGTATTCATTGTCGTTTCATTAATCGGAGCAGTATTATCACTTGTTAAAGTTATGAAAATTGAACCACTAGAAGCTATAGGAGGAGAATAATTATGGGATTAGTCGTTGAACATGTTACAAAATCATTCGGTGAAAAAGAAGCAAAAACTCAAGTATTAAATGATATTACATTTACAGCAGATAAAGGTGAATTAATCGTATTAAACGGTGCATCTGGATCAGGAAAATCAACATTATTATCAATCATCGGTGGACTTTTAGGTAAGAGTTCAGGAGAAATCACTTTAGATGATTTAGATTATGTGAATTTATCAGATAAAAAACTTACAGATATGAGATTAAACCAAATAGGATTTATCTTCCAATCATCACATTTAATACCTTATTTAAATGTAACAGACCAATTAACTTATGTAGGTCAAATGGCTGGAATGGGTAAAAAAGCAGCAAAAGAAAGAGCAGAAAAATTATTAACAGAAATAGGTTTATCACATAGATTGAAATCATATCCAAACGCTTTATCAGGTGGGGAAAAACAACGTGTAGCTATAATGAGAGCGTGGATGAACCAACCAAAAATGATTTTAGCAGATGAACCAACTGCAAGTTTAGATTCAAAACGAGCAATTGAAGTAGTTAAAATGATCAAAAATAATGTAAAAGAAAATAATTCAATCGGTATTATGATTACACATGATGAAAGAGTATTTGAATTTGCAGATAAAGTGATCAAATTAAGTGATGGCAGAATAGAAGATAAAACATCATAAAATAAAAAACACTAGCATTATAATGAAAAGAGGCGGAGACAAATAATTTGTCTCCGCCTCTTATTTTTAGTACTAAAATAGAATATGTTGAATGTGAAATCGCGCTAACGAGCAAGAAAATGTAAACAAGCACGTTAGAAAATCTAACGTGCAAGACTAGAAAAACAAGCTCGTTAGCGACTAAAAAGGCATTAGAAAAGTATAAAATAACACTAAATAAAGATGATTTAGAGTTCTAACGAGCAAGAAATTGTGAACAAGCACGTTAAAAAATCTAACGTGCAAGACTAGAGAAACAAGCTCGTTAGCTTACTGTTAACCAATCAACTTAGCCAATTTATACGATATTATTTTTTCATAAATCCTTTAATATTCAATTTCTCTAATATATCTGGTCTTGTTTTTTGGCTCATCATTTTTCTAATTTGTTCAGACCATGATTCAGAACGTTTACCGTTAGAGCGTTGTTCATAATAATCTTTAATATCATTGTCATATTGTTTGATTTGTTCAAGTTGTTCTTTGTCTGAGTTATATTGATTCTCATGAAAGACATGTTCAAATGGTAATCGTTGTTTTGGTGAACCTTGCTCATCATCACTTGGCACGCCTACAGCCATACCGAATAATGGGAAGACATGCTCAGGTAAGTCTAATATTTCACTTACACGACCAACATCATTTCGTAAAGAACCTAAAAATACAATTCCAAGACCCATATCTTCTGCAGTTAGTGCTACATTTTGTGCTGCTAATGCAACATCAATTGTACCCACTAAAAGACCTTCCGCAGATTCAAAACTTGTTTCCATATTTCCATTTGTCTCTTTATTAATTAAACTATGTCTATAATAATCAATTACATAAACGAATAAGTAGCCATTGTCTACAACATGTTGTTGTCCAGAAATTTCTTTTAAAGCTTTCTTAATTTCAGGGTCAGTAATACCGATAATAGAATACGCTTGTACATAGCTAGATGTAGAAGCCATTTGTCCAGCTTCGACTAATTTTTGGACAGTTTCTTTAGATAGAGGTTCATCTTTAAACTGGCGAATAGATCTATGTTGTTGAGTTAAATCATATACAGATTGTTTCATTACTTAGTTCTCCTTTTTGATACATATGATATATAAATGTTATCAAATTTATAAAAATTATTCATTTTAGCTGACTTATGATTAAAAAATAAAGGATTGGAAGCTGCAAGAGCAATAGGCTCAACGGCGAAGAAATTGCTAAACAAATAGGAGTTAGTAGATCTACAGTGTATCGGGTTATTAATCATTAAATCCTATTCTATTATGTACTTTTCATTCCAAATCACGATGATGTTATAATGTATGTAACGAAAATAAGTATACACTTATACACCAATCCACTCACTATTAACTTTTCTTTTTTAGGTGTATATATTAAGTAAAGTCAGCCGTTTCATTAATAATACTGAAATTTTAAACCTAGCTTTTACTTTTAAATTTTTATGTACTATTATATTAGCACTTTTTATACATAATGAAGTTATATGGTTTTTATGGATAATCCCTTTATCTATTTCTTCGTTATTTGATAATTTTATGGCACCACTTGTTTACGCGAAAGGGGAACTAACTATGGATTTTAGAGATTTAGAAATAATAAAAACGCTGAATGATGAAAGAAATATTACAAGGGCTGCGACAAAGTTATATGTATCTCAACCTTCGTTAAGTTACAAAATTAATACTATTGAACGAGAGCTTGGAGTGTCTTTAATAATACGTACTAAAAAAGGCATTAGATTTACTCCTCAAGGTCTTCATCTCGTTGAGTATGCTAAGAAAACTTTGAATGGATTCAATGAGATGAAGGATAATCTTCATAGCATAGATAACGAAAATGAGGGCGTAATCAGACTTGGTGTTTCTCATAATTTAGCGAGATATGATTTGCCTGAATTACTTAGTAGTTTTACGGATGATTTTAATAAAATTCAATTCAAAATTATTACTTCTTGGAGCCAATCTATTTATAAATTAATAGCATCTGACGAAATTTTACTTGCCATAGTAAGAGGAGATGTATCTTGGAAAGGCTATAAAATTCTATTAGATCAAGAACCTATATGTATAATCAGCAAAGATGAGATTGATATAGAAAACTTACCTACAAAGTCAAGGATAGCTTTTAAGACTGATATTGGATTACAAACTACTATTGATAACTGGTGGAAGGAATCTTACAATGAGCCTCCGAATGAAGCGATGTTAATTGATAACATAGAGTCTTGTTTGAAGCTAGTAGAAAAAGGCATGGGTTATGCAATTGCTCCTAATATCGGTATCAGAGACCATGAAAATTTAAATATAGTACCTATAAAAAACAAAAAGAATGAAATAATTTATAGGGATACTTGGTTATTATACAGGGAAGAAGTGGATTATCCATTAATGCAAAAGTTCATTAGACACATTAAATCATATTATAAGTATATTGATTAGTATGAGCAAAGTGTCATAAAAATATTTTATGATAGTGAATAGAATATATGTATTTCCTTTCTACTATTTTATTATGTAATCTAAAGTTAAATACTTTTAGATTACTTTTTTTATGGAGGGATATTTTTGAAAAAATATGACGTAATTGTAGTTGGAACAGGAAATGCTGCACTAAGTTCAGCGATATCAGCAAAAGAGAATGGAAGTGAAGTGCTTGTATTAGAAAAAGCTCCCAAAGAAAAAAGAGGAGGAAATTCAATATTTACTGATGGAGCAATAAGGTTTGCTTACAATGATTTACAAGGAATCAATGAAGTTGTCACAGCACTATCAGAAAGTGATTTATCAAAAATACAAATGCCTGATTATAATACTGAAGACTTTTATGAAGATATTTTAAAAGTAACTAATGGTGAGAGTAATCCAGAATTAGCAAAATTTTTATCAAATGAATCATTTGAAACTATTTTATGGATGAAAAAACAAGGAGTAGAGTTTCAATTAAATGAAAATCAGTACTTTGAAATTAATGGAAATAGAAATTTTTGGGGTGGCTTACCTATAAAGACAATGGATAAAGGGATAGGATTAATGAACACTTTATTTGAAAGATCCCAAGAACTAGGTATCGATATTATATATAGTGCTGAAGTTAATAAAATAAAAATGGATCATAATAAAGTATCAGCAGTAACTTACCTGGATAATAATAAGCAAGGGGTAACTGTAAATACTGAGGCAATTATATTAGCATGTGGTAGTTTTGAAGCGAGTATAGAAAAAAGAGTTGAAAACTTAGGTGAAGAATGGGAAAAAGCAATTGTTAGAGGTACTGAATATAACACAGGTGACGGAATAGAAATAGCTACAGCAATTGGAGCTAAAAAAGCAGGTCACTACGATGGTTGTCATGCTCATACTACAGATTATAACGCTCCTAAGGTGGGTGATTTTTCAAAACCTGGTGATATTTATAAAAAATCATCTTATCCGCTGGGCTTAATCATTAATAAAAATGGAGAAAGATTTGTAGATGAAGGTGCTGATTTTAGAAATTATACTTATGCAAAATATGGAAAAGAGACTTTGAGACAACCTGATCAAAAAGCTTTTCAAATTTTTGATTCTCAAGTCAGCCCTATGTTGAGAAAAGAATATAATTTAAAAGAAGCGACTAAGATTGTAGCGGACACTTTAGAAGAACTAGCTATAAAAATGGAGATAAATCCTGATAATTTTATTAAAATGATTGAGAAATATAATTCTAGTGTTCAAGATGGAGACTACAATCCAAGTGTGAAAGATGGTAAATCTACAAAAGGTATTAGCCCAGAAAAGACGAATTGGGCATTAAAATTTGACCAAGCACCTTATTATGCTTTCCCTATTACATGCGGCATTACTTTTGCTTTTGGAGGTATTTCTACAAATACTAAAGCTGAAGTTTTAGATGAACAAAACAATCCTATAGATGGATTATTTGTAGCAGGAGAAATGGTAGGGGGATTGTTTTATCATAATTATCCAGGAGGATCTGGTTTAATGTCAGGTTCAGTTTTTGGTAAAAGAGCTGGGAAATCAGCTGCTGAGTATGTACAAATGAACAAATTAGAAAATTGAGCATAGTTTTTTATATATTGTAAAAAAACAAGTTTTATTTTGCTTTGTAATAGCCCAATTGACTAGATGTTACAAATAAATATCCAATAGCGACAAGCGTGCATAATGAATTCTATAGAAGCATTTGTCCTTGATCGCTCTGGATGTTTTAATAAATAATCTAATTATATTAGCATACATAGCTAACATTTTACTATTATAAAAAATCAGAATTTTCAGTCTTAAAATCACTGTATTTAATCACTGATTATGTTCTGCTTAACATTTTTAATAAAGTATCATACAAATATTTGTAAACGCTTTCAAAATAAGGGGTGGTTCGATGAAAAGATGGGGTATTTTAATCATCGTTTTTTAAATTATATTAGCAAGTTGTGGCAAAGATAATAATTCGAAGGCGTCAAGTAATCAATTTCCCAATGAAACGGTAGAAATTGTTGCACCGGCTTCACCTGGAGGCGGCTGGGATACAACAGCTCGTGCTATCCAAAAAATTATGATGGATGAAAACTTAACCAAGCAAAACATCAATGTTATTAATAAACCTGGAGGTGGCGGAGAAATAGGTTGGCAATATTTAAAAACACGTTCACCGAACACTATATCTATTAATTCCAGTTTATTATTATCTAATAACGAATTAGGATTAAGTGATTTAAGTACAGATGATCTCACTCCTATTGCTATTTTAGCAACTGAATGGATTAGTTTAACAGCATCCAATAAATCTAACTTAAGTTCTGGTAAAGAAGTGATGGAAAAACTAAAAGATGATCCAGAATCTTTAACTATAGGTGTTGCACCAGGTTTAGGCAACAATGATCACTTAGCTTTTGTACAGGCAGCTAAGGCGTATGGCGTTGATGTAGATAAAATAGATTTCCTTGTATATAAAAGTGGTGGAGACTTACAAACCGCTTTATTAGGAGGACATGTAGATGTTGCCTCTACTTCTGTCTCTGAAGTGAAAGAACAGCACCAGATTGGAAAGTTAAAAATATTGGCAGTGACTTCTGATGAACCTGTTGAAGGTATTGAAGAGGTACCTACATGGAAAGAACAGGGTGTTGATGTTGTCTTTCCACATTGGCGTGGTGTGATGGGGCCGAAAGATATGACACCAGAACAAATTGCCTATTGGGATAAAACTATGAAAAAAGTAGTGAAATCGAAAAGTTGGCAAAAAATAAGAAAGAATAATGATTGGCAAAACTTTTACAAAGACAGTAAAGAAAGCAAGGAATTTTTAGAAGATCAACGTAAGAAATATAAAGGATTAGTCAAAGATTCAGGAATGAAATAAAGGGGGAGTATAAATGTCACGACTTGTCTTTCCAGTATTATTAATATTATTTGGCGTTATTTATTTAGTGTTGACTTTAAATATACCTAAATCAAATATTGGCAATCCAAATAGCCCAATGTATTTTCCAATGTTAGTTGGATTATTACTTCTTATAATGAGTATTGCTTATTTCTTTCAAGAATTTAAAAAACGTAACGAATCATTTATAGCATTTTCACAATTACTAGAGAGAAAAACATTCATACGTATCATCTTAACAATTGTCTTAACAGTAATATACGCTTTAATATTCGAACGTCTCGGTTTTTTAATTTCAACAATTGTGTTCTTAGGTGGCATTATGTTCTTAATTAATGGATATAAAAGATGGTTACAAAATATTTTAGTTACGGTGATTTTTTCTGGCATTGCATGGTACACATTTTCACAATTTTTGGATGTCAGCTTACCTTAAGGAGGTAATTTAAATGGGAATTGATGCAGGAAGTTTTTTAGAAGGACTATCAACTGCGTTTCATCCAATGAATATATTATGGGTGCTTATTGGTGGTTTTCTAGGTACAGTGGTAGGTATGCTACCAGGATTAGGACCTGCGACTGCGGTTGCAGTACTCATACCTATGACATTTGGTATGGAACCAGTGAGCGCATTGATTTTAATGGTTTCAATTTATTATGGTGCCATGTACGGTGGCTCGAGAAGCTCTATTTTATTAAATACGCCAGGTGATGGTTCAGCGATTGCAGCTACATTTGACGGTTACCCAATGACCAAAAATGGAGAGGCTGGTAAAGCACTAACGATCTCAGCCATAGCTTCATTAATTGGTGGTATTATTGCAGTATTTGGTTTTATTATATTAGCTAAGCCGTTGTCTGACTTTGCTTTAAAATTTGGTCCACAAGAATATTTTTTACTATTCTTATTTACACTTTCAGCAATTGTAACTTTATCGGCTAGGAAGATGGTCAAAGGCTTTATTGCTACAAGTATCGGTTTAATTATTAGTACAATAGGTGTTGATTTACAATCAAGTATTTATCGTTTCACTTTTGACAA
The DNA here is from genome assembly GCF_022386375.1 of Mammaliicoccus sp. K-M42. Classification (NCBI taxonomy): domain Bacteria; kingdom Bacillati; phylum Bacillota; class Bacilli; order Caryophanales; family Staphylococcaceae; genus Mammaliicoccus; species Mammaliicoccus sp. K-M42. The sequence continues at coordinate 63,850 of NZ_JAJNIS010000006.1, read as the reverse complement.
TCCTCACTTAAGTGAAGGTATCGACTTCTTAGTTGTTATCATTGGTGTATATGCAGTAGCAGAGGTATTATATAATTATTTGCATTTAGATGCATTGAAACCACCTAATGCTGATGTAGGATCAATGAAATTATCAAAAGAAGATTGGAAACGAACAAGAGGTACTATGTTTCGACAAAGTCCAGTTGGATTTCTAATCGGTGTTTTACCAGGAGCTGGTGGTGCTATTGCGGCAATGTTAAGCTATTCATCAGAAAAACAAATATCGAAAAATGGTAAGAATTTTGGGAAAGGCCAAATAGAAGGCGTAGCTGCACCAGAAGCTTCTAATAATGCGGCTGCAGTAGGCGCTTTAATCCCCTTATTAACGATGGGCGTACCAGGATCAGGGACAACAGCTGTAATTTTAGGTGCGGTGGTTATGTTAGGCTTACAACCGGGACCTTTATTATTTGAAAACGAACCTGAAATGATATGGACACTCATTAACAGCATGTTTATCGGTAATTTATTTTTAGTTATTATAAACATTGCTTTAATAGGCTTATTACTAAAGATATTACGTACACCACCTAAAGTTTTATATCCAATTATTTTGGTGCTAGCGTTTATCGGTACATATACATTAGGATATAGTATAACTGATTTCTATATTTTAATTATTTTCGGCATTATTGGATTAGTTATGAAATTATTAGATTTTCCACTTGCACCTTTGATTTTGGCAGCAATTATAGGTTCAGATATGGAACAGAATTTTCGTAAAAGCTTAATAGTAAGTAATAATAATGTAGCAGATATATTTTTGGGATCCCCAATTAGTATCGTGTTATCATTGATGACTATTTTTGCATTGTTTTATCCACTGATTATACAATTATCTAAAAGAAAGAAAATGAAAAAAATAGGATAATTAGCATAGTATTCACTTATACACCAATCCCCTCATTACTCGCAGTAGTGAGGTTTTTTTTTTGACTAAGTTGCTTTTTATAATGAAATACGATTTGTAAGAGAACTATGAATATATAATATTTTCATTTATTCTTTAGTCTTTTCCTGGACCATGATTGAATTTTGTTCCTTTACCTATAGCATAAAATTGTCCTCCAGCTACGTAGTGTACGGTACGTAATTCATCAGGAGCATCGTCAAAGATCCAATGACCATTGTTAAAGACACGATCGTCACTCCAAGCACCAACAATTTCGCCCATAAACAAGTCGTGTTCTTGTTCATTCTGCTCATTTGGCATTACTTTACATACAATCCAGCCAGCACTACCTTCAACTAATGGGATGTCAACGTCATCTTGATAAAATATAGAAAGGTTATCAAGTTTATTATCCATTTCTTTAGAGCTGTGTTCACCAACATATAAGACTGTTTCCATTTGTTTAACGGTTGGTATATGCACTACAAAATAACCACTCTGCTCAATAAGTTCACGTGTAAAAGCTTGTTTGCCAATATACGCCATAACTTTATAGTTTCCAACAAGGCCAACCCAAGCTGCCGCCATTACATTTTCAACGTTATCGTGCTTGGCAGAAATCATTGTTGTTGGTCCTACTTGTAATAAACGGTAAGCTTTAGATCTTTCAATAGGTTTAATTGCCATTATATATTCTCCTCTTTTATTTCAATTTATTTCTAATTGCTAGTATAATATGATGATATAAAAAAACTAGTATGCACTTTTTAGTAAGATACTATCAAAAAGGAGAGTATTGTATGAATTACTCTAAAACTACAAATGGACAAGTACTCAACAATAAAGGCTTTGATTATACGTTATCGCTTATAGGAGGGAAGTGGAAAATGCACATACTATTCTGTTTATTAACAGAAGAAATTATGCGTTATGGAGAACTGAAAAAATCACTTCAAGGCATTACTCACAAAATGTTGAGTAATCAATTAAAAGAGCTAGAGTTCGATTCACTTATTATCCGCCATGAGTACCCACAAGTCCCACCCAAAGTAGAATATTATTTATCAGAACGAGGTAAGTCATTAATGCCTGCGTTACAGGAGCTTTGTAAATGGGGTTCAGAACATATAGAAGATGAATAATTAAGAAAATATTTAAGAGCGCACTTATTTTAATTTATGGAAATCGTTTTGCTGTTTATTAACTAATAAGGAGGTATATTAAAAATGGATAATATTTATGATGACTCAGCATTTTTTGAAGGGTATAAGAATAAGAGAAATAGCCATTTAAGTTATAATGAGGTAGTGGAAATGCCTGAAATGAAACGATTAATGCCTGACTTATTTGGAAAGCAAATACTTGATGTTGGGTGTGGAATGGGGAATCTTATAACCTACATGTTAACGTATAATCCAAACCATATAACAGGCATCGAACAATCAAAAAACATGATTGATGAAAGTAGTAAGAAATTTAAAGATAAACCTGTGACATTATATCATGAGGATTTTATGAAACTTAATATAGATGAAACCTTTGATGTCATAGTGTCTTCACTAGTATTTCATTACATAGAAGACTTTAAAAAATGTTGTCAGAAATTAAATCAATTATTAAAAAGCGAAGGAACTCTTTTATTTACTATGGAACATCCAATACAAACTGCTACAATGGATCCAGAAGTTAGCAAAGAAGATGAAAACGGCATTTATTTGCGAATGGAACACTATTTTGATGAAACTATACGTTCTGCTAACTGGATAGGACAAGACGTCTTCAAATACCATCATACGATTGAGACTATTTTCAATAGTTTAATAAATAGTGGCTTTGTAATCGAATGTATTAAGGACCTTGGACAATCAGAAGAAGTATTTAAATACTATGATGAAGAACGTATAAACAAGTTAAAACAGTTTCCTCCGTTTATATTAATTAAAGCGAAAAAGAAATAAAGTAGCACTTATTTTCATTTTTTATGGATATTAAAGATATGAATGTATCGGTCAAAGATACAATGGGCGAGAAGTTCTTTACTATGATGAGTGCAATTGCAGAACTGGATTCTGCAAAAGAAATCAAAAGAGACTGGAATTAGTAGATCTACAGTGTATTAGGTTATTAATAATTAAATCCTATTCTATTATGTACTTTGCATTCGAAACCACAATGATGTTATAATGCATTTAACAAGAATATCTGCATTTGATGCACCAAACCCCTCACTACTCGCAATAGTGAGGGGTTTTTTGGTGTGGCTTAGTCGCCTATTTTACTTATCGCCACGTTTGCGAAGCCAATACGCAAAGAATGCGACAATGCAACCACTTGCTGTCGTGGTCATGATGTGAACAAGAATATCTATCATTTTCTGCACCTCCTCTCTACGTCAAATAGACGCCTGAGAGATAGGCGACATCATTATTATATCATCTGTAAATACACAAGCATATGCACTTTTTATTAGGCTTAAGTATATTATTTATAAGGGATTTTGAGAGAAGAATTTATAGGTCGATTTTTAGTATCTAAAGTGGTATTAGAGTAACTTTTTACTCTTAGGTTAGAATTTCAAAAATCTTTATGAGATAATAACCTAATATAAATATAAGCAATCAATAATATTATTAATTCAGTAAAAAGCATATACTATCAACAAATTCTGAACAATGTAGGAGCATGTTAAAGTTGGAAAACATAAATAAGAAAACTCGACTAGAAGAATTAAATGAAGATGATTTAAACGATTATTATTATTGGAAATATTTAGATCCATTACAAGAAGCTAAAAATTGGAACGGTCCATATATCGAAGAAAAGCATTTTACATTTACTGAATTCGAAAAGAATTATAGAGAAAGTAAATATCTTTATAAAAATACGTTATCAACTTTAGCAATAAAATATGAAGATGATTTTTTAGGTGTTGTCACATCATATTGGAAAGATGAGAAATCCAGATGGTTAGAATGCGGTATTGTTATATATAAAAATACCAAATGGGAAAAGGGATTAGGTTCTCAAGTATTCAAAGAATGGATTAATTATCTATTTAAAGAAACTGATGCTAATAGAATAGGTATTTCAACATGGTCTGGCAATATTAGAATGATGAAAGTAGCAAATAAAGCTGGAATGATAGAAGAGGCACGCATACGAAAAGGGCGCGTAGTTGAAGGTGAATTCCATGATGGAATACAAATGGGGATTTTAAGAGAAGAATGGAAAAGTTTTTAATATTCTTCACTCTAAAATAAATAACCCGTTAAGTATATTTAATAAAAGTGACAGAAGTCAGTAGGTCTAAGTACAAAGGATTATTAATAATTATATCCTATTCTATTATGTACTTTGCATTCCAAACCACTATGATGTTATAATACACATAACAAGGAACTAGCATAGATACACCAACCCCCTCACTACTCTCAATAGTGAAGGGTTTTTTTGGTGTGACTAGTCGCCTATTTTACTTATCATCGCGTTTGCGTAGCCAATGCGTGAATAACGCGATAATACAACCACTGATGACTGCAATCGTGATCTGAACAAGGATTTCTAGCATAGATTAACACCTCCTCTCTACGTCAAATAGACGCCTGAGAGATAGGCGACATCAGTATTATATCATCTGTAAATACACAAGCATATGTACTTCTCACATTCTTGTATATCTTACCAACAGCATAAATAAGAAAATAAAAAAGTAGTGAAGATTATCTGCTGTCGTAGATTTCTTCACTACTTTTTTTAGTATATTTTCAGACGTATTCGCCAACAAATATTATTTAATTTTATTTAAAGCTTGTTCTAAGTCTTTGATAATATCATCACTTGATTCTGTTCCTACTGAAAGGCGGACTAAATCTTTTGTTACGCCTGATGCAACTTGTTCTTCTTCGGACAGTTGTTGGTGGGTTGTGCTTGCTGGATGTATTACAAGTGATTTAGAGTCTCCTACATTTGCTAATAATGAGAATAGTGATAGGGCTTCTACAAAGTCTGGAATTGCTTCGGAATCGCCTTTAACTCCAAATGTTAGTATTGCTCCTTGTCCTTTTGGTAAATACTTCTTAGCGAGTTTATGATATTGATTTGATTCAAGTCCTGGATAGTTCACCCAGCTTACTTTATCATGTGATTCTAAAAATTCTGCTACTTTTTGGGCATTTTCAGAATGACGTTCTGTTCTTAAATGTAATGTCTCAAGTCCTATTAAGAATTGTTGGGCATTAAATGGTGATAATGATGGTCCGAGATCTCTTAATAATTGAACACGTGCTTTTGTAATATAAGCTGCTGGACCTACGTCATTAACGTAAGAAACGCCATGATAACTTGGGTCAGGTTCTACTAATCCTGGGAATTTTCCGTTATCCCAATTAAATTTACCACTATCTACAATTACGCCACCGATAGACGTTCCGTGACCACCAATGAATTTAGTTGCTGAATGTACAACAATATCTGCACCATATTTAATTGGTTGTAGTAGGTGAGGTGAAGCAAATGTATTATCTACTATTAAAGGAATGCCATTTTTATGTGCTACTTCAGCGACACCTTCAATATCCAGTACATCAATACGTGGATTACCGATAGTTTCAGCGAAGATCAGTTTAGTATTGTCATTAATTGCAGCTTCGAAATTTGCTGGATCATCTGGATCTACAAAATGTACTTTAATGCCAAATTTCTTTAGTGTAACTGCAAATAAATTATATGTACCACCATATAAATTAGTAGATGCAACAACTTCAGAGCCACTTTCGGCAATGTTTAAAATACTTAAAGTAATGGCAGCTTGTCCACTACCTACACTTAATGCAGCTAAACCTTCTTCTAATAATGCGATACGTTTTTCAAAGACATCATTAGTCGGATTCATAATTCGAGAATATATATTACCTTCTTCAGCTAAGGCGAATAAGTTTTTAGCATGTTCAGTTGATTTAAATGTAAATGACGTAGTTTGATGAATAGGAACGGCTGTTGAACCAGTAACTGGATCAGGTACTTGACCACCGTGAATTGCAAGCGTTTCTTTATTCCAATTTTCTTGTGTCATTAATAAATACCTCCTTAAGTTATATATGTCATTATAGTCAGACAATTTTAAAAATTCAATCTAATCCGAGTAAAAAGATAAGAAAATTTTATAAATGGCTTGAATTAGGGATTTTAAATTAAAACCGACTTTACTTATAGGAATAGTTGTGATAAATTCAACTTAATATTTTGTTCGGGAGTGAATGACTTGATAACAGTTGAAGGGTTACACCATAAGTTTGGGGATAATGAAATTTTGAAAGATATTAATTTTGAACAAGAAAAAGGGACAGTTACAGCAATTATAGGACCAAGTGGTTCAGGAAAAACCACTTTATTAAGAAGTTTAAATATGCTCGAAACACCATATAAAGGTGTAATTGAATTGGGAGATACGTTATTTAATATTGAAAATTTTAATAAAAATGATGTAGCAAAATTAAGAAAACAGTCGGCTATGGTATTTCAGCAATATAATTTATTTAAAAATCGTACAATTTTAGAAAATATTACTGAAGGTTTGATCTATGGACAAGGCATGAGCAAGAAAGAAGCAAATGCTAAAGGTATGGAATATTTAGACAAAGTTTCACTAAAAGATAAAGCAAATGCATACCCAGTACAATTATCAGGTGGGCAGCAACAACGTGTAGGTATCGTAAGAGCATTAAGCATTGAACCAGAAGTGCTTTTATTAGATGAACCAACTTCAGCATTGGACCCTGAATCTGTACAAGGCGTGCTAAATATTATTCAAGAAATTGCTAGTGAAGGTAGAACGATGGTTATCGTGACACACGAAATACAGTTTGCTAAAGAAGTTTCAGACCAAGTCATATTCATGGATAATGGAGAAATTATTGAAAGCGGTAGTCCTGAGGATGTAATTGATAATCCATCATCGGAACGTACAAGAAAATTTTTAAGTCGTTTAACTTCAACAGTTGGGGCATAGGAGGTATGAAATGAAGTATATCAAATTTCTAATTGTAAGTGCATTAATCATTTCATTATCTGGTTGTGGTCAAATTTCTAAAGAAAATAATGATAAAAAAGTTATAAAAGTAGCATTATCAGCTGAAGTAAATCCGCCGTTTTTATATACAGACAGTGATAACAATCCAGTTGGCTATGATATGGATTATATGAAAGCTCTTGAAAAGAAGTTGCCACAGTATGATTTTCAATATGAATTTGGTGAAGAGGAATCAAACGTCGTCGGAATTGGTGTAGGTAAATTTGATATGGGGATCAATTGGTTCTTCAAAACGCCAGAACGTGAAGAAAAATTTTTATATCAAAAAGAACCTTACGTATATTCTTTAACGACTCTAATTGTACATAATGATACAAATGATATTGAGACATTGGATGATTTACATAATAAGAGACTTACACCTATGGCTCCAAGTGGTGGGCTTTATTCTATTCTTTCTGGGTATAACAAGTCTCATAAACAACAGATAGATATTGATGAAATTCAAAAAGTATCTAATGGTGAAAATTTTAAAATGATTGAATCAAAACGTCGAGATGCAATGTTCTTAAATTTAACAACATATCAAGCGATTCAAAAAGAATTAAATGCTGATGTTAAAGTAGGTGGCGTTGTTTCAAAAGAATCTATTCATATCTTATATAACAATAAAAATACGCAATTACAAAAAGATATTGATAAAGCGACTAAAGAATTAAAAGAAGATGGTACGCTTGTGAAATTATCTAAAAAATGGTTTGGATTTAATGTATTTGAAGACAGAGATTCATTAAATGACATTAAAGATAGATTATAAGGAGGAGAAAAATGGGAACGACAACTTGGCCAGATTTGTTTATGCAAATTTTAGATAAATTACCAATTACGCTATTCATCATTATTATTTCTCTTCTATTTGCTTTAATTTTAGGGCTGATTTTAGCAGTTATAAGAATAAAAGAAATACCGATATTAACTCAAGTTGTGAAACTGTATGTTTCTTTCGTGAGAAGTACACCGCTTATTTTGCAATTATTTTTAGTTTATTTTGCATTGCCGATTGTCTTGCAATGGATTTACATTGATATTAATCATTTTAGTCGTCTATTTTTTGTCATATTAACCTTCACTCTGCATACAGGTTCATACTTATCTGAAGTGATGAGAGCTGGGTATAATTCAGTTGATAAAGGACAGATTGAAGCAGGAAAAACAGTTGGTTTACGTGATAGAACAATATTGACGAGAATTATTATTCCTCAAGGATTTAGAAATAGTTTACCAAACATCGGTAATCAAGTAATAGAACTGATTAAGGATACTTCACTTGCATTTACTATCGGACTTATTGACATGATGGGGCAAGTTAACTTAATTATAGGGAATAATTACGGTTTAGGAATGTTTCCTGTATATGTGGCGATATGTATTATTTACTGGGTTATTTGTATATTAGTAGAATTTATCGTCATGCTTTTAGAGAAAAAATATAATATACCATATCAAACTGAACAAATGAGGTGAATAAATTGTCTATAGATTTTCCTTTTATGTATGAACATGTTGGAGATATATTAAAAGGTGTTCCAACAACATTATTAATTGCAGTTATAAGTATGGTGTTTGGTTTAGTAATAGGTACTATATTTGCGTTAATTCGAAAAAGAAAGGTACCTGTTATCAATCAAGTTATAGTTGTATTTGTGTCATTCTTTAGATCAACACCTCTCATTGTTCAGTTGTTTGCATTTTACTATGGTACGCCTGTACTAATAGAATGGTTGAATAAAGTTTGGCAATTGAGTTTAGACCCTGATGGCGTCAGTTCATTAACAATCGTTCTCTTTGTATTCACATTACATTCAGCAGCATACTTAACAGAAGTTATGCGAAGTGGATTGAAAAGTGTAGACGATTCGCAAATAGAAGCGGCTATAACAGTTGGTCTAAGAAGACAACATATCTTGATGAGAATTGTAATTCCACAAGCACTAGGATATGCGATACCGAATTTAGGGAATCAATTTATAGCTTTAATAAAGGGAACAGCAATTGCATTTGTTGTTCAAGTAACAGAAATATTAGCGATTAGCCAAATTATAGCTAATGACGGTTATAGATTTGTCGAAGTGTATATCATCGCAAGTGTAATATATTGGATTATGGCGCTGTTTTTCGAATGGGTTTTCGGAAAAATGGAAGCAAGAGTTGGGAAATACTTATATCAAACATAAAAAAACGAGGTCAGCATTACGTTTGTGCGAAAATAGTAATGCAGGACCTCCTTTTTTTATAAATTTTTTCAATTGATGTGTATACTAATATTATAAATATAAGTTGGAGGTACATCATGATTGAAATTCGACCAGTTAAAATAGAAGATGCAAATGAACTTTTAGAAATAGATATTAGAAATAGAGAACTATTTGAAACATATTCAGCAGCAGATAGAAAAGACTCAGATTATCAACTATATAATTATAGAAAAAATATAGAAAAATACTTACAAGATATGAAAAATGACGATGGTTACCATTACGTAATCATACAAAAAGAAGAAAATAAAATAATAGGTACGATCGACTTATTCGCAGTGGTTAGACATAATATCCAAAGTTGCATGATGGGATATGCATTAGACGAAGCATATAGTGGGCAAGGAATTACGACAATCGCTGCAAAAAAAGTAATCAAAATAGCATTTAATGAGCTAGGATTTCATAGAGTAGAAGCAGGCGCACAACCAACAAATGTAGGATCAGTAAGAGTATTAGAAAAAGCAGGAATGATAAGAGAAGGACTAAACAGATCAAACGTTAGAGTCAAAGGAGAATGGAAAGACCATTATTTATACGCAATCGTAAATGAGAACTTTTAAGGATGTGGAATAGTATTGTGGATGGTGTTATCAGGATTAATAATCTATTTAGTATTATTTTTATATTCTAAATATCTCATTAAAAATGAGAAATTCATGCTTATTCACTTAATGTTTACCTTGATTTTTATATGTTTTAGTCAAGTATCCATTATATATTTTGAAAATTTAAATGGACAATTGAATGTGTATACTTTAGTACTTGGTTTGTTATTTATATTTATGATGAGTGTATCTATGTTCTTACAAGTGATATGTGATATTTTATTAGCTACACAACTTGTAAGAAATGAAATAGTAGATAAAATATTCAAAATTGTATCAGACCCTATTGAAGTTATGAGTCATATAGTGAAATCAATTTGGTTGTTGAGTTTGGGAATGTTAATGATTCAAAATCATTATTATATTTTAGGAGTTATAACATTAATATGGGGATTATTGATAATTTATTACTTCAATATTTTAATTAACTATTATACTAAACAAAATAGAGGAATAAGACCTAATACAGTATTTATAAATGGAGAAACTTTTTTGATTTTTGCTATTTTGTTTATAGGTATATTGGTGATATAAATTTTTCAGGCTGATAAAAAAATTTATCGACCCGAAAACGAGAAATACAGGCCGATAAAAATAATTATCGACCCGAAAACGCGAAATACGGACCGATAAAATAAATTAACGGTCCAGAAACGCGAAATACGGACCGATAAAATAAAATAGCGGTCCAGAAACACGAAATACGGACCGATAAAATAAATTATCGGTCCGTATTTTTCCTATATTCCACTTTACCTTGTGTCGGGTTGGTCGATTTTTCTATGATGGTCTATATAAAGTCCTAGTGGTGTGAGTATGAGCGCGATAATGATATAAGCCCAATTGGATGTATAAATTTTTGGTCCTAGTTGCAAGTAAAATCCTGGTAAGTAGAAGGCTAATATTGTTAGTACGAATGTGCCTGATATTAAAATATTCGTTATTGTTGTGGTCCAATTTGATTCGCTATATATCCTTATTTGTACTACTTTGAATATCATCCATATAAAAATGAATATCATCGTAAATCCTGTTACAAACGTTATAAGAAATGTATATAGGTAAGTGTATTCTATTTGAGTGAAGAATCCTGTAAATCCTCGTATAAATGAAAATACGCCTAATAACATTAATATGTGTAAGCCTATAAATTTAAAGATATTTTGAAAAGTACGGTTAGGCATGTTTTTAATCATATTATCTGCATGTTGTTTTGGGTCATGATCAAAGAATTCCATTGCATGCATGCCGTCTTTTTCTGCACTTAATAAATGATTAAGTATGTTAAGTAACATTTTTTCTGAATCATGTTCGTTAATACTTAAGTTAGCACGGACATATGTTATATAGTTTTCATATACTTCTCTATCGTGACTATTTAATCTTAGTCGTTTTACATTGTTTTCAATTATAAGGTCGCGTGTTGATTTTTTCATCAGCGTTTTCCTTTCTTTGTTCAATAATTTCATTTTACCAAGTATTTTATTATAAAACATTACTAATTTGAGGTTTATACTTTTTACAGATGATTAAATTTCCGATATTATTAAATATGACAGGTGGTGAATGCTTGGAGATGTTGACTTTATTTATTGTATTTTTAGTAGGTATTTTTGCTGGAACGATTAATATAGTTTCAGCAGGTGGATCGTTAATTGTTTTACCATTACTTATATTTTTTGGATTACCTACTACAGTTGCGAACGCTTCGAACAGAGTTGCAATTTTAGTTCAGAATATACTAGGTTTATATGTATTTTACATAAAAGGAATGCGCAACGTTAAGTTAAGTCTTATCTTGAGTATACCCGCTATTATTGGCTCTTTTATTGGCGTACATTACGCAATTAATCTCCCAGACGCAATTTTCAACCGCATGTTAGGTATTATTATGCTTCTCGTTTTAATTATTATGATCATTCCAACTAGATGGAAAGGTGCAAACAAGCAAACTGAAAAATTATCCGCCTTTAGAATCGTTCTTCTTATTATTGTATTTCTAGCATTAGGTATATATGGTGGCATTGTTCAAGCTGCTGTAGGATTTTTATTCATTATAGCTTTAAATTTAATTATGCCGAAATTAAATTATGCTGAAGTTCAGTGTATGAAAACTTTAGTCATAACGATTTACTTATCGTTATCGACAATTGTATTTATTTTTCAAGGGTATGTTAATTGGCCATTTGCAATCAGTTTGGCACTTGGATCAGGTATTGGTGGACTTATAGGTGGTCGTTTGACTGTTTCGTTGCCTGAAAAGAAATTAAAAATCATTATGTTTATCGTTATATTTATTTTAGCAATTAAATTATTGATAGAGAACAATTAGGTAGGTAGAACAATGTTTATCATAAAATACATTCAAGATGATGCAAATATTTATAAGATTAGCCAAATGGCTGCAAAGGCTTTTAAAGATGAGAGATATAGTATGAAATTGGCAGTGTCGCTAGAATATGAAGCAATCAAAGGCTCTCTTGAATACGAAAAAAGTATCTTGATTGGTGCTTTTATTGAAGAAGAATGTGTTGGCTTCATATGGGCTAAATTTGATTATAAGGATAAAGAAGTTAAAATTTATAACCTTCTTGTTACTGAAAATCATCGAAAAAAAGGAATCGCTAAAACTTTAAAGCGAGAAGTAGAAAAGTGGGCTCAACAAATGGGTGCATATTCCATAGTTTCAACTGTCCATGCCCACAATGAAAATATGATTCATATTAATGAATCAATGGACTATGAAGTTGAAAAAATTATTATGCGTAAAAAGTTATTTTAAATAGAAGAGAGGAATTCTATGGCCATATTCGAAGGTTTCTTATGGTTCATTATGGGAATTATCCTAAGTTCAATTATTCATCATTACATTTCTAAAATACCATTAAGTTTTGTTCAAATTATTATTGGTTTTGTTATATTTCTATCTCCAATTCCAGTTGAATTAAACTTTGAATCAGAAGTGTTTATGGTGGGCATTATCGCGCCATTACTATTTTTAGAAGGTATTTCAGTTTCGCGTGTCCATTTAGCTCGGTATTTAAAACCCGTTATGTCAATGGCACTTGTACTCGTATTTACAACAGTTCTAGGGGTCGGATTCTTATTACATTTAATCTGGCCAGAACTACCATTAGCAGCGTGTTTTGCTATTGGTGCAATTGTTTCTCCAACTGATGCGGTGGCAGTTCAAGCTATTGCAAAAGGTAAGATGTTACCAAAAGGTTCTATGACAATATTAGAGGGTGAATCTTTATTAAATGATGCAGCAGGTATCTTATCATTTAAGATTGCTTTAGCAGCTTTAGTAGGTGGATCATTCTCATTATCAGGAGCAGTTGGACAATTTCTTATCACGGCAGTCGGAGGCGCAATTGTTGGTCTTATACTTGGTTATGGTGTAGTGCAGTTGCGCGTTTACTTAACTAGAAATGGTATTAATAATGGGAATATGTTGACGTTTATACAGGTTATAACACCATTTTTAGTATATATCGTTGCAGAAACATTCCATTCATCAGGCATTATTGCAGCTGTTGTCGCTGGTTTAATTCATGGTGTTGAAAAGGATAGAATCGCACAAGCAACTACGAAGGAACAAGTTACTTATAATCATACTTGGGATTTATTAAGTTACTTATTAAATGGATTTGTATTTATTTTATTAGGTTTCTTAATACCAGAAGTATTATTTAACATTTTAGAAGAACCAAAACAGGAAGTAATGCATGTTATTGGCATGACACTGTTTGTAGCAGCATTAGTTTATACATTTAGATTCATTTGGGTGCTTATTTCATACCCGTATTTCTACTTACCTGAAAGTAGATTTTCTAGAATGTTAAATAGTGGGAAAGATATAGAACCACAATCTCAAATAGATAAGCCGAATCGTTTTAAATATGCATTTATTATGACGATATGTGGGGTGCACGGTACAATTTCATTGGCAATCGCTTTAATGCTACCATTTAAATTATCCGAACACACAGACTTTATTTATAGAGATAATTTACTATTTATAGCGACAGGTGTTATTTTGATCAGTTTAGTATTAGCACAATTAGTACTTCCACTTGTAACGCCTAAAACTAAACCGAAAGAACAAAGCTTACTAACGTTTAATGAAGCTAAAGTCTTACTTATAGAAAGTGCATTAGAGAACTTACAAGAATTTTACAGTAAAGAAACAAGTTATATTTACGGGAAAATTACACGTAGTTATCATATGCAATTATCATTCTTAAGAGAGAACGATGAAAAAGATGAAGATATTAAAGAATTAGAGCGTATGCAAAGAATCGCTATTGATACAGAATTTAGAACGTTAGATAAATTGATTAAAGATGATAAAATTTCACAAAATACATTTGATAACTATAGACAAATTACTGAACGTTCAACTACCTTTAAGAATGCATCACTGTATACGAAAGTTAAACTAATGGTGAAGTTATTTGTTCGACGTAGAAAAATTAAAACATTTGTCAATGCAACAAGTTCACTTTCAATTGAAGCAAACTTAAAAGAGATGAGATTTATAACTAGAGAAGTTCATTTCCAAGTTGTAAAAAGATTAACTGAAGAAATGAATGATGATAATGAGTTTGAAATTAGCATCGTTTGTGATTCTTATTTAAATAAAGTTGAAAGATTAACACCTAATCATTTTAAAGGTAACCATTCAGCTGTCTATACAGAAATGGAAATATACGCTTTAAGAATTCAAAGAGAAATGATTAATGAGTTAACTGAAGAAGGTAAAATTGGGCGTGCAATGGCTATAAAATTAAGAGAATCCGTTAATTACGATGAAATGATAGTACTAGGCAATAGTATCTAATTTGTTTTCAATAGATAGCTTACATGTAGTGTGGTAAAATATTTAAGACTATATATAGGAGGCGACACCTATGAAGAAAGCACTTTTACTTATGGTGAGCTCATCAATTATTTTAGCTGCATGTGGCAATGATGATGAACAGAAGAATTTAGAACAAGAAATTAAGTCTTTAGAACAATCATCTAAAGATTATCAAAAAAATAAAAAGTCTTTAGAAAAAGAGAATGAAAAATTAAAAGATAGTATTAAAGACAAAGAAGATGAGTTGGAAAAACTCAAAGATGAAGTTAAAGCAAATCAATCTGATACAGAAGAGTCAAAGAGCAGTAAAGAAGATTCTAAAGATAAAAAGGAAACATCAAGTACAGAAAAAGAGCAATCAGCAAAAAAGCCTTTTCCTAATACAATTCGTACTTCAACAAATGGTGAAGTTGAAGTAGTAGATGACATTGATGGTAAACATTTTCAATTTGAAGATAGTGGTATGAAGGTAAGCATTGACCATTTACAGATTTTCCAAGTGAATAATATGCCAGAAGGTCAGGTGTTGCTCTTCAATGGAGCTAAAGATGGTTATGTTGTCATGTATGAAGTCGTAACTGAAAATACAACAAATGATAAGTTATTCTATGACAACACAGCATCTATCCAACATGGAGAACAAACACAACGTTCTGACTATGCTTCATTTATACCAGATTCTCATAACGAGAAATATATGAAGAAATCTAAAGAAAATACTGATGAATATCAACCAGGTGAAAAGACTAAAAGTTTAAAGTCTATTCCTATTTCTAAAAAAGTGTATCAAGCAATTAAAGATAATAGTGCAACATTCAATATTCATGGCGGTGTGAGTAAGACATCTACATATGATGATGCGTCTGACAAAGTTAAATCTTTTAAATTGAATATATAGGTTTGGTTTAGTTTGAATTGTATTAGGGAATAAACTATAAATGATTATTTGAAAAGAGGGATGTTATCGTGCATGAAAAAGAATTTGTTCTCATAGAAGGAAAGAAAATAACATTATTAGAATTAGGCAAAGAAATCGAGAATATAACTGGTCGTACTTTGAAAGTAACAACAGGTGAAGTGAGAAGTTGGCCATCAGAAGCAGTTGTTTTCGATCGCAAATCTAACGTTAATCAAGTAACATATCGATTTAATGATGTTAATGATATAATTGATGCAACGATTGAAGTTCCTAGAGGATTTAAAGACTATGATACAGACCCTGTAACAGTTAAATTGTTGACTTATATTAGAAGAGCATAGAATATGAACAAACCTCTAACATAATGAGTTGTTAGGGGTTTGTTTTATACATAAGGAGATTATAATGAAATCAAAAATCATCATGATTAGTTTAATAGGATTAATGGCATTTGTAATAGTTGGTTGTTCAAATAATGTTAGTGAAGACAAAGGAAAAGATGGAAAAATAGTTCTATCACCAAACAGTGATGATATAAAGGGTAAAGTACTTTTTGATAGTGCTCACGGTCAAACTGCAGGCAGTGCAGATTGGGTTATTAATGGTGGGTTTTCTGATTTTGCAGAAGCATTGACGAAAGAGAACTATGAAGTGACAGACTTAGGATTTAATCAATTATTAGAATATAACAAAATGAAAAATTATGACTTAGTTGTAATACCTGAAGCAAATAATCCTCTTAAAGCAAGTGAACAAGATGCTATTGAGCAATATGTGAAGTCTGGTGGAAGCATTTTGATGGTTAGTGATCATTATAATGCTGATCGAAACTTTAATCGATATGACTCATCTGAAGTAATGAATGGCTATAGAAGAGGGGCTTTTGATAATCCTACAAAAGGTATGACTTCTGAAGAAAGTGCTTCTGAAAAAATGAATGGCGTTGAAAGTAGAGACTTTTTAAATGAAGTATTTGGTTTAAGATTCAGATATAATGCTTTAGGAAATATAAAAGTAGATGATTTAGCTGATGAAAAAGATAGCTTTGGAATTACAAAAGGTGTTAATGCGGTATCGATGCATGCGGGATCTACCATTGCAATTACGGATCCTAATAAAGCAAAAGGTATAGCATTTGTTCCAAATTTATCGAAAGATGATGCATGGAATCACGCAGTCGACCAAGGCATTTATAATGGCGGCGGAAAAGATGAAGGTGCGTATATAGCAATTAGTAAAGCTGGAGAAGGTAAAGGTGCATTTATTGGGGATTCTTCCATGGTAGAAGACAAATCACCAAAGTACAAACGTGAAGACAACGGTGAAACTAAGAAAACATATGATGGCTTTAAAGAAGAAGATAATCAAAAAATGATAATGCAAATTGTTGAATGGTTAAATAACAAAGAAGATAATAAAGATTTTTCTTCAATGGATATACAACTAGATGACAAGACACCATTATTAAATTTTGAAGAACCTGAAAATAGTAGTGAAGCTGAGAAAGAACCTTGGGGAACACCAAAGCAAGGTTATAAATGGTTCGATGCTTCCACATATGCATCAGGCAGTTATGGCGCTACTGATGAAAAACAAAGTAACGAATCAAATAGTGACAGTAAAGATTCATCAACAAGTAATAATAGTAATAATCAAGGGAATCAAGGAAATCAAAGTGAATTCGATAT
This sequence comes from Mammaliicoccus sp. K-M42, assembly GCF_022386375.1. Lineage (NCBI taxonomy): Bacteria > Bacillati > Bacillota > Bacilli > Caryophanales > Staphylococcaceae > Mammaliicoccus > Mammaliicoccus sp. K-M42. The sequence continues at coordinate 46,494 of NZ_JAJNIS010000006.1, read as the reverse complement.
GCCAACATCTGTTCAAAAACAAGAGAAATTCGAAATAACAGTACATGTAGACGAATCAAAATTATTTAATCAAAAATTTCAATTATCCATTAAGAATAAAGATGGACAAGAAGTTGGAATGTTTAATGGACAAGCACCAGGCGTATCTGATTCAGTAAATCCTAAAATTAATAACGGAGTAACAGATTGGTATTTCAAAACTAAAATCGCCAATGAAGCTGATAATGAAGTAGACGTTGAAGTCTTATCAGGTGGAAACGTTATAGCTAAGACAACAATGCAAGTAGAATGAAAGACACCTCTAAAGTTGAATTTAAATCCAACTTTAGAGGTGTCTTTTTATGTTTGAAAGTGGAATAAGTGGAAATGTAATGAATATGAGGGAGATTGAAGTGACTGAATATTGCTAGTCGAGGTCAACAAGCTAAATAGTGGGGCTGAATGTTGCAAGACAGGTGCGACTAGCAACATAGAGCGACTGAATATTGCAAGACGAGGTCGACTAGCAACATAGAGCGTCTGAATATTGCAAGACGGGTGCGACTAGCAACATAGAGCGTCCGAATATTGCAAGACAGTGTCGACTAGCAACATAGAGTGGCTGAATATTGCAAGACAAGTCAAACATGATAAATAGAGCCCTTGAACTTATCAAGACTGGCACAACATGATAAATAGAGCCCTTGAACTTATCAAGACTGGCCCAACATGATAAATAGAGCCCTTGAACTTATCAAGACGAGCCCAACATGATAAATAGCACGTCTGAATTTATCAAATCTCATCTCTCAATATCATATTTCAAATAATTATCTGAAATGTGTACAGTGATATTTGTAACTATTTATATAATTTTGTATTAATATTGTAAAATGCTTTTTAGTTGATGAAAGCGCTTGCGTCAATTAAAATTAATATGTAATCAATTTAAGGGAGGCGTTTTAATATGGCTTTTGAATATCCAACTGCAACAAATGCAAAATACAAAGTAAAAGATAAGTATCAAAACTTTATTGGTGGTAAATGGGTTGATCCAAAAAACGGTGAGTATTTTGATAATGGATCTCCGGTAACTGGTGAAGTTTATGCTAAAATGCCGCGTTCAACTAAAGAAGATGTAGATGAAGCGGTAAAGGCAGCACATAAAGCACAAGTTGAGTGGGCTAAAAAGTCACCTGCTGAACATTCGCAATTACTCTTAGATATAGCAGATCGTATAGAAGAAAATTTAGAAGAACTAGCTGTAATTGAAACATTTGATAATGGTAAACCGATTAGAGAATGTCTAGCAGCAGATTTACCATTAGTTGTAGATCATTTTAGATATTTCGCTGGTGTAGTGAGAGCAGAAGAAGGATCAATTTCACAAATTGATAATGATACTGTAGCTTATCATTTTAAAGAACCAATCGGAGTAGTTGGTCAAATTATTCCGTGGAACTTCCCATTATTAATGGCAACATGGAAATTGGCGCCAGCAATCGTAACGGGTAATGCTGTTGTTCTTAAACCAGCTGAACAAACGCCTGTATCTATTCTTCATTTAATGGAATTAATTCAAGATATATTACCTGAAGGGTTAATAAACGTAGTAAATGGCTTTGGTGCAGAAGCTGGTCAAGCTTTAGCAACTCATGAAGATATTAATAAGGTAGCATTTACTGGCGAAACAACTACAGGTCGTATTATCATGCAAAATGCAAGTCAAAACTTAATTCCTGTAACGCTAGAATTGGGTGGTAAGTCACCAAATATCTTTTTCAAAGACATTATGGATGAAGATGATGACTTCTTAGATAAAGCTGTTGAAGGTTTAGTCATGTTCGCATTAAACCAAGGTGAAGTATGTACATGTCCTTCTAGAGCATTAGTTCATGAAGATATTTACGAAAAATTTATCGAAAAATGTATAGCACGTGTAAAACAAATTAAAACAGGTAATCCACTTGATACTGAAACAATGCTTGGTGCACAAACTTCTCAAGAACAATCTGAAAAAATTAAAAGTTATTTAGATATTGGTAAACAAGAAGGTGCAGAAGTATTAGTTGGTGGTAACGTTCGTGAAGAATCTGGAGATTTAGAAAATGGATTCTATATTGAACCAACAATATTTAAAGGTACTCAAGATATGAGGATTTTCCAAGAAGAAATATTTGGACCAGTCTTATCATTAGCTACTTTCAAAGATGACGACGAAGCATTAGAAATGGCAAATGATACTTTATATGGATTAGGTGCAGGTATTTGGACAAGAAACCAAAATAAAGCTTATCGTTTTGGTAGAGGTATCCAAGCAGGTCGTGTATGGGTAAATAACTACCATACTTATCCAGCACATGCGGCATTTGGAGGATACAAAATGAGTGGTATTGGCCGTGAAAACCATAAAATGATGTTAGATCATTATCAACAAACTAAAAACTTACTCGTTAGTTATGACGAGAAGCCAGCAGGACTGTTCTAAATGACTGAACAAGTCACTGCTACAGAAAAAGCCAAATCACTCATTAGAGATTTAAAAAAGACACATGGTGAAAATCTTATTTTTCATCAATCAGGTGGATGCTGTGATGGTAGCTCTCCAATGTTATTCGTTGAAGGAACATTGATTATTGGAGATGTAGATGTGAAGTTAGGTGAAATTGAAGGTGTACCTTTCTATATGAACAAGAAGCAATACGAATATTGGAAACATACTAACTTAGAGTTAGATGTTGTAGATGGTAAAGGTGGAATGTTTAGTATAGAAGGCCCAACTGGTAAGAGATTTCACATTAGAAGTTCAGTAAGGTCATAATTTTTAGAAGGATGTGCTAAAATAATAGTACATCCTTTTTTTAATTTGATAAAGGTTGGGTGAAGAAAATGAGTTATTACATTGAAACAAAACGTTTAATACTAAGAAATTGGAAAGACGAGGATGTAGCTAAATTTCAAAGCATGAATGCAAATCCCGAAGTGAGAAGATACTTTCCAGATATACTAAGTTATGATGCAACTAAAAATGTTGTTGATCAAATGAAAGCGATTATTGACCAACATGAGATTGGTTTATTTGCTGTGGAATTAAAAGAAACAAAGTCTTTCATAGGTATGGTAGGGCTTAACTATATACCAGAGGGTAGTGAATTGAGTTTTCCTGAGTTGCCTTTTTATGAAATTGGATGGCGAATTGATAAAGATGTTTGGGGAAATGGTTTGGCAACTGAAGCGGCAGAAGCTGTCTTAACCTACGCAAAAGAACAAGGTATTGATGAAGTTTATAGCTTTACATCTGAAATTAATAAACCTTCTAGAAGAGTGATGGAAAAGTTAGAAATGGAGCATATTAGAGATTTCTTACATCCTAAAGTAGTACATGATGAACGATTAGCGGCTCACGTTTTATATCATAAAGTGTTATAAGGAGAAGATTATATGATCGTTATTAGTGCATGCTTAGTAGGTGAACAAGTAAGATACGACGGCAATCATAAATTAGATATATTTTATAAGAATTTAATAGATGAAAAAAAGGCGATAAGTATTTGTCCGGAAATACTAGGCGGACTTCAAGTGCCGAGAGAGCCTGCAGAGATTACTGGAGGAGATGGCTATGATGTCTGGAATAATCAAGCTAAGGTTATGACAGTAACTGGCCAAGATGTTACGCATCAGTTTAAAGAAGGCGCCAAAAGAGCACTTTCCATAATAAAGGACTTAGATGCCCAAACAGTAATATTAAAAAGTGATAGTCCATCGTGTGGCTCAACTGTCGTTTACGATGGAACATTTAAAGGAATTAAAAAAGAAGGTGTCGGTGTAACGACAGCCCTCTTTAAATTAAATGCTATTGAAGTTTATGATGAAAAATCATTTCATGCTACTTTTGATAATCACGAAGTTTAACAGGTTGAGCAACTTTCATTGAATCAAACATGCTTTGAATATCATCTTTAATAATAGCTAAATTTTTATAGTCTTTACTAACAAATCCAGTAGAAATCAAGTGTTCAATCATTGAGGATAAAGGATTGAAAAATTGTTTAATGTTCAATGCGGCAATAGGTTTATGATGTAAACCTATTTGCGACCAAGTATATATTTCGAAAAATTCTTCTAATGAACCCGCTCCACCCGGTAACATGACAAATGCATCAGCCATATCAGACATCATTTGTTTTCTTTCATGCATCGTTTCCACAACATGATATTCAGTTAAGTTTTCATGTGCTATTTCACGTTCTCCTAAAAATCTAGGCATTATACCAATTGCAATCCCATCATGGTCTAATACACCATTTGCTACAGCACCCATCATTCCAGTTGAACCAGCTCCATAAATTAATTCATATTTATTTTCTGCTAAGTATTTACCTAACGCATAAGCTTGTTCTGTGTAGATAGGGTCGTTACCTTTACTAGCTCCACAAAATACAGCAATTCTTTTCATATATATTACTCCTTTCACATATGTAGTATAATGATTTTAAATAGAGAATTCCATTTATTTTAAAAGGGGGTCTATCAATTGGACGTATTTCTAATGGTAGTACTTATCGTGCTCATTTCAACTACAGCCGGACTTGTCAAAAATCATCAATCGAAAGCAGTTAAAATCGAAAAAATTAAATCACAACGAGTTAAAGATGAATTAGAGCTAGAAAAAATAAAACATGAAAATTATTTATTAGAAACAGACAAAATGCGTATAGAACTAGAACAAATGAAAAATACTGATAATATTAATTTAGAGAAAGCTAAAAGCCAGCTCATAGAAAGATAAAGTAGATAATATATTAAGTTGTAATGAGCTAGTTCACAAATTATTGCCCGTTAGTCGGGAAAAGCTTCATCTATAAAATAAGACAATGTCACAAACTGACATTGTCTTATTTTATGAGGTTAGTTAGAAATTCCGAAAAAACTAAATGATCTTCTTGAGTAAGTTTTTTTGGTCCTTTTGTTCTACCACCTTGTTGTCGTACTTGTGCTGAAACATGTCTTTGTGTTAACAACTGTTCTATATTGTTTGTTGTGTATTCATAACCTTTATGATGAATAACGTGTTGGGCTTTATTTAATATAAGGCTCGCAAGTCCATAATCTTGTGTGACAACAATGTCGCTTGATTTTGTTAGTTTAACAATCCTAAAATCAGCACTGTCTACACCATGATCTACATAAGTGGTTGAGACATTTTCAGGGTATTCTTTTAAAGAGAAATGGTTAACACTTCTTATTATCAGAACGGAGATGTCTGTATCTTGAGTTATACGTATGACATCATCCGTAACTGGACATGCATCCCCATCTATAATGATTCGATTAATCATTTATTGCGACGTAAATTTTTTTTAGATTTTTTATGTTCAACTGTATGTTCGTCATATGGAAACTGATCGATATGTTGTTCCATTGATATTTTATGTTGATTAAATAGTTTGTGGCTAGATTTTTCTTTTTTCTCATTTCTAACTCGTTCGTTAACTAATTCTTGAATATTCGGCTTAGCTTGTTTTGAACTAACATCAGCTAATGATTTTGGTTGAGTGCTTTCCGAAGATTTCTGTTTGTTTTCTTTTTCTTGATACTTTTTGATTTCTTTAATACGTTGTTCTTTGTTTTCAGTTTCTAACTTTTGCTCTTCTTCTTCACGTGCTTCGATATTATCTTGTAGCTTCTTATCTAGCTTAGGTACATCTTTTTTGTTTTCTTTTTCAAGCTTTTCGCCTTTTTTCGCTTGTTTCTTTTCAAGCTTTTGATAATATTCTAGTTCTTTAATACGGTCTTTTTTGTTTTCTTTACGCGCTTTTTCTTCTTCTTTATGTCGTTCATCAATATTTTTTTGTAGTTTTTTATCTAGGTGGTCAATTTGTTTTTGCAATTCTTTTTCCTCTTTCTTCTCTTCTTTAAATGGTTGTTTCATTTGTTTGTTATAGTCGTGTAAACGTTTCTTTTGGACAACATAAGATTTAACAGGTTGTGATTTTTCCGCAACTTTATCTTTTGTTTCAATCGTTTTATCTTTAACTTTATGAGAAAGGTCAACTGTTGTTTCAGTTACGTTTTTCACATCTGGGTGTTCTTTGATTTTTTTACGTTCTTTAATTAATGGTACTAGTACTAATGGTAGTGTATTGACGATTAATTTTACTTTATCATTCATGAGTCATTCCTCCGTATTAATTTCTAATTATATATCTTATTTAAATACCCTTAAACAACGACTTCAAACTGTAGTTTCTAAGTATTAACCTATGTTTTGGCCAATACCGAAACCGAAATAAGCAATAGCTATAATGATAACTAAGATAATTCGATAAATAGCAAAGGGTATTAATTTGACACGATTGATAAGTTTTAAGAATAATTTGATAGATATAAGACCAAATATAAATGATGCTATAAAGCCAACAATATAAAATGGTATTTGATCTAAAGTGATAAATTGTATATTACCTAAAAGTGCTTTTGCACTGGCAGCAAACATAATTGGAACTGCCATAATAAATGTAAAGTCAGAAGCTGCTTTATGATCTAATTTTAAAAATACACCTGTTGAAATTGTAGAACCTGAACGGCTAAATCCTGGCCATAAAGCAATCGCTTGTGATAAACCAATAACAAACGCTTTTGGATAGTTCATATCGTCTACTTTATGTGGATTTGGAACACGCTTAGAATAAATATCTGCTCCAATCATATAGATAGCACCTAGCAATAAACCAATTAAAACGGTTGGAACGCTAAATAAATGCTCCTCTATAAAATCATCAAATAATAAACCAAGTATTCCAGCTGGTACTAAACCAACAATAATGTGTGATAACTTTAATCGACGTTTCTTCTGTTCATTCTTTTTAATATGTAACATTTCTATATATCGACTTCTAAATATCCATGCTGCTGCAAGAATAGAGCCTAATTGAATAACAACTTTAAATGTAAATGCAGATTCACTTCCGAGAAATGATGTAGACTTTAGCCACATATCATCTACTAATATTTGATGACCTGTAGATGAAACTGGTGCAAACTCCGTTAAGCCTTCTACAATACCTAAAATTATTGCTTTTATTAATTCGATTATAATCATATTTTAGCTCCTCAAATTTTCTGAAAGTCTGTGGTTATTAGTAGACAATCACTGTATCATTATTGTACCAAATATTACATAATAATATGTGAATAATTAATAATACATTTTAGTTTATTTTTTAATTAAAGACGTTATAATAGAAAAAGGTGGTGAGATTGTGAAAGAATTAACAAAGTACAGTATGCAGTATAAACGCTTGCAAATTTTTATGTTTTTAGCATCATTATTACTTAGTTTAACTGTCATATTTCAAAATATATATTTAGGAAAAATTATAAATCAAATGCTCGTTGTTAAATCAAAGGATGAGCAACTTTACTTATGGCTAGCGATATTATTAGTTGTGCTGTTATTAAGAGCAGGCTTTAACTATTTGAATCAATTATCCGGTCAGAAACTTTCTTTTAAAGTTAAAAAAGATGTAAGAAATAAATTGATGGATAAAGATACAAAACGATCAAAAGTCACAATATTAACAGAAGTAGTTGAAGGTATACATCCATTTTATGAATCCTATTTGCCTCAAGTCTTTAAATCAACCATTATCCCAATTGTTATTATTATCACTTTATTTTTCATACATTGGCCGGCCGCTGTAATTATGATGATTACTGCACCGTTCATTCCATTGTTTTATATTGTGTTTGGTTTAAGAACGCGTGATAAAGCGAAAGATCAAATGCAATCTTTAGACCGTTTTGCAAGTGAGTTCATAGATTTAACGAAAGGACTCGTTTCATTAAAACTATTTAATAGAACAAATCAAACGACTGAAAAAATTCACAAATCCAGTACCTCATTTAGAGATTTAACGATGGAAATTTTAAAGAGTGCTTTTTTATCTGGATTAATGTTGGAATTTATTTCAATGCTAGGTATAGGTATTGTTGCATTAGAGGTAGGTTTGAGACTCATCGTATTCCATGATGTATCATTTGTTGTAGCAATTACGACATTATTATTAGCACCTGAATTTTATAATGCTATTAAAGATTTAGGACAGGCATTTCACACTGGTAAACAAAGTGAAGGCTATATAGAAATGATAGAAGAAATGAATAACGAAGAACAAACGAAACAATCATCTATTCAAATTAATCCAAATATGGACAATCAAGATATTATTCAATTTAACAATGTATCTTTTTCTTACCCTAAGCGTGACGATTTTTCTTTTGAAAATATTAACTTAAATATAAAAGAAAATAGTCATACTGCAATTATAGGTCCGAGTGGTGCAGGTAAATCGACATTGATTAAATTGTTATTAAATGAATTGAGTCCCAAAAAAGGTGACATCAGTTATAAGAAACCTTTAAAAATTGGTTATCTGTCCCAAAGACCTTACATTTTTAGCGCTTCTTTACTAGAAAATGTCACGATGTTCCTAAAATATGATGAGCATCATGTATTAAATGTATTAGATGAAGTGGGTCTTACGGAAAAAGTGTCTCAATTATCTAAAGGTATCAATACAATGATAGGTGATGGATACGAATTGTTATCTGGTGGAGAAATGAGAAGAATAGAACTTGCAAGATTGCTATTGCTTAATCCAGACGTTGTTATTTTTGATGAACCTACTACAGGGCTAGATATAAAAACAGAGCAGCTTATTGTTGATTCAGTTAATCAATTTGCACATGAAAAAACAGTTATAACAATAGCACATAGAAAAGCAGTTCTGAAATATGCCACTCACTATATCGAAGTACTTAATGGAGAGGTTCATGAAATAGATTTGCCTAGAAAAGGTGGTGTCATACAATGAAAAGATTATCTATAAAATTTGATAAAGATTTCTATCTATCTATTATAATAGGTGTCTTTGGTATGTTGACCGCCTTAGGTATGTTTGCGTTAAGTGGTTATATGATTTCTAAAAGTGCACTTGGAACACCACTATATGCTTTAATGATTTTAATCGTAACGATTAAATTATTTGGTTTTGTTAGAGCGATAACTAGGTATTTCGAAAGATTATATTCACATAGATCTACTTTTACAATGTTAAGAGATATACGGGTGGAATTATTTAATCATTTAATACCAATCGTTCCAAACGTGTTTAGAAGATATCGTTCAAGTGACTTGCTTACTCAAATGGTTAATAATGTCGAGCGATTACAAAATATATTACTAAGAGTGTATTATCCACCAATTGTCATTATTTTAACGACTGTAATCACGATTTTAGTTATGATTAATTTCAACATTTATGCCGGTATCATCATTGGTATATCAATGTTTATTTCAGTTATTTTAATTCCATATTTATCAGCAAAAAGAGCAAATATTCTCGCGGTGCAAGTTCAACAAAGTGAAGAGGACTATGTAGCAGAATATTTTGATTTCGAAAATGGTCGTTCAGAATTAAAAAGATTTCAGCAATTTTTACCTTTTAAAGAAAAAGTATTAAATAAACAAAATCAATATGAAGCGAAAAAATATAAAGAACAGAAATTTTTAAGTACGTATGATTTTATGTTGAACTTATCTTCAATGGTAAGTATATGGTGTATGACCATCTTATGCATATGGCAAATTCAAGATGGCGTATTAAATGCTGTATTCTTTGCAAGTATATTAATGATTACAATAACATTATTTGAACAAGCAATTCCTATGACGAACGTTGCATTTTATAAAGCAGATACAGAAAGAAGTCTTCAAAGTATCGAAGAAGTCATTAATCAATCATTTGATGAAACAGATGAAAGTTCAGTAGTAAATAAAGCTTTATTCAATGCCGAAAATTTAACTTTTAAATATGATTTTCAAGAAAGACCAACTTTAAAAAATATAGACTTTAATATCCAAAAAGGACAACATGTTGCAATCATTGGTCCATCAGGTTCAGGTAAAACAACATTGCTCAATTTATTAATGGGATTATATAGTGCGAATCAAGGTACATTATCTTATAACGGAGCATTATTATCACGAATAAATAAAGAAGAATATGTAGACGAAATCAATACAATGTTGCAACATAATCATTATTTTGAAGGCACAGTGAGAGAGAATTTATTAAATGAAGCTGAAGATAAAGAAATGAAACAAGCATTATCAACAGTAAACTTAAGCTATTTAGATTTAGACCAACATTTAACACAAAATGCAGAAAATATCTCTGGAGGAGAAAGACAACGGTTATCAATGGCAAGATTACTATTAAGAAGTGCACAAATCTGGATGCTTGATGAACCAACAGCATCATTAGATGAACAGAATGAAGAGAACATTATGAATGTATTATTAAATAAAGAAGATACAATTATCATTGTTACGCATAACTTAAAATATTTACAAAACTTCGATCATATTATTGTCATGAATGAAGGAGAGATTCTAGAGCAAGGTGATTATGAAACATTGATAGAAGACCGAGGATATTTGTATGATGTAATCCATTATAATGAGCAGTTAGTGTGAAATGAGAAAACCCAAGACATTATGTCCTGGGTTTTCTATTTCTCATGATTAATTTTATCTACATTATTTATCAATTTTTGTAATAAGCTATTGAGTTGCTTTGTTTCTTCATCATTTAATTCAGATACATCTTGAATAAGTTGAGATGCTTGGTGTAAATGTTGTTTCATTTGTTTGCTTTTCTCTGTTAAATGAACAAATACTTCTCTTTGATCTAATTCAGAACGTTCACGTTTAATGAGGTCTAAATTTTCCATTCTTTTTAATAGAGGGGATACTGTTCCTGTATCTAAGGCTAAGTCGGTTACTAGCTTTTTGACATTGACTGGTTCGGTTTCCCATAAAACGGTTAGTACTAAATACTGTGGATAAGTAATGTTGTACTCTTTGAAAATTTTGTTTGAATAATAACGATTGACTTGTCGCTGTGCATTATACAAATTAAAACACAATTGGTTATGGATATTTAAATTATCCCCCATAATCTTTCCCCCAAACTACAAATACAATGGTTCATATTTTTATAAGCTTCCTATTCATTATATAATGAATAAATTTAGTTTGTAAATATGTTTAAAAATATGTGGATTAAATGTACTAATTATAAGGTGGAACAACGTATAAATTTGAAGTCTTTGTAGTTTATTAGGTTATATCATATAATTACAGAAAGGTGGTTTGAACATGAGTCAAAGAAATGAAAATAAAAACAAAATGGCTGTTACAATTTTGACGGGATTTTTAGGAAGTGGTAAAACAACTTTACTTCAAAGGTTGATTTTAAAAGCGAAAGATTCTGGACAAAAAGTCGCAATTATTATGAATGAATTTGGTTCTTTTGATGTCGATAGTAAATTGTTAGGTGATGATGTTTCTACTCAAAGCTTATTAAATGGCTGTATATGTTGTTCATTAAAAGATGATATTGAAGTAGTCTTACATAATTTATATCATAAAGAGAATCCTGATTTAGTATTAATTGAAGCTACTGGAATTGCGCATCCTGTTGAGGTGGTAGATGCATGTCAAAATCCAACTTTAATTGATAAAGTTGAAATGCCCTCAATTATCGGCGTGATGGATGGTAAAAGATACTTAGAACGAACACGATATACTAAACAAACGAAACATTTAATGGAAGAACAAATGTTGTATTCGCATATTGTCGTTATAAATAAATCTGATGCGTTATCAGCAAATGAAAGAGAAGAACTAGAACAATCTTTGCTATCTTTTAAGCATCCACCTAAACTTCACTTTACGAATTACTCGAATATAGATGGAATTGAAATACCTGTGAATGAAGTGTTATCTATTGAAGGTAAACATAGTCATCATCACGGTATTCAGTCAATGAACTATACATTTAGTGGACCAATAGATATGCAATTATTAATTCAGTTTTTGAGACAGTTACCTGATTCTATACTTAGAATAAAGGGATTTCTTAAATTTGATGAAGAACCAGAACAAACCTATTTATTTCAATATGCATTTGGGGTTCCTCAATACGAACCAGAAATAATGAATATGCCTTTAATTATTGTCATAATAGGAGAAGAGCTAGATAAAGCGCATTTACGTAATAAATTAGATATGTTGAATTTTTCATAGGAGATGATGGGATGGAACGTATTCGTATAAATAAACATGTTAGTTATTCAAGAATTGTACATGGATTTTGGAGATTAAATGAATGGGGATATAGTAATCAGCAGTTGAATGATTTTTTACATGAAATTGTAGATAGAGGTATCACGACGATGGACCATGCAGATATTTATGGTAACTATACGTGTGAATCTTTATTTGGTGATGCACTAGCCCTAACACCGAATTTAAGAGAGAAACTTGAAATTGTTACTAAATGTGGCATTATTTTGCCGAATGAAAATAAACCTAAAAACACAGGACATCGATATGATCAAAGTTATGAACATATTATTGAATCGGTTGATCAATCTCTATTAAATCTAAAAACAGACTATATAGATACATTACTTATACATCGTCCATCACCATTAATGGACCCAGATGAAATGACAAGAGCAGTAATGCATCTAGTAGATCAAGGTAAAATTAAAGCATTTGGCGTTTCTAATTTTAAATGTAATCAATATGAGTTGTTAAATGAAAGTCTGAAAAAAGAAATGTCACATATCTCAGTCAATCAAGTAGAAGTATCACCATATCAACTAGAAAATATAGAAGATTGTACATTAAATAGAATGCTTCAACATGACGTTAAAGTGATGGCGTGGAGCCCATTAGCAGGTGGTAAAATATTTGATGCTAACGACGAAAAATCTAGACGCATATTAGAGGTTATACAACCATTAGCTTCCAAATATAATGTGAGTGTTAGTACAGTAGTATATAGTTGGTTATTAAAATTACCATCAAACGTAATGCCTATTGTAGGATCAAGCAAAATAGATAGAGTAGATGAAGCGGTTAAAGCAACTAAGTTACAACTAACTGACCAAGAATGGTTTGATATATACGTCGCTTCACGTGGAGAAGATATATTATAGTTTTTTATATAGAGGTTAGAGGTAGTGTAAGGGACAAAATTTCGAGAAATGTCCGTAAGAGGTAGTATCTAAGGAGCACAATTCAGAATTCTGCCACTAAGCGCAACCTAAGAACTGCAAATCGATTAGCTACTCACAATATAACGAAACAGGCTGGGACTTTTTAAAGTCTCAGCCTGTTTTTAATAGTTTTTATTATGTTGTTCATTAGCTTTGTTCACACAACTCAGAAGAAGTGTAATTAATTCCTGACCTCAGCAACAAATCTACTGCTATTTATTTTCTAATCTATTTAACGTAATTTCAGCTAGTGATTTGGCAGCTACGAGCATGCAATCTTCATTCACATCAAATTTAGGGTGATGATTCATATATGGCTCGGTTACGCCTTCTGGTTTGCTTCCTACGATATAAAATGATCCAGGGATTTTTTGTAAATAATAAGCAAAGTCTTCTGATCCTGTTACTTGAGGGATTTCAACTAATTGTTGGAAGTAATCTCCTTTGCTTTCTGATAAAATTTCAGCTACTTTTTCTGTTTGTTCTATATGGTTGTAAAGTACTGGATAACCATATTGATAATCTAGGTCATATTCGATATCAAATCCTACTGCTATGCTGTCTGCAATTTTTTTAATTTCTTGATACATTGTTTCTTCTAGTTCTGGATTTAAATATCTTGCTGTACCTTTAATTGTGACACTATCTTGAATAACGTTATAGCCTCCAGGTGCTTCAAATGCTCCGATTGTAACAACACCCATATCTAAAGGATCGATACGTCTTGATACGATTGTTTGAATAGCGTTTACAAAATTTGTTCCTGCTATTAAAGCATCATGTGTTTTATGTGGGCTGGCAGCATGACCGCCTAAACCATTGATAGTCAATTTGAATGTAGAACTTCCTGAGAAAGATGGTCCTTTATTATATCCAATAAATTCTGGTCCAGCTACTGGCACAATATGAATACCATAAACTTCATCTAAATCATCTAGTACACCTGATTCTACTATTGCCTTAGCGCCACCAGGAGGTTTTTCCTCAGCGTGTTGGTGAATTATTTTAACTGTGCCTGGTAATTCTTCTTTACTTTCAATTAATACATCTGCAAGTCCCATTAAATATGCTGTATGTACATCATGTCCACAAGCGTGCATAACGCCTTCATTTTCTGATTTAAATGGAACGTCTGTTTCTTCTTCGATTGGTAAAGCATCGAAATCTGCTCTTAATCCAATTGTTTGTCCTTCGCGTCCGCCATTTATTTCAACGATGATTGCATATTCATCATCTAAAGGTTGAGTCACTTTAACGTCTTTGTCTTTATAAAATGATTTAATATAGTCAGCAGTTTGCACTTCTTCAAATGATAATTCTGGATGCTGGTGCAAATGTCTTCTAATTTCAATCATTTCACTTTCTTTATTTTCGATAAGTTTAAATAGTTTTTCTTTTAAATTATTCATGTTTTTCCTCCTAAAAATATACTAAAGAAGTATAACAGTAATCTTTTTCTGTATAAAATATTTGAACTTATAAATTTGAAAGAAATTTTTGATTGATTTTGAATGTTTATGATTGAATGTGATTGACATTTTAATGAAAACGTTTTATTATTTAAAATTGAACAGGGGAGATTGTATGTTAACGACTGAAAGACACCAATTAATTATAGATGAGATTAATCAACGGGAAACGGTTACACTGCAAGAACTTATTAATTTAACGCATTCAAGTACTTCTACGATTAGGAGAGACTTATCGCAACTTGAACAAAGAGGTTTACTTAAAAGAGTTCATGGTGGTGCTACTCAAATTGCGAAGCGTCATGAAGAAAGAAATATGACCGACAAGGAATTGCGATTTCAAGATGAAAAACAAGAAATTGCTCGTTTAGCAGCAAGTCTTATTGCTGATGGAGATACTATTTACTTAGATGCTGGAACAACTACTTTAGAAATGATTCCATTTATTACACAACAAGACATTATAGTAGTTACAAATGGTTTGACACATGTGAGACCATTATTAGAAAAAGGCATTCCAGTTTATATGACTGGTGGAGAAGTAAAATCAACTACATTTGCCAATATAGGCGTAAATGCAGTTAAATCACTTGAAAGATATCGTTTTGATAAAGCATTTATCGGTATGAATGGAATTGATTTAAACTACGGATTATCAACACCAGATCCGAATGAATCTGAAATGAAAGAAAAGGCTATCCACTTAGCATCACAAGTGTATGTTCTACTTGATCATTCTAAATTTAATGAAGTCTCGTTTGCAGTAGTAACTTATGAAAAATCAATAGAACTACTGACTTCTGAAAAAGCAATTCAAACTATAAGTAATTTCGATCAATTTAAAGAAAAATATAATATTAATGGAGGATTATGATGATATACACAGTTACGTTTAATCCATCAATTGATTATGTGATGTTTACTAATCAATTTGAAGTTGGTGAATTGAACAGAGCGCATGAGACAAATAAATTTGCTGGTGGTAAAGGGATTAATGTATCTCGAGTTCTTAAAACGTTAAACGTCAATAACACAGCTACAGGATTTGTTGGAGGGTTCCCTGGAGAATTCATCAAAGATGCACTCGCTAAATCAGACATACTAACAGATTTCGTAGAAGTACAAGATGACACTAGAATAAATGTGAAGCTAAAATCTGGACTGGAAACAGAAATTAATGGACCTGGACCAAATATTGAACCAGAACATTATGAACAGTTTTTAACTAAAATGAGAAGAACAAATTCAGAAGATACTGTGATTATTGCTGGAAGTGTTCCGAGTACACTTGAAAAACCCGTTTACCAAGAAGTTGCAGAGGTACTTAAAGAAACCGGGGCAAATTTAATAGTAGACGCTGAAAAAGATTTAATGAAATCTATTCTTGCTTATAAACCTAAATTTGTGAAACCTAACAAGACAGAATTAGAAGAAATATTTGATAAGCAAATAGATACGGACCAAGAAGTTATAGAATGTGCTCAGTCATTATTAAAAGAAGGTGCACAAGCTGTGATTGTATCACTTGGTGGAGAAGGTGCTATTTATGTAGATAATAATACAAAATTAAAAGCAATTGTTCCAAATGGACAAGTGGTCAATACTGTCGGGTCTGGAGATAGCACTGTGGCAGGTATGGTAGCTGGATTAGAGACAGGTAAAGATATAGAATCAGCTTTTAAATTAGCAGTAAGTTGTGGAACGGCAACAGCTTTCAATGCTGATTTAGCAGAATATCAAGATATAGAAAAAATAACTTCAGAAGTGGTTATTAAACATATTTAAAATAAGGAGGTCATTAAAATGAGAATTACTGAACTATTGACTAAAGAAACGATAGCAATGGATTTATCAGCTACTAGTAAAGATCAAGTAATAGATGAACTTGTTACACAGTTAAATAAAGCAGGTAAATTAAGTGACGAAGCTACTTTTAAAGAAGCAATTCATAGTAGAGAATCACAAAGTACGACTGGTATTGGTGAAGGTATAGCAATTCCTCATGCAAAAACAGATGCTGTTCAATCAGCAGCTATTGCATTCGGTAAATCGATTGATGGTGTTGATTATCAATCTTTAGATATGCAACCAGCACACTTATTCTTTATGATTGCAGCTCCTGCAGGTGGTGCTCAAACGCATTTAGATGCATTAGCAAAACTTTCTGGAATTTTAATGGACGAAGATGTAAGAGCAGAATTATTACAAGCGAAAAATGAAGAAGAAGTATTAAACATTATTAACAAGCATGATGACGAAGCAACGGACGAACAATCAGAAGAACCAGCTGTTGCATCTAATGGAACAGCTTCTCAAGAAGAAGGATTAGTGCTAGCTGTAACTGCATGTCCTACAGGAATTGCACATACTTATATGGCTGCAGATTCTTTGAAAAATCAAGCTAAAAAAATGGGCGTTCCTATTAAAGTAGAAACAAATGGTTCAGGTGGTATTAAGAATCATTTAACAGACGAAGAAATTGAAAAAGCTTCAGGTATTATTGTAGCTGCAGATGTACATGTTGAAACAGCTCGTTTCGATGGTAAGAATGTTGTGCAAGTTCCAGTAGCTGATGGTATTAAACGACCAGAAGAACTTATAAATATGGCACAAGATACTTCACGTAAACCATTTGTTGCAAAAGGTGGAAAACAAAGTAGTTCTACAAGCAATGAAAAGCAAAGTGTATCTAAAACAATTTATAAACACTTAATGAATGGTGTTTCTAATATGTTACCACTTGTAATTTCTGGTGGTATATTAATGGCAATTGTATTTTTATTTGGAGAGAATTCATTTGATCCTAAGAGTGATCAATACAATGAATTCGCTGCAAATTTATGGGCTATTGGTAGTGAAAGTGCATTCCAATTAATTGTACCTATATTAGCTGGTTTTATCGCTCGAAGTATTGCTGATAAACCAGGATTCGCATCTGGTCTTGTCGGTGGTATGTTAGCAGTAGCCGGTGGTTCAGGATTCTTAGGTGGTATTATTGCAGGTTTCCTTGCAGGTTATTTAACTGAAGGTGTTAAATATGCATTTAAAAATCTACCTCAAATGTTTGAAGGTTTAAAACCAACTTTAATTTATCCAATCTTATCAGTTTCATTAACTGGACTATTAATGGTGTATGTTATAAATCCACCAACATCTTGGTTGAATAATTTATTATTAGATGGATTAAACAATTTATCAGGCTCAAATATAGTGTTACTTGGCTTAGTATTAGGTGCCATGATGGCAATTGATATGGGTGGACCATTTAACAAAGCAGCTTATGTATTTGCTACAGCAGCCTTAACAGAAGGTAATGCAGCTGCGATAACAGCAGCTATGGTTGGTGGTATGATTCCACCAATCGCTATCGCAACAGCTATGCTTATCTTCAGAAGAAAATTTACAAAAGCACAAAAAGGTTCAATCATTCCAAACTATGTAATGGGATTATCCTTTATAACTGAAGGTGCCATTCCATTCGCAGCAGCAGATCCATTACGTGTAATACCATCAATGATGGTAGGTTCAGGAATCGGTGGTGCAATTGCTTTAGGATTAGGTTCAAGTATTCAAGCACCACACGGAGGAATATTTGTAATATTTGCAACTGACTTTGGACACGTACTACAAACATTATTAGCAGTAGTAATTGGAGCATTAGTAGCTGCCATAATGTACGGATTACTTAAACCAAAATTAACTCAAGAACAATTAGAAATGGTTGAAGAAGTAGAATAATAAAATCAAAAAAGAGCAGAAATTCATTGTAAAAATGAAATTCTGCTCTTTTTTTTATAAGAACCTTTCACACTTCTTCCAACTTGTGTGAATATAGATACCTATGCTTACACTTCTTCTGACTAGTGTGAACATAGATACCCATGCTTACACTTCTTCTGACTTGTGTGAATATAGGTACCCATGATTACACTTCTTTTGACTAGTGTGAACATAGATGCCCATGCTTACACTTCTTTCGACTAGTGTGAATATAAATACCTATGCTTACACTTCTTTTGACTAGTGTGAATATAGATACCCATGCTTACACTTCTCCCAACTTGTGTGAATATAGGTGGTCTATAAATAATTTTGTATTGTAAACATGCAAATACATTCGTCTCAGTCAAAAGTATGATACTAAAATCACGTGTTTAAAATTGAATTCTCAGGGAATATTTTATATGATTAATTTAAAATATTCTCATTTAAGTAGAATATGGTAAATATAAGGAAAGAGCGAAAAATGTTATATTACAAGACGATAATAAAATCAAATGAATCAGAGTGGGTTACATTATTACATGGAGCAGGTGGTAGTTCTTCGATTTGGTTTAAGCAGATGAGATATTATAGAAAGCATTTTAATATTTTATTAGTTGATTTGAGAGGCCATGGAAAATCTGCAAATAAAGAATGGAAGAAAAATGATTCTTTTAAACATCTGGCGAAAGAAGTTGTAGATGTATTAGATTATTTAAAAATTGATAAAACTCATATTATTGGTATGAGTCTAGGTACAATAGTTGGTCAAGCAATGGCTGAATCTTATCCAGAAAGAATTTCAACTTTAGTGTTAGGCGGAGCCATTATAAATGTGAATTTAAGAACAAAGTTTTTACTTGCTGTAGGACGTACAATAATGAATTTTGTACCTTACATGTTACTTTATAAACTTTTTGCATACATTATTATGCCGAAAAAAGCACATGAAGAATCAAGATTAAGGTTTGTGAACGAAGCTAAAAAAGTTTCCCAAAAGCATTTTATTAAATGGGTTAAGCTGACAAAACTAGTGAATCCATATTTAGCCCATTTACAAGTTGCTACGAGAGACATTCCAACTTTATTTATAATGGGTGAGGAAGATTATTTATTTATGCCACCAGTTGAGAAACTAGTTAAAGAGAATGAAAATTTTACTTTAGAAATAATAGAAGAAGCTGGTCATGTATGTAATATTGATCAGCCTGAAGCTTTTAACCAAGTAAGTTCTGAATTTATTATGAAGCATTTAGCAAAGCCTATTCTTTTATAGATTATTTAAATTGAGATTAAATTGTGATATACTGGAAATAATATGCTAATATCGGGGGAGGTGACACTCAATGGGAAGGATTTAGTTTTAAATTCATATTTTATTATAAAACCTATAGAAAAACGTAATAAAAAGGTGGCCATAGTGTCACCGCAAAATATTTGGAGGTGAATCCCTAGAAATAGGGAACTAATTGGAAATTTCGACCATAATGAACTTTATTGTATTCTTTATATTAATTGCATTTACAATGGTATTTGTAGGATCTGAATTCGCACTTGTTAAAGTACGTATGACTAGAATTGAACAGTTGATATCTGAAGGTAGTAAAACAGCTAAAATTGTTCACAAGATGGTAAAAGAACTAGATTATTATTTATCTGCATGTCAACTTGGTATTACAGTTACATCACTTGGATTAGGTTGGATTGGTGAACCAACATTTGAAGTACTTATTCATCCAGTACTAGATTTCTTTAGTTTACCAGATGCATTAACAACAACTTTTTCCATCGTAATCAGTTTTTTAATTGTTACATTTATTCATGTTGTAGTTGGTGAATTAGCGCCTAAAACGGTTGCTATACAACAAGCAGAAAGATTAACACTAGTTTTTGGTAGACCGCTATATTACTTTGGTGTTGTTATGAAACCTTTAATTTGGTCTATGAATGGAACAGCACGTATTTTAGTAAGAGCAATAGGTATTCAACCTACTAACGAAGAACAGGCAATGTCAGAAGAAGAACTAAAGCTTATCATGACTCAAAGCTATCAAAGTGGTGAAATTAACCATACAGAATTAGCTTATATGCAAAATATTTTCTCATTCGATGAAAGATTAGCCAAAGATATCATGGTACCTAGAACGCAAATGGTTACTTTAACTGAACCATTTAATATCGAAGAATTATTAGAAATTATAAACGAACATCATTATACACGTTATCCAATTTCTGAAGATGGCGATAAAGACCATATTAAAGGCTTTATTAACGTTAAAGAATTTTTAACAGAATATGCTTCTGGTAACTCAATTAAAATTAATAGCTATATACATGATTTACCACTTATTCACGAAGTTACGAGAATCAGTGATGCATTAGTGAAAATGCAGAAAGATCATGTCCATATGGCATTAGTAATCGATGAGTACGGTGGCACTGCTGGTGTCATTACTATGGAAGATATTCTAGAAGAAATTGTTGGGGAAATACGAGACGAATTTGATGATGATGAGGTAAATGACATCATTAAGACTGGCGAAGATACTTACCAAATTAATGGTCGTGTAACTTTATCAGAACTTGAAGAAAAGTTCGGAATTGAATTTGAAGATTCAGATGATATAGATACTATCGGTGGATGGTTACAAGCACATAAACCAGAAATTGAAAAAGATGATTACGTAGACACTGAATATGACAAATGGGTTGTAATTGATGTTGAGAATCACCAAATTAAAACGGTAGCATTACACAAAGAATTCATGAAAGAACGTAGAAGTATTTTTGATGACGATGAAGAAGATGAAGATTAAAAAATAGTTTAATTATCAAGCAGTAGAAATCCATAATAATTGGACTTCTACTGCTTATTTTAATTAAATACAAACGTGTCTTTTTTGTCTTAACGATGCGCATCATGTAAAATAGAAATCATAGTAGATTGTTTGAGAGAGGAACACATGTGTATGAGAATTAATAAATATTTAAGTGAAGCAGGCGTTTGTTCAAGGCGTGGTGCAGATAAATGGATAAGTGCTAATCGTGTAAAGATCAATGATGAGTTGGCAACCTTAGGATCAAAAGTAGAAGAATTCGATATTGTTAAGGTCGATAATGAAATCATAACGATTGATAAAGGCTATGTTTATATCGCATTAAATAAACCTCGTGGTATTACATCCACTACAGAACGACATATTAAAGGTAACGTTGTTGACTATGTGAATCATCAAGAAAGAATTTTTCATATTGGTAGACTTGATAAAGATTCTGAAGGGCTGCTGTTGCTTACGAGTGATGGAGATATCGTAAATGAAATATTACGTGCTGAGAACAATCATGAAAAAGAATATGTCGTTTCAGTAGATAAACCAATCACTAAAGATTTCGTTAAACAAATGTCTGAAGGGGTAGAAATATTAGAGCAGAAGACGCTTCCAGCCAAAATAGAGCAACTAAATGATAGAACATTTAAAATTATTTTAACACAAGGATTAAATCGTCAAATTAGACGTATGTGTGAGGCTTTAGGATATGAAGTTAAAAAATTAAAAAGAATACGAATTATGAATATTAAACTTGAAGGAATTAAATATGGTGAATGGAGAGATTTAACAAAAGAAGAATTTGAAGAACTAACGCAGTCACTTTCCTATAAACCAAAAAGAGAGCGAATGATATCTAAATAAAGGGGTTATTAAAATGGTCAAATTAAATAATGATGTAAATATTCCAGAATTAGGATTAGGTATTTATAAAATAGATGAAGCAGATGTTGAGAGAGTATTGAATACGGCAATTGAAGCAGGTTATAGAGCAATCGATACTGCTTGGTTCTATAAAAACGAAAAAGCATTAGGTCAAGCATTAAATGAAATTAATATAGACCGTGAAGAACTTTTTATAACGACTAAATTATGGAATGATTTTCAAGGATATGAAGAAACAATTAAAGCTTTTAATGACTCTTTAGAATCGTTACAACTAACATATATAGATATGTATTTAATTCATTGGCCGTGTCCAGAAGATGAATTGTTCATTGAAACATACAAAGCGATGGAGCAATTGTAT
This sequence comes from Mammaliicoccus sp. K-M42, assembly GCF_022386375.1. NCBI lineage: Bacteria > Bacillati > Bacillota > Bacilli > Caryophanales > Staphylococcaceae > Mammaliicoccus > Mammaliicoccus sp. K-M42. The sequence continues at coordinate 24,073 of NZ_JAJNIS010000006.1, read as the reverse complement.
AAAGAAGGCAAAATTAAAGCTATAGGTGTATGTAATTTTAAAGAGCATCACTTAGAAAAATTATTAGCCGAAACAGAAATCGTACCTGCAGTAAATCAAGTAGAATTCCATCCAATATTTAATCAAAAGGATTTACAAGCATATTGCGAAAGTAAAGGTATTAAAATTACAGCGTGGAGTCCGTTAATGAGAGGAGGAGAATGGCTCAATAACCCAGTATTGAAAGAAATAGCAGACAAATATAATAAAACTGCAGCACAAGTCATCATTAAATGGCACTTACAACAAGGCAGAATCGTTATTCCAAAATCACAAAATGACCAAAGAATTATAGAAAACTTTGATGTATTTAACTTTGAATTAACTGAAGAAGATTTAGCTGAAATTGATAGTTTTCATACAAACGAAAGACAATTTAGAGATCCTGATGAAGTTAAAATTGGAGATATGAAATAATATAAAAAACTTTCACATATTTGTTTGAATTAAGATGTATTTCATATATATCTTTTAGTAGAATAAATGTGTGGAGGTGTTTTTTTTGTTTAAATTTAAGAAACCAAATCAACATGGCGTTTGGTCAATGATTATATTGCCCATCGCATTCGGTATAGCAGTAAGCGGCTTTACATTTTTACATATATTTTTATATTTGGGCGTATTAGCAGCTTATTTCATGAGTGATCAAGTGTTTTTCTATTTAAAGAAAAGAAAAAAAGAAATTGGCTACATCTATACAGCGAGTTTATTTGGAATAATAGTACTTATATCATTTATACCTATAGTACTTTATAAATTTGAAACATTTTGGATATTTTTATTAATGATTCCATTATCGTTAATCAATGCATTTTTCGCTAAAAAGAAAAACGAGAGAGCATTTACAAATGATTTAATAGCTGTCATTATCTTTTGTTTGTTTGGCGTAATAAGTGTATTACTAAATACAGCATTATCTAATATTAATGCTTGGTTACCTGTATTTATATTGAGCTTTATGTATTTCTTTGGAACAATCTTATATGTAAAAACAATGATAAGAGAGAAAAAATCAATTAAATATAAATGGAGTTCATGGATTTATCATTTATGTATCGTAGTTATAGGATTACTAGTAAACCCTTTAATAATGATAATGTATTTACCTAGCTTAATTCGTGCAATAGTTTTATATGGAAAGAAAATAAAAATAATGCATGTAGGGTTGATAGAAATAGCAAACTCTATATTCGTGTTAATCATTGGATCGATTTATTTACATTAATGACTATATTGAACCGGTTAACGAACACAAAAGAGCAATCATCTGTATGGATGATTGCTCTTTTGTGTTTTCTTTTATTTAAAATTATAAATATTATTTTCTAATCAATTTTAAGATAAATGATAGTACGAGTATCAATATAATTGAACCGATAAGTGCTGGTATAATTGCTACTCCACCCCATACTGGACCTAAATCGCCTAGTAAAGAACCACCAATTACTGAACCTATTAACCCGGCAATAATGTTACCGATAATACCGCCTGGAATATCTTTACCTAAAATAACACCTGCTAGCCAACCTATAAGTCCGCCTACGATTAACATTAATATAAAGCCCATTGAGTGTACCTCCTTATTATATTTCTATTTCTATAATTAAGTACCCAGTTATTTTGCATTTGAAACATAATAAGATGTTTTAAATAACTTTTGCCATAAAATAAACAAAATATAAAACAGGAATACTGGTATTAATATAAACCAGTGTGGAGTAAGTACAATCATACATATTATTGCTACAATTGATAAGATTTCTCCTACTAATCGAGGATGTATAAAGTATCTGTATATACCTTTTTGGTAGATTTTTGAAAGTCTTTTACCATCTGCTTCGATTGCTTGAGTAAACAATGAAAGGTAAGCAATGATTTGCCCAAATATAAATAAACTGACACCAAAATATGGCACAGATTGATATATTGAAAGTTTACTGTCTAAATAAACGACATTTAAAGACACACTAAATACAATAGTAATGATATAAAGTACAAAAAATTGATTTTCAATATAGTTTGGAGCATATTTAATTTGAATCCATGTATGCAAGAATGCCCATATAAGTAACATAATTGTTACAGCTATCGTGATGAAGTTAATTTCTTTGATGATTATAAAGGAAACTAAACCATTCAAAGCAATTGTTATTGAAATAGCGAAATGATTTATACGCTTTTTCTTATTCATTACTATAAAGTTATATGACATTAGGACGATACACAGAATGATATTAATTGAAACGAGAAATGCCATATCTGTCTCCTACCTTAAACTAGTCTCATCTACGAATTATAACAATTCCTTAACATTTAATCACTAAATATATATTTATGTAAAGATTTTGCAAGAGTATTTGACATTATAAGTGTAATTTACTAGTATTGAAGTAAGCTATCTTGTAATACAAAGTAGTAGTAAAAATTGGAAGAGGTTATTACTATGTCGTCTATAAAGACACAAATGAGAAAAGGTTTGTTAGATGCTTGTATCTTGTCTATTATTCAATCTCAACCAGTATATGGTTATGAATTATCTCGTAAACTAAATGAACATCAATTTACAGAAGTAAGCGAAGGAACGATTTATCCGATTTTACTGAGGTTGTTGAACAAAGAATTTATTTATAGTGAATTTAAATATAGTGAACAAGGACCAAAGAGAAAATACTACTATATAACTGATAAAGGAAGAGAAGAGTTAGAAATAGTTAGTAACGAATGGCTAAAAATAAAAGACCCAATTACTAAATTGTTAAAAGGGAGTACTGACGATGACAAGAACAACTAAACAATTGATTGATGAAAATAATACTAAAAGAAAGCAATTAAATGAAGGAGATTTAGAAGTATATGAAGACTTCTTATTATATGTAAGAACAGACTTAAGAGTTAGTGAACATGAGACAGAAGTTATTTTGATGGATGTATTAGATCATTTATTAGAAGCTACTTCTCACGGTACATCAGCTATAACATTTTTTGGACATGACGTTAAAGGACATGCTGATGAAATTTTAGAAGAGCTGCCTAATGAATCTAACAAAGCAATTATGAAGATGGTAATGATGGGTGTTGCTTACTTCTATAGTATTTATTTTATTGTCTCAGGTATAGCTGGTATTTTTGCAGACTATAAGTCACCGATAATATCCATGATTTCGCTATTAATACTAGTTCCAATAGGTGGATTCTTTATAGTGAAAATTCTATTCAATATTATTCAAAGATATATATTTGATAAATCTAAATATAAGACACTGAAAGAAACAGTTTATGCAGGTTTATTAGTTGGCGTAATTCCAGCTTTATTAATATTAACACCAAACATTATATTTAAAGATATGATGAAAGTTTATATTCCATGGTGGATATTCATGTTAATAGGTATCGCTATTTTTGGACTATATAAAATGTCGCAGAATAAAAAGAAAATAGCATAAAAGAGGGTTGGACAGAAGTCTAATCTCAATATAATGAAAGCCTGAGACAAAATAGTTGTCCCAGGCTTTCGTTTTATAGTGTTGATTTTGAGAATGTCATAGATTAACTTGTGACTTTATCTACAACTTGGCTGAACTCTTAGATTAACTCCTGACTTAATCTACAACTTGGCTGAACTCTTAGATTAACTCCTGACTTAATCTACAACTTGGCCGATCTCTTAGATTAACTCCTGACTTAATCTACAACTTGGTCGATTTCTTCGATTAACTGCCTACTTAATCTACAACTTGGTCGATTTCTTCGATTAACTCCTGACTTAATCTACAACTTGGCCAAACTCTTCGATTAACTCCTGACTTAATCTACAACTCATCTCATTTTTTCAAGAATCTTAATTCTAGCCCACTCACATCATTAAAAATTATTTCCTGAGAAATATTAAACGCCTTTTTTATTACTCCATAATAAAGTGTGCAGTTGTGGTAAGACGTAAATGTCATTTAATGTATCGTTCATGACTTTATCTATTAATTGTTCGTATTTTTCTAATAGTTTTTCTGTATGATTTGAAACGCTGTCGTCTAAATATGGGTTACCAACTTGTAGATAAAATGGTATTGAAGGGTAACGGTTGTGTATGTCTTTTGCGAATTGATAATCGTCTTCATCGAAAATGACAACTTTAAGTGAAAGACTGTCTTGAACGCATTGTGTTATAACTTCATCAAGAATTGGTAAATTTGGTTTCATTCCAGAACTAGGTGGCTTTGGACTAATTGTTAAGTCATCGATTAGTGTCATCCAAGCTTGGAATTTTGATCCTTGTGTTTCGAGTGCAGTCTTAATACCTCTGTCGTTAAGAGTTTCTACTAATGGACCTATATTTTTTATTAGTGCTGGATTACCACCTGATATAGTTACGTGTTGATATTTGTTTGGAGCAAGTGCGTCTAATTCAGATATAATATCTTCTGGTTCAAGTAGTCGAATATCATCTTTAGCTGAACCATCCCAAGTGAAACTAGAATCACACCAGCTACATCTATAATCACAGCCACTTGTTCTAACAAACATCGTTTTTCGTCCGATGACTGATCCTTCACCTTGAATGGTAGGACCGAAAATTTCTAATACAGGTATTTTAGGCATTATTGTCACCGTTTTTTAAAGGACGATAAACGACATAACTTGTTGGTGTTTCTCTGACAAAGACTTGCACACATTTAGGTTTGTTTACTCTTTTGTCTAAAGATTCTTGTACGATATTGTATATTGTTTGTGCAACTTGTTCGGTAGAAGGACTGTTATCTTTAAATTCTTCAAAGTCATTTAATAGTCTATGGTCATATCTTTTATGGATTAATGTCTTAAGTTCGCTGAAGTTTACTAAAAATCCCATCTTATCTAGCTCGTTACCTGCGATTGTTAAGTTTACAAAGTAAGTATGACCGTGGATGTTTTCACATTTTCCAGCTTCTTCATAAGGAATGTAATGAGCACTAGAAAAGTTGAAATCTTTATTGAGTTCAAAGGCATAAGGATGTTGAACACTTGGATAAATTTGTTGTAGCATTATAAACTTCCTTTCGTTTGTAGGTATTGGTCTAGACCTTGGTTTCTTAATTTACAAGCAGGACATTCACCGCAACCATCACTCATAACACCGTTATAACATGTTAATGTTTTTTCTCTAACATAGTCTAGTGCGCCTAATTGGTCACTTAATGCCCATGTTTCTTTTTTATTTAACCACATAAGTGGTGTATGTATAACGAAGTCTTTATCCATTGATAAGTTAAGTGATAAATTCATAGATTTGATGAAACTATCTCTACAATCAGGATAGCCACTAAAATCTGTTTCGCAAACACCTGTAATAATGTGTTTAGCACCTATTTGATAGGCTAACGCACCAGCAAATGATAAGAACAGTAAGTTTCTAGCAGGTACAAATGTATTTGGAATTCCATTTTCATCATTTTCTATTTTCATATTATGATCTGTTAATGCGTTTGGAGAAAGTTGTGAAAGTAAAGACATATCAAGTACGTGGTGTTTTAATCCTTGTTCTTTAGCAATGTCCTCAGCAACCTTAATTTCTAAATCATGTCTTTGCCCATATTGGAACGTAACTAATTCTACTTCTTTAAAATGTTCTTTTGCATAAAATAAGCATGTTGTACTATCTTGTCCTCCACTAAATACGACAAGTGCTTTTGCATTTTTTAATGTTTCTGACATAATGTTTCTCCTTTATAAAGGCATAAAAAAAGCCTGCCTTCTATAAAAAGGTAGACGTAGGAGTCTAGTTTTTTATAGAGGGTGTAAGCTAGTAACCTCTTAGTTTATTGAATATACAAATGATAATATAATCATTTTGTAAAAGCAAGTTTATGATATGGTATGATTAATTTGAAATTAAGGAAAGAAGAGCGTGTAAACTTATGATTATGATGATAGATAACCACGATTCATTTACATATAACATTATTGAATATATAAAAATAATTACTAAAAATATTGAAATAAAAGTTTTGAAGTCTGAAGAGGTAACTGCAGAAATAGTTAAGGCTATTAATCCGGACGTGATTATTATTTCGCCTGGACCTGGGCATCCTGATGATTATACACAGTTAAAGTCTTGTATCTACAATATTTATAAAGATGTACCGATACTTGGCGTATGTCTAGGTTTTCAATTGTTAATTTCTACATTTGGAGGCAAAGTGATAAAAGGTGAACGACCAGTTCATGGGCATACTGCTCAAATAACACATGATGGAATGGGGTTGTTTAAAGACTTACCTCAATCATTTCAAGTTACTAGATATCATTCTTTAATAGCTGATAATCAACAGATTCCGCAAGAATTTATTGTCACGGCGCGTACAAAGAGCGGAATACCAATGGCAATTCGACATCAGTCTTTACCAATTGAAGCTGTTCAATATCACCCTGAATCAATATTAAGTGAATTTGGTTTAGAACAATTAGCGAACTTCTTAAGGAAAGCAGGTATTCAAATTGAAAACACATATTCAGTTTAAATATATTAGTGACTTGCAAAATGAAGAAAAATTAGACTTAAAATTTCAAAATCCAATTGATACACTTACTGCTAATAGTATAGATGAAGTGCAATCATTAGTTGATAAAGCGAGTTATTATCAACGTAAAGGATTCTACGTTGTGATAACTTTGCCATATGAAAGTGCTATAGCGTTTGATCCATCTCTAGAGGTGTACGGAACTGGGGATAATTATGGCTCAATTCAAGTGTATGACAAACCTGTTCAACAATTTAGTGAATTAGTTAGTCATAATCAATCCAATAACAATATTGAATGGCATGCAATGAACACTAATGACGAGTTAGCTCATAATATACATGCTATACAAGATGAAATAAGATTAGGTAATACATATCAAGTGAACTATACGACGCAATTAACTTCTAATTCAATTCAAGATGGGTATTCTTATTTTAAATCATTAACTGAAGAATCTAATGGTGATTACCAAGCATATATTGAACACGATAATGAAACGATTATTTCTATTTCTCCAGAACTCTTCTTTCAACTTGGGCCGCATCAGCATTTAGCAAATTCATTGTTAACTAAACCAATGAAAGGTACGATTTCTAGAGGTAATAATGAAACTGAAGATCAAGAAAATCTCAATACATTAAAGCATTCTAAAAAAGATAGAGCAGAAAATGTAATGATAGTTGATTTATTAAGAAATGATTTAAGTAAAATTTCAAAAGTTGGAACAGTAGAAACGATAGATTTGTTTAAAATCGAAAAATATAAAACGGTTTATCAAATGACGAGCACAATACGTAGCCAAATAAAACATGAACTTACTTTGTTTAATATTCTTCAAGCGCTATTCCCATGTGGATCAATAACGGGAGCACCTAAAGAATCCACTATGCAAATTATTAAAAGTTTAGAGAAAAAGCCTAGAGGTATTTATTGTGGCGCGATTGGTGTATTATTACCAGATGGGAAAATGATTTTTAATGTGCCTATTAGAACGATACATAATAATGAGCATAGAGCTATTTATGGAGTTGGTTCAGGTATAACAATTGATTCAGTTGCTGAAGCGGAAATCGAGGAATTTAAAATGAAAACTAGAATTCTTAAGATACCTAAAGTGAATTTGATAGAAACGATGAGAATAGAACAGGGAATTATACAAAGACGTTATAAGCATAGAGAAAGAATTTTAAAAAGTGCTAAAGATTTAGAAATACCATTTGAACTTGAAAAATGGAACGAATTACTTGATAATGCCGAACAAAGTCAAAGAGATGGAACGTATAAATTAAGAATAGAACTGACTTCAGATGGTGTATTTAATATGGAAACTAAAGAGTTAGTTGAATCTATGAAACCACTAACAGCAAAATTAAAACAAGCTAAGCCAATCGCTTCTAAGTATATTAGAAATAAAACAACTGAACGTAATCATTTTATTCATGAACAGGATACTGATGTCATATTATATTATAATGAAGAGAATGAAATAACCGAATTTGATATAGGCAATGTTGTTATTAAAGATGGAGAAACTTACATAACACCCTTATATAAAGAACAAATTTTAAATGGTTGTATGAGACAAGAACTGCTAGAAGAAGGATACATTAAAGAACAAACTATTGATAAGAATACAATGTTAGAACATATAAAAAATGGTAATTACGAAGTATTTATGATTAATAGTTTGAGAGAATGGACTAAAATAGATTTTAAATTTTGATGGTAATCTAAAGATACAAATAGTAAAATAGTAAACATCATATAAGGACGGGTGAAAAGATATGTTCTTAGCATTATTATATTTAGTAATAGTGATCTTAATAGCATTTTACTTAAAACGTGTAGTCTTGAGTCAATTAAGACAAGAAAAAAATAAGCAAAGTTTTGCGTATTTATATATTGGATTTGCCGTAGCAATTGTTTTTGTAGGCTTATTTGTTAATCAGTTAACGCATGTTTTTATTGATTTAACAGATGTATTTTATCGTAAACAATGATGCTTTATATAGCAAAATAGAATGAGGTGTCTTTAAATGCGCATATATCCTAAGGGGGATTCTGCACTCACAGTAATGAGTGATCGTGAACCTTCAAGACAGTTAACGCATGAAATAAATGAATTTAGATTAGAAATATTGAATCAAGAAATGCCTTTTATAGATGAGGTCATTCCAAGTGAAAATAGTTTAATGGTTGTTTACCATCCATATAGTATGATGATGAATCATCAAATCAATGAGCCATATAAATATATGACAGAATTTGTTGAACGTATTATTTATCAGAAGAAAAAGGATTTAAATAATAGAGAAATCATAAAAAAATCTATTGCAATAGATGTCGTAATTGGTGGTAAGTATGGTATTGATTTTGACCATTTAACAGATTTATCAACAGACGAACAATTACAAGTACTCGAATCGAGAACTTATTTTGTTTCCATGATAGGTCACACACCAGGATGCCCTTATTTGTCTGGGTTAAGTCACCGTTTATTTTCGGACAACTGCAATTACAAACAATTTATTCCTAAAGGCTCATTATGTATAGAACGAGATAAGTTATTTATCACTACTACTGATACGAGCGGAGACTGGCCAGTTATTGGTTGGACGAACGTTGAGATCTTTGATAGACAGAGTAGTGAATGTAAACTTAATTTTGGTGATGATGTCATTTTAAATGTAGTTGAACAATTAGAAAGCAAGGATGGAGGGTATAACCCATGTCAGTAATTATTAGAGAGTCTGGATTATACACTTCAATACAAGACTTAGGTAGACAAAAGTATCAACATATAGGGATTGTTAAAAATGGTTCTATCGATCAATTTAATCATAGATTAGCTAATATGCTAGTTGGAAATAATGAAGATGAAGCATTAATTGAAATGACATTTAAGTTACCAGCCATTCAATTTACTGAACCAACTTTAATTGCTTTTACTGGCGCTAATTTCCCCGCATATAAAGATAATGAAAAAATAACACCATATAAGATTCATTTAATGAATAAAGGTGAGGTACTAAGTTTTGGTGAAGCCGCAAAAGGCACAAGAGCATACTTAGCGATTGCTGGTGGCATTGTAGCAGAAGAATGGTTAGGTTCTAAGTCAACGAGTATACGCTTGCAAATGGGTGGCCACAACGGTCGTATACTGCAAGTAGGTGATGAGATAGAAATGTGTAGAAATTATACATCATTACAAAAGAAACTATTCGAGAACTTAGAAGAAACTAAGACTGCTGATTGGGGTGTTGATCAATATACGTTAGCCTTAAATTATTTTACAGATATATTCCATGTAGTTTCTGGAGAAGGCATGACGCACTTTAATGAAGCAGAAATAAAGCATCTTGAAAATCAAGTTTATAAAGTAACAAATCGTTTTAATAGAACAGGATTAACATTAGAAGGTAAGTCTGTTATCAATCGTAAAATTGTGGATCAACCATTCTTAAGTGTAAAAAAAGGTACTGTTTTATTAAATCAAGAAAATCAACCTGTTGTAATGTTAAACGATCATCAATCATTATCAAGTTATCCTCAAATAGGTACAATTGCTTCTTATCATATTGATAAATTAGCGCAAAAAAAACATAACTCTAAAATGATTTTTAAGAAACTCACAATTCAAGAAACTGAATTAAATTTAAAAAAACACGCTCAGTTTATAAAACAAATTAAAACAGGGATAAAATATAAGTTAAATGAAGAATTAAATAAATAATGCACATGTGTAAATTGTGTCTTTTGTATGCACTTTTTACACATTTTTTGGATTAATTTATGGTTATTAGTTGAAATTTATTGTAAAGTAGTATAAATTATAATACTGAACATAAATAAATATTACGAGAATATTACAACCTTCAATAATATGTAATGAAATAATAATGATAATTGATATGAGTTGAGATACGGAGGAAAGGTATGAAAACTAAAAATAGGAAGATAGGCGTCTTTACATTCTTCTTGCTAACGATTTTAGCAATAGCATTAAAGACTTATTTTGCCTATTATGTAGACTTGTCACTCGGGGTAAAGGGACTCGTACAGAACTTGATTTTATTAATGAACCCATATAGCTTAATTGCGTTAATTCTAAGTGTGTTCTTATTCTTTAAAGGGAAGAAGTCATTTTGGTTTATTTTTATAACGGGATTTGTATTATCGTTCTTGCTTTATGCAAACGTTGTATACTTCAGATTCTTTTCTGATTTCTTAACATTCAGCACTTTAAACCAAGTGAGTAATGTTGAATCTATGTCTGGTGCAGTATATAGCTCGTTCTCTTGGTACGATTTTATATATTTTACAGATACAATTGTGTTTTTATTTGTACTTATCTTTAAAAGCAAATGGTTTACTACAAAAGCATTTCCGAAAAAATTCGTCCCAGTTGTTATGGGCGTAGCAGTTGCACTATTTTTCTTAAACTTAGCTTTTGCTGAGTCAGATAGACCAGAATTATTAACAAGAACGTTTGACCATAAATATTTAGTTAAATATTTAGGGCCTTACAACTTCACTGTATATGACGGTGTTAAAACGATTCAAAATAATTCACAAAAAGCTTTAGCAAGTGAAGATGATTTAACAGAAGTTAAAAACTTTACGAAACAAAAATATCAAGAACCAAACAAAGAAACATTTGGTATCGCAAAAGATAAAAACGTTATTAAGATTCATTTAGAAAGTTTTCAATCTTTCCTAATTGATTTTAAAGTAAATGGGGAAGAAGTAACACCTTATTTAAACTCGTTAGCAAAAGGTAATAAAGGTTATAAATATTATCCAAACTTCTTCCATCAAACCGGTCAAGGTAAAACTGCCGATTCAGAATTAACGATGGATAATAGTATTTATGGCTTACCACAAGGATCAGCGTTCTCGTTGAAAGGCGACAATACTTATCAATCCTTACCAGCAATATTAAATCAAAAGCAAGGCTATGAAACATCAGTCATGCACGGCGATTACAAAACATTCTGGAACAGAGATCAAGTGTACAAACATTTTGGTGTAGATAAGTTCTATGATGCAACTTATTACGATATGCAACAAAAAAATCTTGAAAACTTAGGTTTAAAAGATGAAGTATTCTTTGATGAATCAATATCACATTTAAAAGAACAAAAACAACCTTTCTATTCTCATTTAATTACGTTAACAAATCATTACCCATTCACAGTGAGTAAAGAAGACGCAACTATTGAGAAACCAGATACTGGTAGTACAACATTAGATGGTTATGTACAAACAGCACGTTATTTAGATGAGTCATTAGAGAAATTTATGACACAACTTAAAAAAGAAGGCCTGTATGATGATTCAGTTATCATCATTTATGGTGACCATTATGGTATTTCAGAGAACCATAATAAAGCAATGGCTAACTTATTAGGTGAAGATGAAATCACACCAGCTAAATTTATGGACTTAAACAGAACACCGTTCTTTATGAAAGTTCCAGGTTTAGAAGGTGGAGTTGATGAAACATACGGTGGTCAAACTGATGTTATGCCTACTTTACTTGATGTTTTAGGTATAAAATCAAATAACTACTTAATGTTTGGTACAGATTTATTATCTAAAGGACATGATGAAACAGTCGCATTTAGAAATGGTGACTTTATCACACCAGAATATAAATCGATTGGAACGACAACATACGACAACAAGACCAATAAACCTATGAAGACTAAACCTAAAGATTTAGAAGAAAACAAGAGTAATGTTGAAAAAGAACTAGAATTATCCGATCAATTATTACACGGAGACTTATTCAGGTTCTATGACAATCCAGACTTCAAGAAAATCAAGCCATCAGACTTTGAGTATAAATCAGGTAATGGCTATCAAGAAGAATAAAATTAATATTAAAAAGCCGGGACAAATTAATTTGTCCCGGCTTTTCTATTGTGAATAAATGAATTTATCAAGACAGGTCCAACATGATAAATAGAGAGGCTGAATGTTGCAAGACAGGTCCAACATGATAAATAGAGCCCGTGAATTTATCAAGACTGGCACAACATGATAAATAGAGCCCGTGAATTTATCAAGACTGGCACAACATGATAAATAGAGCCCGTGAATTTATCAAGACAGGTCCAACATGATAAATAGAGCCCGTGAATTTATCAAGACAGGTCCAACATGATAAATAGAGCCCGTGAATTTATCAAGACTTGCTCAACATGATAAATAGACGAGCTGAACTTATCAAGACTTGCCCAACATGATAAATAGAATACTATTTCCATACTGAAATCTCTAGTTACAGCATATATTCATAAAAATCCCCGAAGTTTTGATCAAAACTTCGGGGATTGTCTTTATCCTAATGCTACGTCTAGAATCATCATAATAGTGAATCCACCCATTAGACCTAATGTGGCTAAGTCTGTGTTATTTCCAGACTGTGATTCGGGTATTAATTCTTCTACAACTACAAATATCATAGCACCAGCTGCAAATGCGAGTGCATATGGTAAAACTGGTGTCGCTACAACGACTAATAATGCACCTAACATTGCAAATACAGGTTCAACTAATGCCGATGCTTGTCCGTAGTTAAAGGATTTCCATCTTGTTAAACCTGAGGCACGTATTGGCATTGAAAGTGCTGCACCTTCAGGGATATTTTGGATACCGATACCTATTGCTAAACCAAGTGCGCCTAATAATGTAGCACCATCATTACCAGTTGCTACTCCACCAAAAGCAACACCTATTGCTAGACCTTCTGGAATATTATGAAGTGTGATTGCTAAAAATAGTAATGTATTTTTACCTAATTTAGTATCAGGTCCTTCGACTTTTTGACTTTTGTCTACAGCATTTTGGTGTGCGTGTGGTATAACAAAGTCTAATAATCTAATGAATAATCCACCTAATAAAAAGCCAATTGCCGCTGGTAACCATGGCATTGCCGAGTCAGAACTTTGCTCAATTGAAGGTTGTAATAGTGACCAAAAACTAGCTGCAATCATCACGCCAGCTGCGAAACCTTGCATCGTATTGATTACTTTTGTGTCTATATTTTTAAACAAATAAACGAATGATGCACCGAATGCAGTTAACAGCCATGTGATAATACCTGCGAATAATGCTTGTAAATATGGGGGTAGTTCTGTAAAAAAGTCTTGCATAGTTTTTGCTCCTTCGTATCTTTTGTTTGAAAAAAAGTGTATAATATATTAATTGAAAACTGAGAAAATTAAAGGATGTTAATTCATGGAAGCATATAAAATTGAAAAACTTAATAAGCAATATGGTGATAAAGTTATTTTTAATGATTTAGATTTATCCGTATCTTACAAAGAACGCATTGGACTAGTTGGTATTAATGGAACAGGTAAGAGTACTTTGCTTAAAGTTATAGCAAATATTGATGATGATTATGATGCAAAGACATCTTATCCTAACCAATATCAAATAGCATATGCAAGCCAAAAGCCTGAACTTGATGGATCTTTATCTGTAATAGATGAAGTATTAAATAATGAAACTGAAATGACAAAAGTCATTGCCCAATACGAAAGCGCTTTAAATCGATATCAGCAAACTGGTGAATCTAAAGATTTAGATCTTATGATGCAATACCAATCTGATATGGATCGATTAAATGCTTGGGATTACAGTGCAGACGTTAAAACTATTCTATCAAAACTAGGTATAAATGACTATCTTAAAAAGGTTTCTACTTTGAGTGGTGGACAACAAAAGAGAGTTGCACTAGCTAAAGAATTGATACGTAAACCTGATTTATTATTGTTAGATGAGCCTACAAACCATTTAGATATTGAAGGAATAGAATGGCTCGTTAATTATATCAAACAATACCCTCATACAATCATGTTTGTTACACATGATCGTCACTTCTTAAATCAAGTTTCAACTAGAATTGTTGAACTTTCAAATGGTAAATTAACAAGTTATCCCGGTAATTATGAATCTTATATTGAAGCAAGAGCTGAAAAAGAAGAAATAGAAGCTCAGCAACATGTTAAGAAAAAAGCACTGTATAAGCAAGAATTGCATTGGATGAGACAAGGTGCAAAAGCTAGATCAACTAAACAACAAGCGAGAATTCAAAGATTTAATAATTTAGAAGATGATTTGTCTAACAAGAAGACACAAGGAGAAGCGAGCTTGAATTTAGCACATTCTCGATTAGGGAAACAGGTCTTCGAATTAGATGATATCTCGAAGTCCATCGGTGACAGAACTTTATTCGAGGACTTTACGACAATTATACAAAAGGGCGATAGAATTGGAATTGTTGGAGAAAACGGTGCTGGTAAGACAACACTCCTTAACATTATAAGTGGCTTAGACCAGACTTTTGATGGTAACTTGATTACTGGTCAAACAGTAAAAATAGCTTATTTCAAACAGCAAGATGAAAGCTTGACGTCTGATGACAGAATGATAGATTACTTGAGAAAAGAAAGTGAAGTAGCTAAAGAGAAAGATGGTACTGTTGTGTCAGTTACACAATTGTTAGAAAGATTCTTATTTCCAAGTCAAACACATGGCACACAAATTAATAAACTATCAGGTGGAGAGCAGAAGAGACTTTACTTACTTAAATTATTAGTACATGAGCCTAATGTTTTAATTTTAGATGAGCCAACAAATGATTTAGACACTGAAACATTAACAATTTTAGAAGCTTATATTAATGAGTTCGGTGGAACAGTTATCACTGTAAGCCATGATAGATATTTCTTAAATAAAGTGGCTAATAAATATTGGTATATCCATGATAAGCAAATAGAACCAATGCTAGGTACTTTTGAAGATTATTTAGCATATAAAAAAACAGTCGATAAAAAAGCAACACAACAATATAAAGAAGCTCAAAAAGCTGAAGTAAAATCTAAAACAACTACTAGATTGTCATTTAAAGAAAAACGAGAACTTGAACAACTAGAAGAAAATATTGAATATATAGAATCAAGATTAGTAGAGCTTGAGCAAGAAATGGTTGAACATGCGACTAATTATGAAAAATTAAACGAACTAACAAATGAAAAAACATCGATTGAAGCGCAATATGAAGAAGATTATATGCGTTGGTCATCCTTATCAGACAGATTATAAGCGTATAGAGGTGTATATATAGATGCAAAATATTTTAAAAGAGTATTTCGGATATCAGCAATTTAGAGATGGACAGAAAGAAATTATAGATAAAGTTATCAATCATCGTCCCACTTTAGGTGTTATGCCTACTGGTGGAGGTAAATCAATTTGTTATCAAGTGCCAGGTCTATATTTAGATGGACTTACAATTGTCATTAGTCCGTTGATTTCTTTAATGAAAGACCAAGTTGATAGCTTGAGATCGATGGGTATTAAGGCTGAATTTTTAAATAGTACTTTAACGAGTAAAGAAAAGAAAAGAGTTGAGAGCGAGCTCATTTCAGGACAGTTAGATTTTCTATATATTGCACCAGAACGATTTAACCAACCACATTTTATCCAAATGATTAATAAGTGTGATGTTCAACTTATAGCATTTGATGAAGCACATTGTATTTCTAAATGGGGACATGACTTTAGACCAAGTTACCAAGAAGTAATCACACACGTCATGAGTTTACCTCATCACTTTAGACTAGTGGCTTTAACTGCAACGGCTACAAAAGAAGTTCAAGCAGATATCTCTCAAAAATTAGGGATTGCTGAAAATGATATTATTGAAACATCTATTAAACGTGAAAATTTAACATTTAAAGTGAACAATACATATCAAAGACTTAATTTTGTTAAAGACTATGTGAGAACAAACATTAACCAATCAGGAATTATTTATTGCTCCACACGAAAGCAAGTAGAGCAGTTGAGTGAAACGCTTGATGATATGAATATTAAAAATGTTATGTACCATGCAGGGCTTCCTAAAGAAGAAAGAGAACGTGCCCAACGTAAATTTATTGAAGATGACATAAAGTTAGCAATCGCTACAAATGCATTTGGGATGGGGATAGATAAATCCAATGTAAGATTTGTCATTCATTACAATATGCCTCAAGATATAGAATCTTATTATCAAGAAGCGGGTAGAGCTGGTCGAGATCAATTAGATAGTGAATGTATTCTATTGTTCTCAGATAGAGATATTGACCTACAAAAATTCTTTATATCTTCTAGCCCTGCTGATGATGAGTATAAAGAAAAACAAGGTGAAAAGCTTAGACAAATGATTCAATATACTAAGACAACTAAATGTCTTGAAGCAATGATGATACATTATTTCAACCCTGATGAGAAATTAGAAGAATGTGGTAGATGTTCAAGTTGTATTCAATCTGAAAAATCATACAATATGACAACAGAAGCTCAAAAAATATTGAGTTGTGTAGCAAGATTAAAACAAAAAGAAAAAAGAAATATGATTATACAAGTATTAAGAGGTGAACAAACCCCTCAAATTTCATCACTAGGATACGATGAATTAAGTACGTATGGTATATTAAAAGACTATACAACAAATGAATGTCATCATTTATTAGATGAATTACGTTATAAAGGTTATTTAAATGAGCATAAAGAAATATTAAGCGTAGACCAAGATGCTATGGAAGTACTTAGAGGAAATGTCGAAATTATGACCACACCATTCAAGACTAAGCCAAAAGAAATAGTAGACATACAAACAATTACAGATGTTGACCGTTCTTTATTTGAACGCTTAATTGAGGTTAGAAAAGATTTAAGTAAAGAGCTAGAAGTGTCACCTTTATCTATCTTCTCAGATCAAATTTTAGAACAATTTGCTAAGAAGTTGCCAGAATCTAAAAAAGAAATGATTTTAATTGATGGAATTGGAAGTTATAAGTTGAAACATTATTGTCCAATTTTTATTGATACTATTAAAAATTATAAACAACCAATATAAGGCGTTATAGGCATTTTATTGTGACATTAGGGTAAATAATTAAAAAGTAATTTAGTTACAGACAATAAAAAGAAATGTGGTGTCTATGAATGATCCAATTTGAAGAGGTTTCAAAAATATACGGGGATAAAAAAGCAGTAGATAATATAAGTTTCAATATTAACGAAGGAGAATTTTTTGTTTTAATTGGGCCATCAGGTTGTGGAAAAACAACAACTCTTAAAATGATTAATAGACTCATTTCATTATCGGAAGGATATATATATTTTAATGATAAACCGATTAGTGATTATGATGTTTCTGAAATGAGATGGGATATTGGATATGTACTCCAACAAATAGCGCTATTTCCACATATGACGATTAAAGAGAATATAGCTCAAGTTCCAGAAATGAAAAAATGGAAAAAGAAAGAAATCGCTAATCGAGTAGATGAATTGTTAAATATGGTTGGTTTAGATCCAGAAACTTTTAGAAATCGATATCCAAGCGAATTATCTGGTGGTCAACAACAGCGTATTGGTGTAATACGTGCACTTGCTTCAGACCCACCAGTTGTATTAATGGACGAGCCATTTAGCGCATTGGATCCAATCAGTAGAAAAAATTTACAAGATGATTTATTAGAACTTCAGTCTAAAATTAAAAAAACAATCGTCTTTGTAACACATGATATTGAAGAAGCGATGAAAATGGGAGACCGTATTTGTTTGTTAAATCAAGGTCATGTAGAACAAATTGGAACGGCAGATGATTTTATTCATCGACCTAAAAATGATTTTGTAAAATCATTTATTGGTAATGTAGATGCACATGTATTAAAGCAAGTTAAGTTAGGTGATATAGCACAACCGATATCAGAAGTACATACAGATTCAATTGAACAATATCCAAAAGTAGACCCATCTAAAACAATTGATGATATATATGGGCTATTAGCTGAACACGAAGCTATCATAATGGATAAAGGCGACAATGTCCCTAGCCATATCGTGACTAGACAATATGTATTTAGCTATTTGGCAGAAAAGAATAGAGGTGTTTCATAATGAATGCATTATTTGAGACACTTGCAAGTAGAAAAGGTCAGTTATTAGAGACATTATTAGAACATATTCAACTATCATTTATTGCATTGCTAATAGCAGTTGTAATAGCAGTGCCATTAGGTATTTTACTAACTAAGACTAAAAAATTAGCAGAAGTCATTATTAATATAGCTGCAGTATTACAAACAATACCGTCTCTTGCTTTATTAGGTTTAATGATTCCGCTATTTGGTATCGGACGTATTCCTGCAATTATTGCACTTGTAATTTATGCTTTATTGCCGATATTAAGGAACACATATACAGGTATTAAAGAAGTCGACCCATCTCTTATTGAAGCGGCACGAGGCATTGGTATGAAAACAGGAAGAAGATTGTCTAAAGTTGAACTACCACTTGCTATGCCAGTTATGATGGCAGGTATAAGAACTGCCATGGTACTTATCATTGGTACTGCAACTCTAGCTGCTTTAATTGGTGCTGGTGGATTAGGGGATTTAATACTTTTAGGTATTGATAGAAATAATACTTCGTTAATATTATTAGGTGCTATTCCAGCGGCAATATTAGCTATTTTCTTTGATGTATTTTTAAGAATATTAGAGAAAATCTCATATAAAAAATCATTAATTATTTTAGGCACAATATTGTTGATATTCTTATTATCCGTAACGATTCCATTATTTGCTCAAAAAGGTGACAAAATTACTTTAGCAGGTAAACTAGGCTCTGAACCTGAAGTCATTACGAATATGTATAAAATATTAATCGAAGAAGAAACTGATAATACAGTAGAAGTTAAAGCAGGTATGGGTAAAACGTCATTCTTGTTCAATGCATTAAAATCTGATGAAATAGATGGTTATTTAGAATTTACAGGTACGGTGCTAGGTGAATTAACTAAAGAAACGCCAAAATCTACATCAGAAAAAGGCGTCTATGAGCAAGCAAATAATAGCTTAGACAAAAAGTTTGATATGCAATTGCTTGAACCGATGAAATATAACAACACTTATGCTTTAGCTGTTAAAAAAGAGTATGCAAAGAAACATGATATCAAAACAATTTCTGATTTGAAAAAAGTTGAAAATGATATTAGACCTGGTTTTACATTAGAATTCAACGACCGTGAAGATGGTTATAAAGGCATTCAGAAGAAATATGATTTGAACTTTAAAGATGTAAAAACTATGGAACCTAAATTGCGTTATCAAGCACTTGAAAGTAAAGATATTGATTTGATTGATGCGTATTCTACAGATGCTGAGCTTAAAGAATATGGTATGGTTGTTTTAGAAGATGATAAAAAGCTCTTCCCACCATATCAAGGTGCGCCTTTGATGAAGAAAGAAACTGTAAAAGAGCATCCTGAAGTTGTTAAAGCAATGAATAAATTAAAAGGCAAAATTTCTGATGAAGAGATGCAAGAAATGAATCATAGAGTAACGATTAAAGATGAAGATGCGTATCAAGTAGCAAAAGAATATTTAGAGAAGAATGATCTGATTAACTAAATACCATTGATTTATGAAAATGATTAGGTCTATAATACTAATAAATTAAAAAAACGGTAAATTTCGATTTACCGTTTTTTATATTTCAATTTGGAGGTCTTAGATTATGAAGCAACAGTTAAGTGAATTACAGGCATATCAACCGGGATTATCACCGAGACAATTAAAAGAAAAGTATGGCATAGATAGAGAAATGGTCAAGCTTGCTTCAAATGAAAATTTATATGGTCCTTCACCAAAAGTTAAAGAAGCCATTAAAAATAATTTAGATGAATTATTTTATTATCCAGAAGTAAAACAGTTTGAAGTAAAAGAAACATTAAGTACATTCCTCAACGTAAAAAAAGAGCAAATCTTTTTCGGTTCAGGTTTGGATGAAGTTATCATGATTATTTCTAGAACTGTATTAGAGCCTGGAGATGAAATATTAACGAGTGATATGACGTTTGGACAATACAAACATCATGCCATCATAGAAAGCGCACAAGTTAAAACAACACCTCTTAAAGATGGTTATTTTGATTTAGATGCTATGTATGAACAAATTACAGATAAGACAAAATTAATATGGATATGTAATCCTAATAACCCAACTGGTACTTATTTATCACATGATGATATAGAAGCTTTTATTAAAAAAGTGCCTGACGATATTATTGTGTTGATTGATGAAGCGTACATAGAATTTGCGGTTGCTCATGATGTTCCAAACAGTTTAGAATTGTTGTCACAATATAACCAAGTGGTCCTATTAAGAACTTTATCTAAAGCGTATGGATTAGCATCGCAACGTATAGGATATGCAATAGCAAACGAATCTTTATTAGACCAGCTAGATATAGTAAGACTACCATTTAACGTAACATCATTATCAGCAGTTGCGGCAGATGCAGCAATAAAAGATCAAAGCTATTTAAAAGATATTACACAAAGAAACAGACAAGAAATCGAGAAATTTTTAAATGCTTCTTTCAAAGAGCATATATATGATAGTCAGACGAATTTTATCTATGTAAATACTGACCAACCTCAAGTATTATATGATTATTTACTTAAAGAAGGATTTATAACAAGACCATTTCCGAATGGTGTTCGAATCACGATAGGATTTAGTGAGCATAATGATAAAATGTTACAAGTATTAGAAACTTTTTTTGAGGAGTAGGGGTCATAAGAAAGGAAAGTCAGTAACTTCTTTGATATACTAGTAGACATTGATATATAAAGGAGAAGGTACAATGACGAAGCAAACAATCGGTATTGATATGGATGAAGTCCTAGCTGACACTATTAAAAAATTACTAAGACGTTACAATGAAGAAACATCTTCAAATGTTACAATGGAAGAACTTAAAGGTACAAAAATCCGTAATATGATGCCTGAACATCAAGGCGTTCTTACTGAGATTTTAAGGGAAGATGGATTTTTTAGAGATTTAGAAGTATTTCCAAATGCGATTGAAGTGGTTCAAAAATTAAACGAATATTATGATGTATATATTGTTACAGCTGCAATGGACGTACCAACATCATTTGCAGATAAATATGCTTGGCTTAGAGAACATATGCCATTTTTAAGCCCACAACATTTTGTATTTTGTGGTGATAAAGGCATCGTCAATACAGACTACCTAATTGATGACAATCCTAAACAATTAGAAAGCTTTAACAATCACTCTATTATGTATGCAGCAGATCATAATAGAGATTATAATAAATGGCCAAAAGTTCATAGTTGGAAAGAAGTAGAAGAATATTTCTTAGGCGAGAACGGCGAATATGCTAAATCTAATGAAGCAGTATCAGAAACATCAAAATAAATAAAAGCACGACATCGGCACATTCAGGCTGATGTCGTGCTTTTTTGATATAGGTGGATGACGATTCCATTCCTGCAAAAACGCACTAAGACTTTCGAGATATCGTGCGATTCAGACTAAATCAGGCAAAAACGCACGAAGACTCAGAAGATATCGTGCGATTCGGACTAAATCGGGCAAAAACGCACGAAGACTCACGAGATATCGTGCGTTTTAAATTAAAATATACTAATGTATACCTTGCATAAGTTTTTTGATTTTTGGTGTCATGGATAATACGATTAGTGACACGACGATTGCAATTGCACCAATCAATCCAAAGTAATTTTGTTGTCCTAGTGGTTCTATAAGTTTAACGAGTTGTCCGTTAATACCTTGTGCAGTTGCATTTGTTAAGAACCATAGACTTAACATTTGGGCTGAGAATGCTTTTGGTGCAAGTTTAACTGAAACACTTGATCCAGTAGGTGATAAACAAAGTTCCCCAATAACACATAAGAAGAAGCTAAGTATTAACCATATTGGGTTCATAAGTTCTGCTTGTTGCATAGACATTGCAATCATCATTGCAATAAATGAAATACCTGCAAATGCTAAACCAATTACAAATTTAAGTGGGGTAGAGGGATTGTATTTCCCTAACTTTTGCCACAAGAATGAGATAACTGGTGCAAATATAACAATAAAGAATGGATTTATAGATTGGAACCAACCTGCTGGTATAACAAAATTAATACCATAAGCGTTTAAATCTAATTGAGTATGCTCTTGCGCAAATACGCCCAGTACATTTGACCCTTGTTCTTGAATGCTCCAGAATAACACGGAAGCTAAGAATAATGGTACATATGCTAACAGTCTTGATTTTTCAGTTCCATCAATATCAGGACTTCGATACATAATTGACCAATATATAAATGGTACAACTATACCAACGATTAATACGATTAAACTGATTGAATTAAATGTAAGTTGTCCAACTAGATATAAAATACCTAGTAGGATAATG
Source organism: Mammaliicoccus sp. K-M42 (assembly GCF_022386375.1). NCBI lineage: Bacteria > Bacillati > Bacillota > Bacilli > Caryophanales > Staphylococcaceae > Mammaliicoccus > Mammaliicoccus sp. K-M42. Next base: position 1,227 of record NZ_JAJNIS010000006.1, on the reverse strand, counting down.
ATTCCTATCGTGCTATATGTAAAAATTTTAGCATATTTTACTTTTTCTTTATGATTCAATGGGTTTGAAGGATGATTTTCAACTTCTCCAAGACTTTTTCTTTGGAATAATACGTATGCTATTAAAGCTAGAAGCATACCAAAGGCTGCGATAGAGAAACCTTGATGGAAGCCTACGCTTACACGTACTTTGTCAATAATAAGTGGTGATAGTAACGCACCCATATTAACTGACATATAAAATATAACGAATCCTGCATCTAATCTATTATCGTTCTTGTGGTATAAACCTCCAACAACGTTTGAAATATTAGGTTTCATTAATCCTGAACCTACGATTATAAGTATCATAGATATTAAAAAGGCACCTAAACCGAATGGTAAAGATAAGACTAAATGACCTAACATGATTAATACAGCACCATACATGAGTGATCTACGAGAACCGATTAATCTATCGGCAACCCATCCACCTAAAATACCTGTCATGAATATAAGTGAACCGTACATTGCCATAATTTGTTGCGCTGTAATTTTATCTAATCCAAGTCCGCCTTGACTTACAGAAAAGTATAAATAATAAAGTAATATTGCACGCATTCCGTAATAACTAAAACGTTCCCAAAATTCTACAAAGAATAAAATTCCTAGCCCGCGTGGATGACCAAAAAATCCATGCTGAGGAACTGTTTTTACCATTTCCTCTCGCGTCATTTTGCTCATAATAAATCGCTTCCTTTCCAAACTTCTCCGAAAATTCAAGTGAGTTTATTGAACATTTTAACCCTATAATTTAGAAAATTCAATAAAATTTTAATAAGTTCTAAAATTGTGAATAATCAAAAAATAATTATAATTATAAATTAAAAAATATGAAAAATTACTCATTTGTTTTGATTTCTTTAAGTTTCCAGAGATATGCATATTTTTATAAAGTATTCGATTTTATACGTGCATGCTTGCCTAGGGGTATGGCTCGAGCCTGTAGTCTCTCACGCATACCATTCCCTCAGGCGTCCGCACTTTACAAAATCGTTACCAATATCTATTTAAATACAATCTTACGATTTTGTACGTGCATGCTTGCCTAGGGTATGGTTCGAGCCTGTAGTCTCTCACACATACTATTCCCTTAGACGTCCGCACTTTACAAAATCGTTAACAATATCTATTTAAATACAATCTTAAGATTTTGTACGTGCATGCTTGCCTAGGGGTATGGCTCGAG
>NZ_JAJNIS010000005.1:0-143661 GCF_022386375.1 Mammaliicoccus sp. K-M42 | reverse complement strand
CCATGCCGAACACAGAAGTTAAGCTCTTTAGCGCCGATGGTAGTTGGGCTTACGTTCCGCGAGAGTAGGACGTTGCCGGGCAAATATTTATAAATGGATGCGATGAGCCGCACTCGAGACCTGTTAGGTCTCTTTTTTTTGTTTAAAAATTCTAGGAGGGAGATAATAAAATGAAAAAGTATTTTGAAGTTATGTTTAAAGTAGATAAGAAGAAATTAGGAACCAAAAAAGCCATTTTGCAAGCTATTATTGTGTTTATTATTTTAGCAAGCAGTGTGCTTTTTGGGAGATTTGATCTTGGTCTAACCGCAGTGTTAGGATCCTTTAGTAATATTTATGTATTTAATGGCTCTTATCCCTCTAGAATAAGAAAAGTTATTGTTGTTTCGATTATGTTAAGTGTTTGTTTAATGTTAGGTACATTAACTATTACTATTCCGTTTTTATATGCATTAATTTTAGGCTTAATTGGTATGATTGCTCACTTTATTTTAAAAGCATTTCAAATACCAGGACCATCTTCAGTGTTCTTTGTTTTGACATATAGTGTTGCTTCAATTATGCCTATTATGCCAGAAGATTTTCTTAATAGAGGTTTACTTGTATTATGTGGGGGACTTGTAAGTACTCTAGTTATTATAGTTGATGCTATTTTTAATCATAAGAAGCCTGAAATAGAAAGTGTATTAAATATTTATAAAAATCTAGCATATTTAACTAAAAATTTTAATGGTAAGACATTTGATGATGCTCGAAGTGACACATTGAGTTCTATACATTACGCAACTAATACATTAACAACAGCTAATGCGTTTTGGAATAAAAATAAAGATTATAATCGCTTGTTGCAGTTAAAAGGTAGAGCTGAAGCAATGTGGTCTAGTTGTTTAGAATTATCATCTAAAGGTTATGAGGTTTTGCCGGTTGAAATAAGCGAATCTTTAGAATACATTTGTAACAGAATTGAAGGAAAGAATACATTGGAATACAGCTCAATTGTTTATGATGGAGATGACGTTTACTTAAGTGAGTTGGCTGATTTGATAAATAATACAGTTAAGATGCTAAACGAATCTGATTTGCAGATAGATAAACAAATTAATTATAAAAAACCTATGTATTCAAGAATTATTCAAGAAAATTTATCTAAAGATTCTCTAGTACTTATGTCATCAATGCAATACGGCATTATACTATTTACTTCAGTAATCATAGCATTTGGTTTAGGCTTTGAAAGAGCTTATTGGATACCAATTTCTTGTTGTTCAGTGTTGTTAGGGTCATCTTCTTTATCAACTATACAAAGAGCACTTCAAAGAACTGTAGGTACAATTTTAGGAATGCTTGGTGCAGTTATAATCTTAGCCTTTGAACCAAATGCATGGACAATCGTTATATTAATGACAATATTAATGGCCACAGCTGAATTGTTAATCGCATTTAATTATACGTTCGCTATAATGTTCATTACACCAAATGTACTATTAATGTCAGCAGCAATAACAAATCAATTTGATACGTATTTAGTTGTCCCAAGAATTACAGATGTTATTATCGGGTCAGCTATAGGTTTAATAGGTGTATTAATAGTAGGAAGAAATCATGCTTCTAAAAAATTACCTAAATCAATAAATAACACTTTAAGATTACAAGCAGATATATTACACACTCTATTTTCATCAAATAAATATCATGATAATATTGTAGGTCCAACGATTATTACAGAAATGCATACAGAAATCATGAATACTAAAGCGATGTATCAAGCTGCTTTAAATGAAATGGATAACGACATAAAAAAAATAGAATATGTATATCCAATCATATTTACTGTAGAACAATTAGCATTTACATTAGAAAGAGCATTTGAGCACGGTAATATTAGTACTTTATCAGATAGAGATATAGGACTTTACTTAACTACTTATGAAAACATATGTAAAAAGGTATTATTTGATACAAGTTATAAACCAATTGAATTGCCATATTTAAAGGAATTTACTAGTATTCGAGCTGAACTAATGAAATTACAAAGTTTAAGTAGCGATAAATCATAAGAGGATGAGACAATTAATTTGTCCCATCCTCTTAATTTACGTTAAACAAGTGATTAATGCATTAATATGATCTTTTGCATCCTCGATATTTATGCCTCCGAAACCTAATACAAAGTTCGGTGTGTTATCTGTTTTTTTGAAATGATAGTGAGAGAGGGGTTTGATATCTATATCAAAGTCTTTTGTTTTATTGATACATTCTTCTAATGTTAACCCATTTATGACAGTTAAAATAAAATGCATGCCGGTCATCTCTCCTGAGATAACAAAAGTTTCTGGATGTTGTCTCAGTTCTTCCAAAATAATGTCTCTTTTATTTCTATATATCTTCCTCATGCGATTAAGATGTCTCTCAAAGTGTCCTTCGTTCATAAACTTACTTAATATATATTGAGTATGTCTTGGTACAGTACCGCCTTCTATATTCGTTTTCTTTTGATATACTGATACCAAACTTTTAGGAAGAACGGCATATGCTACACGTAAAGAAGGTGTGATTGATTTAGAGAAAGTACTAACATAAATTACACTGTCTGAGTTATCTAAACTTTGAAGTGCTGGTATGGGTCTTCCACTATATCTGAATTCTGAGTCATAGTCATCTTCAATTATGTATCGATTGGATTTCTCTGACGCCCATTTTATGAGTTGCGTTCGTCTTTTTAAATCCATTATCACACCAGTTGGAAATTGGTGACTTGGTGTAATGTAGACAACATCATAATCGATCTTCTTAATTTGTTCTATATCTATTCCATTCTCAGTAACGGGTATAAATTCAAATGGAACGTGTTTTCTTTTAAGCAAATTCCTTACTTGTTTATAGAGAGGATCTTCTATCATATATTTAGAGCCTGAAATAATATCAGTGATGATAGATAATAGTTGCTCGGTAGATGACCCTACAATAATTTGTTGTGGTGAACAATTTACACCTCGACTATGGAATATATAATGCCCAATTTCTTTTCTTAAATTAATATCTCCTTGTTTATGACCACTGTCTAAAAGATGAATTTGTTGTTCATCGAATGCTTCTTTCGCATATTTTCTAAAAAGATCATTTGGAAAATGCACTTTATCTATTGCACCTAGTTTAAAACTATATTGATAGCTTATTTCATCTTGCACGTTTTCGTCAGGGACTTTAGATTTATAAGTTACAGGCAAGTTTACAATATCATTTATATAATAGCCTGATCGATTTTTACTGTAAATATAACCTTCATCGCTTAGAAGTTGATATGCATGTTCAATGGTTGTTTGACTAACAGACAAATAGTTACTTAGTTGTCTTTTTGAAGGTAGTTTTTCATCACGTCTCATCACATCATTTATAATATTTTGTTTAATATTTTCATAAAGTTGTTGGTAAATTGGAAGAGAAATATTTCTATTAATATTAAACATAAGCATTTCCATTTTGTTAACCTCAAATCTGACCACTTATTTTTTGGTAAATCTGACTCTTTTACCGGTTCAGAATTTAGTATAACCTACTAATAAGCGATTTAAAAGGAGGAATTTTTAAGATGTCAAAGATTACTGGTTCAGATAAAGTTAAAAGAGGTATGGCAGAAATGCAAAAAGGTGGCGTGATCATGGATGTGGTGAACGCTGAACAAGCTAAGTTAGCTGAAGAAGCTGGTGCTGTTGCTGTAATGGCATTAGAACGAGTTCCATCTGATATTAGAGCTGCTGGTGGCGTAGCAAGAATGGCTGATCCACGTATAGTAGAAGAAGTAATGAATGCAGTTTCAATTCCCGTTATGGCAAAAGGTAGAATCGGTCATATAACAGAAGCACGCGTTCTAGAATCAATGGGCGTGGATTACATAGATGAGTCAGAAGTGTTAACACCTGCTGACGAAGAGTATCACTTAAAAAAAGATGATTTTACAGTACCATTTGTATGTGGTTGCCGTAACTTAGGTGAAGCTGCTCGTAGAATTGGTGAAGGTGCAGCAATGTTACGTACGAAAGGTGAACCGGGTACAGGTAATATTGTAGAAGCTGTTCGTCATATGAGACAAGTTAAATCTGAAGTGCGCAAATTAGTGGTCATGAGTGATGATGAGATTATGACTGAAGCGAAAAATATTGGTGCACCATATGAAATCTTAAAAGAAATTAAAGACTTAGGTCGTCTACCAGTTGTAAACTTTGCTGCAGGAGGCGTTGCAACACCAGCTGATGCGGCATTAATGATGGAGCTTGGAGCTGATGGTGTATTCGTAGGTTCAGGTATTTTTAAATCAGAAGCACCTGAAAAATTTGCAAAAGCTATCGTTCAAGCAACTACACATTATCAAGATTATAAATTGATTGCTGAACTATCAAAAGAATTAGGGCCAGCTATGAAAGGTTTAGATATCAATCAATTATCATTAGAAGAACGTATGCAAGAGCGTGGATGGTAATATGAGAATAGGTGTTTTAGGCTTACAAGGTGCAGTAAGAGAGCATATTAAGCATATAGAACAAGCTGGACATGAAGGTATTATAATTAAGACTGTAAACCAGTTAAATGAAATAGATGGTCTTGTATTACCAGGTGGAGAATCAACGACTATGCGAAGATTAATGGATTTATATCATTTCACTGAAACACTCAGGAATAGTGACTTACCAATGTATGGTACATGTGCAGGACTTATACTGTTAGCGAAGGAAGTAGTAGGTCAGGAAAGTCATTTGAATAAATTAAATGTAGTTGTTGAAAGAAATTCCTTTGGTAGACAGGTGGATAGCTTTGAACAGAAATTAGATGTAGAAGGTATAGAAGAAGCGGTTAATGCAGTCTTTATACGTGCTCCTCATATACAATCAGCTCGTGAAGGAGTAGAAGTATTATCTACAGTTGAAGATAGAATTGTAGCCGTCAGACAAAATCAATACTTAGGTATATCTTTCCACCCAGAACTTACAGATGATTATAAGATTATGAAATATTTCATAGAAGAAATTGTTGAACAGTATCAAGTAAAACAACCACATTAAAATAAAAATCATTTTGGCATTTTTTTTGCGCACGCTTTCCGCAAGCATGCACGAACAAAATCGTAAACTTCATAAAAAAATAAGCATATCACTGTAAACTTTAAAAAATCAGTTCAGTGACATGCTTATTTATTTTGTGTTGGGATTTATGTCCCAACCTCCTTACTTTATTATAAGAAGAATCCAGCGATTGTTGCTGATAAGAATGATACAAGCGTAGCACCGTATAATAATTTTATACCAAAGCGTGCAACGTTATCCCCTTGTTTATCATTTAATGATTTTACAGCACCAGCGATGATACCAATTGATCCAAAGTTTGCAAATGAAACTAAGAATACAGAAATGATACCATTTGCTCTTTCAGAAATATCTGCCTCAGGTAAAATACCCATTGCTACGAATTCGTTTGAAAGAACTTTTGTTGCCATGATACTACCAGATTGTACTGCATCTGCCCATGGAATACCTGCTAAGAAAGCAAATGGTGCAAATACAAATCCAATTAAAGTTTGGAAGTCCCAAGAAACTGAACCACCAGAAACAAATGAGAAGATATTAGATGTAACACCATTTAAAAGACCAATTAATGCTACATAACCGATTAACATAGCTGCAACGATAACAGCTACTTTGAAACCGTCTAAAATATATTCTCCTAACATTTCGAAGAATGACTGTTTTTCTTCTGATTCTTGAATCATAATGTCATCTTCTTTAGGATCTACTGTATATGGATTAATGATTGAAGCCATAATAAATCCACCAAATAAGTTTAATACAATTGCTGTTACAACATATCTTGGTTCAACCATTGTAAAGTACGCTCCGATAATGGATGCAGAAACTGTTGACATAGCTGAAGCAGTTAATGTGTACATACGATGTTTAGGAATTAAAGGAAGTTGTTTCTTAATTGAAATAAACACTTCTGATTGACCTAAAATCGCAGATGCAACTGCATTATATGATTCTAATTTTCCCATACCATTTATTTTAGAAATAACTAATCCTAAATATTTAATGATAAGCGGTAATACTTTAATATATTGTAAGATACCAATAAGTGCTGAAACAAATACGATTGGCATCAATACATTAAGGAAATAAACTGAAACAGGTTTGTCGGACTTTGGATCAATATTTGCCATACCGTCAAACACAAAATTTATCCCTTCCATAGCTTTTGCTATGATATAACTAAATCCATTCGAAATGCCACCTATGATAGTTAATCCACCTGTTGTTTTTAATAATAAGAAAGCAAATATAAACTGGATTACAATCATTAATCCTATATACTGCCATCTGACACGCATTTTATCTGAACTTACAATCCATGCTAGAAATAGGAATAATAAGATACCGATAATCCCGATAATATAATGCATAATTGACACACCTTTCCCCTAAAATTCTCTCTTTGATAACCTACTTTACATGATAACTCATTTCTTTTGAAAGCGGTATATTTTTTTGAATATTTTTAGAGAAACAAATTAATTGAAATAATAAAGTACAAAACATATAATATAGTCAAAGAAGGTCAAAAGAGGTGATGATTAATGCACAATATGTCGGATATCATTGAGCAATACTTAAAGCAATTGCTGGAAGAGGCTCAAGGTGATGTCGTTGAAATAAAACGTGCGCATATTGCTGAAAAGTTTGATTGTGTACCTTCCCAGTTAAACTATGTTATAAAAACAAGATTTACTAATGAGCACGGTTACGCTATTGAAAGTAAAAGAGGCGGTGGAGGTTATATTCGTATTTCAAAAGTCGAGACGAATAATCAATCAGCATTTATTAGACATTTAATAGATTTGACAGGTGATCAAATATCACAAGCAAATGCATTTAGAATCGTTGACGGATTATTTCAAAATGACTTAATTACGGATAGAGAGAAAAAAATGATTGTTCAAACGCTTCATAGAGATACATTACAAATAGAAATACCATATAGAGACATCATTCGAGCAAATATATTGAAACGTATACTTGCCGTTATACATTATAGTTAAAAAGGAGTGACAGTATGCTTTGTGAAATTTGTGGTAAAGAAGAAGCAACAATTCAATTAACATCGGCTGGTAAGAAACATAAAACTGAACAGTGGATTTGTAAAAACTGTGCTTCAGAACATTTTTATTTCCAAGATGATCAAATGAATGACCAAAATTTAGATCAGGAATTTGTAGTGAATCAATTTTTACAATATCTTGTAGGGAAGCACGGTATTAACTTTAAACAAGTTCAACCACAAGAAGAAAAGCACTGTCCTACTTGTGGTATGACGTTAACTGATATTGCTAAAGTAGGTAAGTTCGGTTGTCATGACTGTTATGAAACATTTAAAGATGATGTACCTCAAATTATTAGAAGAGTTCAAGCAGGAAGTGGTGAACATACAGGTAAAATACCTGTTTCATCAAGAAGTAAAATTCAACTTAAGCAACAAATAGCTGAAAAAGAAAAAATCTTACAAGGTCTAATTGAAGAACAAGCTTTTGAAGATGCTGCTATTGTGAGAGATGAAATTAAAGCTTTGAAAGCAGAAGGTGAGGTCAAGTAGATGGAAGAACATGTTAATGAACATATTAGCGATTGGATGAAAGGTACAGACGATACGCCAATTGTAATGAGTTCCAGAATAAGACTTGCTCGAAACCTTCAAGACGAAGTTCATCCGCTCAAATATGAAGATGACGAAACAGGAAGTCATGTAATTGATAAAGTTAGTAAGGCATTATCAAATTTAAAACTTACAAAGTTATCTGATTTAAGTGAACTTGAGCAAAGTAAGTTAGTATTTAAACATTTAATTAGCCCAGCACTTATGAAACAGAAATTTGGTGCAGTATTATTAAATGAAGATGAATCAACAAGTGTCATGATTAATGAAGAAGACCATGTAAGGATACAAGTAATGGGCAACAATCTTGTGTTAAATGAGCTTTATGACACAGCATCTAAATTAGATGATGAGTTAGACAAACATTTAACTATTTCATATGATGAGCAACATGGATTTTTAACAACATGTCCAACTAACATTGGGACAGGCTTAAGAGCAAGTGTAATGTTGCATTTACCTGGACTCAGCATTATGAAACGTATGAAAAGAATTGGCCAAGCAATAAATCGATTTGGTTATACAATTAGGGGTATATATGGAGAAGGAACTGGTGCCTTAGGTCATGTATATCAAATATCAAATCAATTAACACTCGGTAAGACTGAGGAAGAAATCATTGAAGATTTAACACAAATTGTTGAACAGATTATTAGCGAGGAAGAACAAATTCGACAAAGACTTGATAGATTTAACTATATGGAAACGAAAGATAGAGTACATCGTGCCAAAGGTATCTTAAAGTCAGCTCGGTTAATATCTGTTGAAGAAGCGTCACTTAGGTTAAGTGAAATGAAACTTGGTATCGATTTAGGTCATATCGAGAGCAATAACTTTAATTTTGATAATTTAATGGTTACAATACAAACACCATTCTTTGAAGGTGAAGACTCGAAACAATCAATAGATGAAAAGCGAGCAACCTTTTTAAGAGAACACATATAAAAAAATAGGAGGTTAGTTTATGCTATTTGGTAGATTAACAGAACGTGCACAACGCGTATTAGCACATGCACAAGAAGAAGCAATGAGATTGAATCATTCAAATATAGGAACAGAACATTTATTATTAGGCTTAATGAAAGAACCAGAAGGCATTGCAGCTAAAGTATTAGATGCATTTGGAATTACTGAAGAAAAAGTAACTAAAGAAGTTGAAAATTTAATTGGTCAAGGACAAGAGCAAGTAGGTGCTATTCATTATACACCTAGAGCTAAAAAAGTAATCGAATTGTCTATGGATGAAGCAAGAAAGCTTAATCATACATTTGTAGGAACAGAACATCTTTTATTAGGACTTATTCGTGAAAATGAAGGTGTCGCAGCTCGTGTATTTGCTAACTTAGACTTGAATATCACAAAAGCAAGAGCACAAGTTGTAAAATCTTTAGGTAGTCCAGAGCAAGGATCTAAAAATGCACAAACGACTAAAAACCAAGCAACACCTACTTTAGATAGTTTAGCAAGAGATTTAACAGTTATTGCTGAAGATGGCACTTTAGACCCAGTTATTGGACGTTCAGACGAAATAACAAGAGTTATAGAAGTGTTAAGTAGAAGAACGAAGAACAATCCAGTCCTAATCGGGGAACCTGGTGTAGGTAAGACAGCAATTGTCGAAGGTTTAGCACAAGCTATCGTACAAAATGAAGTGCCTGAAACATTAAAAGGTAAAAGAGTAATGTCACTTGATATGGGTACAGTAGTTGCAGGTACTAAATATCGTGGTGAATTTGAAGAAAGATTGAAAAAAGTAATGGAAGAAATTCATCAAGCTGGTAACATCGTGTTATTCATTGATGAGTTACACACACTTATTGGTGCTGGTGGTGCAGAAGGTGCTATTGATGCATCGAATATCTTGAAACCTGCATTAGCGCGTGGTGAACTTCAATGTATAGGTGCTACAACTTTAGATGAGTATCGTAAATATATTGAAAAAGACGCAGCGTTAGAAAGACGTTTCCAACCAGTTAAAGTTGATGAGCCAAATACTGAGGATTCAATTTCAATCTTAAAAGGTTTAAGAGATCGCTATGAAGCTCATCACCGTATCAATATTTCAGATGAAGCAATTGAAGCGGCTGTTAATATGAGTGATAGATATATTTCTGATAGATTTTTACCAGACAAAGCAATCGATTTAATTGATGAAGCAAGTTCTAAAGTGAGACTTAGAAATTATACGACACCACCAAGTCTTAAAGAACTTGAGTCAGAATTAGAAACAGTTAAGAAAGAAAAAGATGCAGCTGTACATTCTCAAGAGTTTGAAAATGCTGCTAACTTAAGAGATAAACAAACTAAACTTGAAAAACAGTTAGAAGATACGAAAAACGAATGGAAAAAAGCACAAGGTGAGAAAAACACTTGTGTAACTGCTGAAGACATTGCTGTAGTAGTAGCAAACTGGACAGGTGTTCCAATTACGAAATTGAATGAAACTGAATCAGAACGATTATTAAACTTGGAATCTATACTTCATGGACGTGTAATTGGTCAAAATGATGCAGTCGAATCTATTTCTAAAGCAGTAAGACGTGCAAGAGCAGGATTGAAAGATCCTAAGAGACCTATTGGTAGCTTTATATTCTTAGGCCCAACAGGTGTAGGTAAAACTGAACTTGCCCGCACATTAGCAGATGCAATGTTTGGCGAAGAAGATGCAATGATAAGAGTTGATATGAGTGAGTTTATGGAGAAACACTCTGTCAGTCGATTAGTAGGTTCTCCTCCAGGTTATGTTGGACATGATGATGGTGGCCAATTAACTGAAAATGTAAGACGTAAACCTTACTCAGTGATATTATTTGATGAAATTGAAAAAGCTCATCCAGATGTATTTAATATCTTATTACAAGTGTTGGATGACGGTCACTTAACTGACTCTAAAGGTCGTAAAGTAGACTTTAGAAATACTGTTATTATCATGACTTCAAACGTTGGTGCTCAAGAACTACAAAATGCTAAATTTGTAGGCTTTGGTGCAAAAGAAAGTGGTCCTGATTATGAAACAATTAGAAAAACAATGATGGATGAATTGAAACAACAATTCAGACCAGAATTCTTAAACCGTGTGGATGATATCATTGTATTCCACAAACTAGAAAAATCACATCTTAAAGAAATTGTTGCTAAGATGGCAGGTAACTTAACTAAACGCTTATCTGAACAAGGTATTCACATTACACTTTCAGATTCAGCACAAGATAAAATTGCTGATGAAGGATTTGACCCTGAATATGGTGCGAGACCATTAACTCGTGCTATTCAGAAAAATGTCGAAGATAACTTGAGTGAGTTGATTTTATCTGGTCAAGACTTAGTTGGTAAAGATGTTCTTGTGGATTATAGAGATGACGAATTCAAATTTGATTTATCAGACCATAAAGAAAATGAAGCAAAAGAAGAAACTTCTAAAGCATAATATTAAAATATAATTTTAATATTATAATGAGTCCGCAGACTATTAATATCAATAGTTTGCGGACTTTTAAATTTGTTTGAAAGTATATTAATTTGTTTTTACAGTCAGTCAAGTTTAAAATATAACTATTCAATTAATACGGAGGTAACATGGATGGCAAAAAAGAAAGTAGTATTTGAATGTTTAGCCTGCGGATATCAATCTCCTAAATGGATGGGGAAATGTCCAAATTGTGGGACATGGAATCAAATGGAAGAATCTATAGAACATAAAGAAACTAAAGGACCTAAAAATACATTTAAGTCAGATGTTCCGGCTCAGAAAATAGAAAAATTAAAAGATGTTAAAGAAGAAAACACACCTAGAATAAAGACTAAAATTAATGAATTTAATCGTGTATTAGGAGGAGGAGTCGTAGAAGGTTCGCTTGTATTAATAGGTGGTGACCCTGGGATTGGGAAATCTACATTACTATTACAAATTAGTGCTGCATTATCTCAACAAAAAAATGTACTATATGTGTCAGGTGAAGAATCTGTAAGACAGACTAAATTAAGAGCAGAACGTTTAGTAGAAGATTCAGGTGAATTAAATGTTTATGCTGAAACGAATTTAGAGATTATACATAGTATGGTTCAAAAAGTAAAACCAGACTTATTGATTATTGATTCTATTCAAACAGTTTATCATCCTGAAGTAACTTCAGCGCCAGGTTCGGTATCTCAAGTTAGAGAATGTACACAGAATTTAATGCATATTGCTAAACAGATGAATATCGCAACATTTATAGTAGGACATGTAACTAAAGATGGACAAATAGCTGGTCCAAGATTATTAGAACATATGGTTGATACAGTTTTATACTTTGAAGGTGATACGCATCATGCATATCGTATATTAAGAGCAGTTAAAAACCGTTTTGGCTCAACAAACGAAATGGGTATTTTTGAAATGAAACAAACTGGTCTGAATGAAGTAACAAACCCTTCAGAAATGTTTTTAGAAGAAAGAACGAAACACGTATCAGGTTCAACGATTGTTGCTACAATGGAAGGTACGCGACCTATATTAGTTGAGGTGCAAGCACTTGTCACGCCTACAACTTTTCATAATCCTAGAAGAATGGCTACTGGCATAGATCATAATAGATTAAGTTTATTAATGGCAGTACTTGAAAAGAAAGAGAATTTTTTATTACAACAACAAGACGCATATATTAAAATTGCTGGAGGCGTAAAGCTAAGTGAGCCTGCAGTAGACTTAAGTATTATAATAGCGATAGCATCAAGTTTCCAAGACAAGCCAACAAAAGGAGACGATTGTTTCGTAGGTGAAGTCGGTTTGACTGGTGAAGTGAGAAGAGTCGCAAGAATTGATCAAAGGGTCCAAGAAGCGGCTAAATTAGGATTTAAACGCATTATAATACCGAAAAATAATATCAAAGGTTTAGAATTTCCTGAAGGCACTGAAGTAATTGGTGTATCAACTACAAGAGAAGCATTGAAAATTGCTTTTAATGCATAATTAACCATAAGGAGGTTACCGTATGAAAATTTTAAAGGGATTAATTATATTATGTTACTTAGTCATAGGTTCCTCACTTGGTATCATGGTAATTCCAGAACTGATTAATGCATTTAGTATTCAACCTGAACAAGTATTAACTAATCCATACATTGATGGCTTAATTGGAGCAGTCGCTGTTTTCTTATTGTTTGGATTTTTAATAGACAAAATAGTATACATGGCCGATCAAGGAGAAAAGTATTTATTAAAAAGGAGTATTCTTGAAATATTTTTCGCTACTGTTGGTGTCATGATTGGTTTAATGATTGCGGTTATGGTTTCATTCATATTAGAAATGATTGGTGCACCAGTCTTGAAACATATTTTACCAATAATTATTGCTGCTTTTTTATGTTATTTAGGTTTTCAGATTGGGTTGCAAAAACGTGAAGAAATACTGCGATTATTTCCAGAAAGTATATCAAATTCATTAACGCGACAAACAACTTCAAGATATGCAAAAATTTTAGACACAAGCGCTATTATAGATGGTCGTATTTTAGATGTTGTAAAATGTCATTTCATAGATGGCGAAATACTTGTTCCACAAGGCGTTATTGAAGAATTGCAAGTAATTGCTGACGCTAAAGATAGTGTTAAGCGAGATAAAGGACAACGTGGGTTAGATATTCTTAATGCACTTAAAGAGACGGATTTTTCAATTTCAATTATTGAAACGACTTCAACACATAAAGATGTTGATGCTTTATTAATTACTTTGGCTAAACGTTATCAAGCTAGTATTATTACAACAGATTATAATTTAAATAAAGTCTGTGCTGTGCAAGGTATAAAAGTGCTTAATGTTAACGATTTGTCTGAAGCTATTAAACCAGTCATACATCAAGGAGATATCTTCGATTTATTGATTACGAAGATTGGTAAAGAAGATGATCAAGGTGTTGGGTATTTAGATGATGGCACAATGGTTGTCATTGAAAAAGGTAGAGAATATATTGGCAAAACAATTGCTGTAGAAGTGATGAGTTTATTACAAACTTCCTCGGGTAGAATCATATTTGCGAAGAAGGTGTCATAATTTGGGATTTACAACGATTATACCAGCTGCTGGACAAGGTAAAAGAATGGGAGCTGAGATAAATAAATTATTCCTAGAAATCAATGGAGAAACAATTATTAGAAGAACGGTTTCAGTTTTCCAAGAAATAGAGGAATGTGAACAAATTTTTATCGCCGCACATCCAGAAGAAGTTCATTTAATGGAAGCACATTTGAAAGACTTTAATAAAGTTGCTGGTGTTATCCCTGGTGGTAAAGAAAGACAGCATAGCATCAATGAAGTATTGAAAGTGTTAATCGATACAGAAGTTGTTATGGTTCATGATGGTGCACGACCATTTATTACACAAGAGAAAGTTAAGCAGCTTTATCAAGAAACTTTAAAAAATAATGCTGTTATTTTAGCTGTACAAGCTAAAGACACAATCAAGAAAGTGATCGATGGTGTTGTAGAAGAAACATATGATCGATCGACTTTGTGGCAAGTACAAACGCCACAATCATTCAGTAGGCATGTCATTTTAAAAGCATATAATTTAGCTGAAGAACATGATTTTGTAGGTACTGATGATGCTTCATTGGTAGAGAGAGCAGGTTATAAAGTACATATTACAAATGGTGATTACGATAATATCAAAATTACAACTCACGAAGACTTGATAATTGCAGATTCAATATTAGAAAGACGAGGTATTTGTGATGTATAGAATAGGTTATGGTTACGATGTTCATGAATTTGACCAAACACGTCCGCTTATTATAGGTGGTATTGAATTAGAACATTCGCATGGATTAAAGGGACATAGTGATGCTGATGTATTGCTTCATGCAATTACGGATGCTATTCTCGGTGCTGCAAGTCTTGGTGATATAGGTAAACTGTTCCCTGATACCGATCCAACATTTAAAAATGCAGATTCAAAGTTGTTATTAAGAGAAGCTTATAAACAAGTTTTGAAAAAGGGATATAAACTTGGAAATGTAGATGCTACAATTATAGCTGAACAACCAAAATTTAGACCCCACATTGATAGAATGCGAGATGTCATTGCTTCAATATTTGAAGTGTCTATTGAAGATGTAAATGTGAAAGCGACTACTAATGAAAAATTAGGATTTCTAGGAAGAGAAGAAGGCATACAAGCGCAAGCTGTGGTATTATTAACAAGTAAAGAATAAAACAGGAGTGAGACGATGAGTAACAAAGTAAGAGTAAGATACGCGCCAAGTCCGACTGGTTACTTACACATCGGTAACGCAAGAACCGCATTATTTAACTATTTATTTGCTAAACATTATGATGGGGACTTTGTTATACGTATTGAAGATACAGACATAGCCAGAAATTTAGAAGACGGAGAAGCGTCACAATTTTCTAATCTTGAATGGTTAGGTTTAGGTTGGGATGAATCTGTTGATAAAGATGGAGGATACGGTCCATATCGTCAATCAGAACGCGGGCACATATATAAACCACTGATAGAGCAACTATTAGCTGAAGATAAAGCTTATAAATGTTATATGACTTCAGAAGAATTAGAAGCTGAACGTGAAGAACAAATCGCTAGAGGAGAAATGCCTCGATATGGTGGGAAACACGCACATTTAACTAAAGAAGAACAAGAAGCATTTGAAGCTGAAGGCAGACAACCAAGTATTCGTTTCAGAGTACCACAAAATACTGAATACAAATTTGATGATATCGTTAAAGGCGAAGTTGCTTTTGACTCAAATGGTATTGGTGACTGGGTAATCGTTAAAAAAGATGGTATACCAACTTACAACTTTGCTGTTGCAATTGATGATTATTATATGGAAATTTCTCACGTTATTCGTGGTGATGATCATATTTCAAATACACCTAAACAGCTGATGATATATGAAGCGTTAGGCTTTGCACCACCAAAATTTGCACACATGACGTTAATCGTTAATGAAGACCGCAAAAAATTAAGTAAACGTGATGGACAAATTCTACAGTTTATTGAACAATATAAAGATTTAGGTTATTTACCTGAAGCAATCTTTAACTTTATTGGATTATTAGGATGGTCTCCAGAAGGTGAAGAAGAAATCTTCTCTAAAGAAGAATTTATTAAAATATTCGACGAAAAACGTCTTTCTAAATCACCTGCATTCTTTGATAAGAAAAAATTAGAGTGGATTAATAACCAATACATGAAAGAAAAAGATTCTGAAACAGTATTCGAAATGACAATTCCACATATGGTTAAAGCTGGTATGTTATCAGAAAGTCCTTCAGAAGCTGAATTAACTTGGGCAAGAGATTTAGTAGGTTTATATCAACAACAAATGAGCTATGCAGGTGAAATTGTTCCGTTATCTGAACTATTCTTCAGAGAACATCTTGATTTCACAGAGGAAGCGCAAGAAGTCTTAGATGGTGAACAAGTACCAACTGTAATGGCTGAGCTTGCAAAACAACTTGAAACTTTAGAGCCATTTGAACCAGCTGAAATAAAAAAATCTATTAAAGCAGTACAAAAAGAAACAGGAATAAAAGGTAAGCAATTATTTATGCCGATTCGTGTTGCTGTTTCAGGTCAAACACATGGCCCAGAGTTACCTAATACAATTGCATTATTAGGTAGAGATAAAGTACTAGCAAGATTAAAACGTTTCGTTTGATTTTTTTAGAATAAGAATCTATTATAAAAATGACTTAAAGGACAAGTAGTTTGGATAATGTGAAATTAGAGAGTACATGGTTGCTGAAAATGTGCCACATTATATAATCGAATGCACCTTTATTACACAAGCATAATATATTGATATTTAAATGAGTGAGCATTTTCTAATGCTAAAAAGAGTGGAACCGTGCAAAAAGGCACCTCTAGCAATTATTGTTAGAGGCGCCTTTTTGTTATCTGAGGGGGGATTTAAATGTTTAAAAGAGTCAAAGATGATATTCAAATGGTATTCGATCAAGACCCAGCAGCAAGATCTTCATTTGAAATCGTTATGACTTACTCAGGACTACATGCTATATGGAGTTATTTAATCGCGAATTGGTTTTTTAAGAAAAAAATGTATTTTATTGCAAGATCGATATCGCAAATATCTCGTTTTTTTACTGGTGTAGAAATTCATCCAGGAGCAACTATAGGTAGTAGATTGTTTATCGACCATGGTATGGGAATTGTAATAGGTGAAACATGTAACATTGGAAATAATGTGACGATATACCAAGGTGTGACACTTGGAGGGACAGGTAAAGAGCGAGGTAAGAGACACCCTGATATAGGTGATAATGTCTTAATTGCTGCAGGAGCAAAAGTACTTGGCAACATAGAAGTAGGAAGTAATGTGAACATTGGAGCGAACTCAGTCGTGTTGAAAGATGTTCCGGATTACTCAACAGTTGTTGGTATACCAGGTAGAATCGTTAAACAAGATGGATTGAAAGTCGGTAAAAACTTTAATCATACGAAGTTACCAGACCCTATATACGAACAATTAAAAGAATTAGAACGTCAACTTGAAAAGACGAAGAATGGAGAGATTGTTGATGATTACGTTATATAATACGTTAACGAGGCAAAAGGAAGAATTTATTCCCATTGAAGAAGGAAAAGTAAAAATGTATGTGTGTGGCCCAACTGTTTATAACTACATTCATATTGGAAATGCGAGAGCGACAGTTGCATTTGATGTAGTAAGAAGATATTTAGAATATCGTGGGTATGATGTTCAATACGTATCTAATTTCACTGATGTTGATGATAAGTTGATCAAGACAGCCAATGAATTAGGTGAAACTGTACCTGAAATTGCAGATCGATTTATAGAAGCATTCTATGAAGATACAGGCGCACTAAACTGTAAACGAGGCACAGCTAACCCTAGAGTTATGGATCATATGGACGATATCATTGCTTTTATAAATGTACTTGTGGAAAAAGGATATGCATATGAAAGTGGCGGAGACGTATATTATCGTACACGACGTTTTGATGGATATGGTAAGTTAAGTCATCAATCCATAGATGATTTAAAAGTTGGTGCAAGAATTGAAACAGGTGAACAAAAAGAAGACGAATTAGATTTCACGCTATGGAAACAAGCTAAACCTGGTGAAATTAAATGGGATAGTCCATGGGGAGCAGGTAGACCAGGGTGGCATATAGAATGTTCTGTAATGGCTCAAGTTCATTTAGGTGATACGATTGATATTCATGCTGGTGGAACAGACTTGCAATTCCCGCATCATGAGAATGAAATAGCACAATCTGAAGCACATAATGATAAGACGTTTGCTAATTATTGGATGCATAATGGATTTGTAAACATAAATAACGAAAAAATGAGTAAATCATTAGGAAACTTTATTTTAGTTCATGACATCATTAAAGAAATTGATCCTGATGTATTAAGATTCTTTATGGTTGGTGCACATTATAGAAACCCAATTAACTATGATTTAGATCTTGTTCAAGCAGCGAATAAAGGTTTAGAGCGAATTCGTAATAGTTATAAATCTTTAGTAGACAGAGAAAAATTCGCACTACAAGATAAAGATGAAACAAATCAATATATGGAAAGCATCAATCAAACGTTGAAAGATTTTGAAACGTATATGGATGATGATTTCAACACTGCTAATGCTATGACTGCATGGTATGATTTGAATAAATTGGCGAATAAATACTTGTTAGAAAATACGACATCAACTCAAACGATTCAACATTTTAAAGAAGTTTATCAAATTTTCAGCGATGTATTGGGCGTGCCTTTAGTTGGTAAAGAGCAAAATGAACTACTAGACGAAGAAATCGAAGCTTTAATCGAAGAACGTAATGAAGCGAGAAAAGCTAAGAACTTCCAAAGAGCTGATGAAATTAGAGATGCTTTAAAAGAACAAAATATTATTCTTGAAGATACAGCACAAGGTGTGAGGTTTAAACGTGGATAAATTAACAGTGAAAATGTTAAATCCTTTATCTTTAGCTTATATGGGAGATTCTATTTTAGACACTTATGTTAGAAAACATATTATCCTTAAAATTAAAGGCAAGCCGAATCGTCTCCATCAATTGTCAAAACAATATGTTTCAGCAAAAGGACAAGCATATGTACTTAATGTATTGATAGAAGAATCATTCTTTAATGAAGAAGAGTTAGAAATCATACAACGTGGTCGAAATGCGAAAAGTCATACTAAAGCTAAAAATACCGACATTCAAACTTATAGAAAAAGTTCGGCAATTGAAGCGGTTATTGGATATTTGTTTTTGATAGATGAAATAGAGCGTCTAGAAGAATTAGTTAATAAAATGATTGAAATTACAGAAGAAAGGGTGAGTACAAATGGATGAATCAGTTATTGTTGGTAGACATGCAGTAAAAGAAGCGATAACTTCAGGGCACACAATTAATAAAGTGCTTATTCAAGAAGGCATCAATAAGAAACAAATCGGTGAGATTTTAAAACTTGCAAAATCTGAAAAAATTGTTGTTCAGACTGTTCCTAAATCAAAAATTGATTATTTAACAGATGTTCCTCATCAAGGTATTGCGGCACAGATTGCACCGTATCCTTATAAGGAATTGGAAGATTTTATTTCAGAAACGAAAGATATTGACCACCAACCTTGTCTATTAATGTTAGATGGTTTGGAAGATCCACATAATTTAGGGTCAATTATGAGAACTGCTGATGCTATCGGTATTGATGGAATTATCATACCGAAAAGAAGGTCAGTTCAATTAAATGCAACTGTAGCTAAAGCATCAACTGGTGCTATTCAACATGTTCCAGTGATTCGAGTTACGAATTTGCCACAAACAATTGAACGTCTTCAAGAAGTAGGATATTGGGTTGCAGGTACGGATGCACAGAATGCAACAGATTATCGTCAAATGGATGCTGGAATGCCGCTATTGATTGTTATTGGTAGTGAAGGTGAAGGCATGAGTCGATTAGTTAAAGAAAAGTGTGATTTTTATATTAAATTACCAATGGTTGGTCATGTTAACAGCCTTAATGCATCAGTTGCAGCAAGTCTATTAATGTATGAAGTTTACCGAAAAAGGCACCCTATAGGTCAGTCGTAATGAAAGATATCTATTTAATTATCGATGGCTATAATTTAATAGGACAGTCAAACGAATTATCTTTAATTGCTCAAGTTTCTTTAGAAGAAGCAAGAGATAAACTGTTAATCACACTTATTAATTACAATACACAACATGATGGTGAAATGATTGTTGTTTTTGATGCTTATGGAGTAGAGGGTACAGAATCTATTGAAATTAAACACGGCGTAAAAGTTGTTTACACAAAAGGTAAAGAAACTGCGGACAGCTACATTGAAAAATTAACATACGAACTATATCGTAAGCACATTACACATATAACCGTCGTAACAAGTGATATGAGTGAGCAACATGCTATTTTCGGTTCAGGAGCATATAGAATTTCTTCAAGAGAAATGTGGTCAACGATTGCTAACCAAGAATCTGTAATTACGAAGCGGTTATCCGAAATAGAAACAAAAACACCTAGAAACAGGTTGGACTTACCAGATGAAGTATTAGAACAATTTGAAAAATGGCGACGAAATCACAAGTAAACTTTATTTTTTGAAGTTTGATTAAAAAGTATAGCGCTCTGTAAAATATGGTCAACACCTATGATAAGGAATGAACATCATGAATGACATATTTACAGATAAGCAACTTCTAAAATGGATTCATGCTATACAACAAGGGAATACAGAAGTGTTTAGCCAGTTGTTAAACGTTTTTGAAAAAGACATTACTAAAAGGTTGAATACTTTAAGTTTAACTCATGAAGATAAAGAAGATATCGCGCAAGTTATCAGATATAAAATATATAAACAAGTACTGACTTTTGATTGCCAACAAGATGATTCTTTTGTGCATTGTGTGAACGTTATTATTAAAAATGCTAAGATTGATTATATACGTAAAATGAAAAGCGAAAAGTATAAACTGCATACAGAGTCGCTCAGTATAGATGAAAATAAAAAAGAAGCGTATAGTTTAGTAGAGCGTATTTATGATACTAAAGCTCAGTCATTTGAAGAGATGCTGTTAACAGAAAGTACACTAATATATTTAATGGAACGAAAAAAGTTAACTAAAATGGAAGAAAGCGTAGTAAAATTAACTTTGCAAGGAAGAACGAAAAAAGAAATCTCAAAAGAACTCGATGTACCTGTGAAACATATATATAACGCACAATACCGATTAAAAAAGAAGTTCAATAGAGCTGAATTTAATTCAGCTCTGTTTGACAATTAGGTGTTTTGTTTTGTATATTAATCTAGGATTAGAATGAATTAGGTGATAAGATGAGAAAAGTCCCTTTAAATTGCGAAAAATGCGGAGCTAGGAATTATACAGTCCCAAAAAAAGATACAGATAACCGTTTAGAGCTAAAAAAGTTTTGTAAAACTTGTAATACGCATACATTGCATAAAGAATCCATCTAAAAGGAGGAAAATCAATGGCTAAAAAAGAAAACTTCTTTCAAGGCGTAAAATCAGAAATGCAGAAAACAAGTTGGCCAACAGGCAAAGAACTTGTTAAATATACAACAATAGTAGTGTGCACAGTAATCTTTTTCTTAATCTTTTTCTATGCACTAGATTTAGGAATTACAGAATTAATTAATTTGATTAGATAGTAAGGAGTGGCAAAATGTCAGAAGATACAGGCGCTAAACGATGGTACGCAGTCCACACTTATTCAGGTTATGAAAACAAAGTAAAAACTAACCTTGAAAAACGTGTTGATACAATGAACATGCAAGAACAAATCTTTAGAGTTGTAATTCCAGAAGAGGAAGAAACTTCTATTAAAGATGGTAAAGCCAAAACACAAATTAAGAAGACATTTCCAGGTTATGTATTAGTAGAACTAATTATGACTGATGAATCATGGTATATTGTTAGAAACACACCAGGTGTTACAGGATTTGTTGGATCTGCTGGTGCAGGTTCTAAACCTAATCCATTGTTACATGATGAAGCGAAATTCATTTTAAAACAAATGGGTATGTCAGAAAAAACAGTCGATGTTGAAGTTGAACTAGGAGAACAAGTTCGTGTAACAAGCGGTCCATTCAATAACCAAGTTGGCGAAATAAAAGAAATAGATGTTGAAAAGTATAAACTAACTGTACTTGTTGACATGTTCGGTAGAGAAACGCCGGTTGAAGTAGAATTCGACCAAATTGAAAAGTTGTAAAAAAACACTTGAAATTCCTAATTTTCAATGTTATTATTTAAAGGTCGCGCTCGGACTATGCGCAACCATTTCATTATGAAATGAAGAGTGGGAGGGTAAAATATCATTACCCCATGACCACATCACGATATCAAGGAGGTGCACATCGTGGCTAAAAAAGTAGTTAAAGTAGTTAAATTGCAAATTCCTGCAGGTAAAGCAAACCCAGCACCACCAGTTGGTCCTGCATTAGGTCAAGCCGGTGTGAATATTATGGGATTCTGTAAAGAATTCAACGCTCGTACACAAGAGCAAGCAGGTTTAATCATTCCAGTTGAAATTACAGTATTTGAAGATCGTTCATTTACTTTCATCACTAAGACACCACCTGCAGCAGTATTACTTAAAAAAGCAGCTAAAGTAGAAAAAGGTTCAGGTGAACCTAACAAAACTAAAGTTGCAACAGTAACTCAAGATCAAGTACGTGAAATTGCTAACACTAAAATGCCTGACTTAAACGCGGCATCTGAAGAAGCAGCTATGCGTATCGTTGAAGGTACTGCACGTAGCATGGGTATTGTCGTAGAATAATTAAGTATTGAAGTTTAAGCAGGCGGCTATTTCGCTGTCTGCTATTGCATTGTCTTGATGGCAATGCACGTGGGAGGTAACATTCCGCTAAAACCACTAAAGGAGGAAAAACAATATGGCTAAAAAAGGTAAAAAGTATCAAGAAGCAATTGCTAAAGTTGATCGTACTTCAGCTTACGCTGTAGAAGAAGCAATCAAATTAGCAAAAGAAACAAGTACTGTTAACTTTGATGCATCTGTTGAAGTTGCATTTCGTTTAGGTATTGATACTCGTAAAAATGACCAACAAATCCGTGGTGCTGTAGTATTACCACACGGAACTGGTAAAACTCAACGTGTATTAGTATTCGCTAAAGGCGATAAAATCAAAGAAGCAGAAGAAGCTGGAGCAGATTATGTAGGTGAAGAGTACATTAATAAAATCAACCAAGGTTGGTTCGACTTTGATGTAATCGTTGCTACACCTGATATGATGGGTGAAGTTGGTAAACTTGGTCGTGTATTAGGACCTAAAGGTTTAATGCCAAACCCTAAAACTGGTACAGTTACTATGGATATCAAAAAAGCAGTAGCAGAAATTAAAGCAGGTAAAGTAGAATACCGTGCTGAAAAATCTGGTATTGTTCATGCTTCTATTGGTAAAGTATCATTTGATGAACAACAATTAGTTGATAACTTCAAAACAATTCAAGATACATTAACAAAAGCTAAACCAGCATCATCTAAAGGTACTTACTTCAAGTCTGTTGCTGTTACAACAACAATGGGCCCTGGTATCAAAGTTGATACTTCTAGCTTTAAATTATAATATAAATATATTGACTTCACGTCCAAAACGCGTTATAGTTTTGGATGTGTAATATTTAACCTAAGACAGTAGGAGTTCATTTTGGACTTAAAAGTTAATCCTACCGAGGCCTAAATTGACTTGAACGTATAAATTTCAAGCACTTTTTGCCGTGGGTAAAAAGTGCTTTTTTGTTGAGATACCTCATCATAAAAGCACGTGATAAATAATATGGAGGTGTAAAGATGTCTAACTCAAAAATCGTTGAAGTGAAACAACAAAAAGTTGATTTAATTACTGAACAATTTAAAAATTCTGTTTCAACAATTGTTGTGGATTACCGTGGTTTAACAGTTGCACAAGTTACTGAATTACGTAAACAATTACGTGAAGCTGGAATCGAATATAAAGTTTACAAAAATACTTTAGTTCGTCGTGCTGCTGAAGCTGCTGGAATCGAAGGTTTAGAAGAATCACTAACTGGTCCTAACGCAATTGCTTTTTCAAATGAAGAAGTAGTTGAACCAGCGAAAATTCTTGCTGACTTCGCTAAACAAAACGAAGCTTTAGAAATCAAAGCAGGTGTTATTGAAGGACAAGTTGTTACTGCAGAAGAAGTTAACACAATCGGTTCATTACCATCAAAAGATGGTCTTGTATCAATGTTACTATCTGTATTACAAGCTCCAGTTCGTAACTTTGCTTATGCAGTTAAAGCTGTTGGAGAACAAAAAGAAGAAAGTGCTGAATAATTCAGCAACAAATAAAATTAATTAATGGAGGATATATATCATGTCTAATGAAAAAATTATCGAAGCAATTAAAGAAATGTCAGTATTAGAATTAAATGACTTAGTAAAAGCTATTGAAGAAGAATTTGGTGTAACAGCAGCAGCTCCTGTAGCAGCAGCTGGCGCAGCTGGTGGAGACGCAGCAGCTGAACAAACTGAATTTGACGTTGAATTAACTTCAGCTGGAGATTCAAAAATTAAAGTTGTTAAAGCAGTTAAAGAAGTAACTGGTTTAGGCTTAAAAGAAGCTAAAGAAATCGTAGACAACGCTCCTAAAGTTGTTAAAGAAGGTTTATCTAAAGAAGACGCTGAAGCTTTAAAAGAAAAATTAGAAGAAGTTGGCGCATCTGTAGAAGTAAAATAATTTCTGTATTAAATCAAAAACCCGTTATTATCATGATAACGGGTTTTTCTTTACTCATTAAATGCGATAAAGAGGTGGCGTAATGAGTCATTATTTTGATAATGATCCAAATGTGAAGTCGGAACGAGAAAATTTCGATTATTTCTATCGCGACAACAAACTCTCACTTCAAACGGATCATGGTGTATTTTCGAAAGGGAAAATAGATTTTGGATCTGATTTGTTGATTTCTACTTTTTTAAATGCAAATCCCCCTGGTCCTAAAAAGAAAATATTGGATGTAGGTTGTGGTTATGGTCCGATAGGTTTAATGTGTGCAAAAGTACTTCCATACAGCGAAATAACGTTAGTGGATGTTAATGAACGTGCATTAGATTTAGCGAAAGATAACCAAAAATCTAATAAAATAAGTAATGCAAATATACAAGTTAGTAATTGTTTAGATGCTGTCTTAGATTTAAAATTCGATTGTGTATTAACAAATCCTCCAATAAGAGCTGGAAAAGAAATTGTGCATCAAATACTTGAACAAAGTAATGACGTATTATCTAGTGGTGGAGAGCTTTGGGTCGTAATTCAAAAGAAACAAGGCATGCCTTCTGCAAAGAAGAAAATGCAAGATCTTT
Source organism: Mammaliicoccus sp. K-M42 (assembly GCF_022386375.1). Taxonomy (NCBI): domain Bacteria; kingdom Bacillati; phylum Bacillota; class Bacilli; order Caryophanales; family Staphylococcaceae; genus Mammaliicoccus; species Mammaliicoccus sp. K-M42. Next base: position 118,580 of record NZ_JAJNIS010000005.1, on the reverse strand, counting down.
ATGGTAATGCAGAAACAATAGAAAAAAGCAAGGGTTATTACATTTTAAAAAGTGTAAAAGCTTGATTTTGCTGTTTTGTTCTGATATAGTAATAGAATGTTAAAAATTATATTCAATAAGTGTGTACTTTTGCGTCGCCCTTAATTGAATGTTAGGAATAAGTCGTACGAAATAGAAAATGGAATCATTGACTTTCCGTTTTCTTTTTGTCTTATTATATTTATTTTGTAAGACGCAAAGTTATATTCACAATATTTGAGGGGTGAATCTGTTGACAGGTCAACTTATCCAGTATGGAAGACATCGTGTTCGTAGAAGTTATGCGAGAATTTCCGAGATTTTAGAACTACCTAACTTAATCGAGATTCAAACGAAATCATATGAATGGTTTCTTAAAGAAGGTTTACTTGAAATGTTCCGAGACATTTCTCCAATTGATGACTTTACAGGTAACCTATCTTTAGAATTCGTAGATTACCGTTTAGGTGAACCGAAGTATGATTTAGAGGAGTCTAAAAACCGTGATGCGACATACGCTGCGCCATTACGTGTTAAAGTCCGTTTAATCAATAAAGAAACAGGCGAAGTAAAAGACCAAGAAGTATTTATGGGTGATTTCCCATTAATGACTGACACAGGTACTTTTGTAATTAATGGTGCAGAACGTGTTATTGTATCTCAACTTGTACGTTCACCTTCCGTTTATTTCAATGAAAAAGTTGATAAAAACGGTAAAGTGAGTTTTGGAACTACTGTAATTCCTAACCGTGGTGCATGGTTGGAGTATGAAACAGATGCAAAAGATGTTCCTTACGTAAGAATAGACAGAACTCGTAAATTACCAATCACAGTATTAGTCCGTGCATTAGGCTTCTCATCAGATCAAGAAATCATTGATTTACTTGGTGACAATGAATACCTTAGAAATGCTTTGAACAAAGATAATACTGAAACAACGGATCAAGCATTGCTTGAAATCTATGAGCGTTTACGTCCAGGAGAACCACCAACAGTAGAAAACGCTAAAAGTTTATTATATTCACGTTTCTTCGACCCAAAACGTTATGACTTAGCAAGCGTTGGTCGTTATAAAATGAACAAAAAATTACACCTTAAACATCGTTTATTCAATCAAACTTTAGCTGAGCCTATTGTTGATGTTGAAACAGGTGAAATTGCAGCTGAAGAAGGTACTGTACTAGACCGTCGTAACTTAGATAAAATTATCGACGTTTTAGAATCTAACGCTAATATTCATGTATATGAATTAAATAGCGGTGTATTAGATGAACCAGTTGAAGTACAAGCTGTTAAAATATATATCCCTGGTGATGAAGAAAAACGTACAACAACAGTAATCGGTAATGCATTCCCTGATGAAGCTGTTAAGTGTATTACGCCAGCAGATATAATTTCTTCATTATCATATTTCTTTAACTTGTTACATGGTGTAGGTTATACAGATGATATTGACCATTTAGGTAACCGTCGTTTACGTTCAGTAGGCGAATTATTACAAAACCAATTCAGAATTGGTTTATCACGTATGGAACGTGTAGTACGTGAACGTATGTCAATTCAAGATACTGATTCAATCACACCTCAACAATTAATAAATATTCGTCCAGTAATTGCATCTATTAAAGAATTCTTTGGTAGCTCTCAATTATCACAATTCATGGACCAAGCAAACCCATTAGCCGAGTTGACGCATAAACGTCGTCTATCAGCTCTTGGACCCGGCGGTTTAACTCGTGAACGTGCTGGTATGGAAGTACGTGACGTTCACTACTCTCACTATGGTCGTATGTGTCCTATCGAGACACCTGAGGGACCAAACATTGGTTTAATTAACTCTTTATCAAGTTATGCGAGAGTAAATGAATTTGGATTTATTGAAACACCTTATCGTAAGGTTAATATAGAAACAAACCAAGTTACTGACAGAATTGACTATTTAACAGCTGACGAAGAAGATAGTTATGTTGTTGCGCAAGCAAACTCAGTATTAGATGAAACTGGTAAATTCGTTGATGATGAAGTACTTTGTCGTTTCCGTGGGGATAATACTACGAAACCGAAAGAACGTATGGATTACATGGACGTTTCACCTAAACAAGTTGTTTCTGCTGCGACAGCATGTATTCCTTTCTTAGAAAACGATGACTCTAACCGTGCGCTTATGGGTGCAAACATGCAACGTCAAGCAGTACCTTTAATGAATCCAGAAGCACCATTTGTTGGTACTGGTATGGAACACGTAACTGCTCGTGACTCCGGTGCAGCTGTTGTTGCGAAATATAAAGGTAGAGTTGAACACGTTGAAGCTAAAGAAATTCTTGTTAGACGTATTGTTGAAGAAAATGGTAAAGAAATTGAAACGGAATTAGACCGTTATCCATTATCTAAATTCAAACGTAGTAACTCTGGTACTTGTTATAACCAACGTCCAATTATTGCTAGTGGCGATATCGTTACTAAAGGTGAAATTTTAGCTGATGGTCCTTCAATGGAACTAGGTGAAATGGCACTTGGTCGTAACGTAGTTGTTGGTTTCATGACTTGGGATGGTTATAACTACGAGGATGCTGTAATCATGAGTGAACGTTTAGTTAAAGATGACGTTTACACTTCAATTCACGTTGAAGAATATGAATCAGAGGCTCGTGATACTAAATTAGGACCTGAAGAAATTACACGTGATATTCCAAACGTTTCTGACAATGCACTTAAAAACTTAGACGATCGAGGTATTATCTATGTTGGTGCAGAAGTTAAAGACGGAGATATTCTAGTTGGTAAAGTAACGCCTAAAGGTGTAACAGAACTAACTGCTGAAGAAAGATTATTACATGCAATCTTTGGTGAAAAAGCTCGTGAAGTTCGTGATACTTCATTACGTGTACCTCATGGTGCAGGTGGTATTGTATTAGATGTTAAAGTGTTCAATAGAGAAGAAGGCGATGATTCATTATCTCCTGGTGTTAACCAATTAGTACGTGTATACATCGTTCAAAAACGTAAAATACATGTCGGAGATAAAATGTGTGGTCGACATGGTAACAAAGGTGTTATTTCTCGTATCTTACCTGAAGAAGATATGCCTTATTTACCAGACGGAACACCAATTGATATCATGTTAAACCCATTAGGTGTACCTTCTCGTATGAATATCGGACAAGTGTTAGAACTTCATCTTGGAATGGCAGCTAAGAATTTAGGTATTCATGTTGCTTCACCAGTATTTGATGGTGCAAACGATGATGATGTTTGGTCAACTATTGAAGAAGCAGGTATGGCTCGTGATGGTAAAACTGTACTTTACGATGGTCGTACTGGTGAACCGTTTGATAACCGTGTATCTGTAGGTGTTATGTATATGCTTAAACTTGCACACATGGTAGATGACAAATTACACGCACGTTCTACTGGACCATACTCACTAGTTACACAACAACCACTTGGCGGTAAAGCTCAGTTTGGTGGACAACGTTTTGGTGAGATGGAGGTATGGGCACTTGAAGCATATGGTGCTGCATATACTTTACAAGAGATTTTAACTTATAAATCTGATGATACTGTAGGTCGTGTTAAAACTTATGAATCCATTGTTAAAGGTGAAAACATCCCTAAACCGGGTGTTCCTGAATCGTTCCGCGTATTAATGAAAGAATTACAAAGTTTAGGTCTAGACGTTAAAGTTATGGACGAACATGATAATGAAATCGAAATGCGTGATTTAGAAGATGAAGAAATGATGGACAAAAAAGTTGATTTAGGTGTTTCACAAGATGCAGCAATAGAAGGACAACAAGTAACTGATTAAAAGTTAATAAAGCGCATTTGGTATTACCTTTGCGCTTTTCATTTGTTATACATTATCAATCAACCGGCACAACTAATTTAAATTGAAGGAGGTAGGCTCCTTGATTGATGTAAATAATTTCCATTACATGAAAATAGGACTTGCTTCACCTGAAAAGATTCGTTCTTGGTCATTTGGTGAAGTGAAGAAACCAGAAACAATTAACTACCGTACGTTAAAACCTGAAAGAGATGGTTTATTCTGTGAGAAAATTTTTGGTCCAACTAAGGACTGGGAATGTAGTTGTGGTAAATATAAAAGAGTACGTTATAAAGGCATGGTTTGTGACAGATGTGGTGTAGAAGTTACTAAATCAAAAGTGCGTCGTGAAAGAATGGGGCACATTGAATTAGCAGCACCAGTTTCTCATATTTGGTACTTCAAAGGTATCCCTAGTCGTATGGGACTATTACTTGATATGTCACCACGTTCACTTGAAGAAGTTATATATTTTGCTTCTTATACAGTAATTGATCCAGGTCCAACTGGATTAGATAAGAAACAATTATTAACTGAAGGTGAATTCCGTGAATACTACGATAAATATCCTGGTAAATTTACAGCAAAAATGGGTGCAGAAGCCATTCGTGATTTACTAAATGATATTGATTTAGAAAAAGAACTGAAAGTGTTACGTGAAGAATTAGAATCAGCAACTGGACAAAGATTAACTAGAGCAATCAAACGTTTAGAAGTTGTTGAATCATTCCGTCACTCTGGTAATGATCCATCATGGATGATTTTAGATGTGTTACCAATTATCCCACCTGAAATTCGTCCAATGGTTCAATTAGATGGTGGCCGTTTTGCTACAAGTGATTTAAATGATTTATACCGTCGTGTCATCAACCGTAATAATCGTTTGAAACGTTTATTAGACTTAGGTGCACCTGGTATTATCGTACAAAATGAAAAACGTATGTTACAAGAAGCTGTAGATGCGTTAATCGACAATGGTCGTCGTGGTCGTCCTGTTACAGGTCCGGGTAACCGTCCGTTGAAGTCACTATCACACATGTTAAAAGGTAAACAAGGTCGTTTCCGTCAAAACTTACTAGGTAAACGTGTTGACTATTCAGGTCGTTCGGTTATCGTAGTAGGACCAAGCCTTAAAATGTACCAATGTGGTTTACCAAAAGAAATGGCGCTTGAATTGTTCAAACCTTTCATTATGAAAGAACTTGTTGAACGTGAAATCGCTACTAACATCAAAAATGCAAAAGGTAAAATCGAAAGAATGGAAGAAGAAGTTTGGGACGTACTTGAAGATGTTATTAAAGAACATCCAGTATTACTAAACCGTGCGCCAACACTTCACCGTTTAGGTATTCAAGCATTTGAACCTACATTGGTAGAAGGTCGTGCGATTAGACTTCATCCACTTGTTACAACAGCTTATAACGCTGACTTTGATGGTGACCAAATGGCTGTCCATGTTCCATTATCAAAAGAAGCACAAGCAGAAGCTCGTATGTTAATGCTTGCGGCACAAAACATCTTAAACCCTAAAGATGGTAAACCAGTTGTTACACCTTCTCAAGATATGGTATTAGGTAACTATTACTTAACTCTAGAGCGTAAAGGTGCAATAGGAGCTGGAGATATCTTTAGTGAAACAGATGAAGTTATTAAAGCTTATGTAAATGGCTATGTACATTTACATTCTCGTATAGCTGTTCATGCAAGATCATTAAAGAACCCAACATTTACTGAAGAACAAAATAGCAAATTATTAATTACATCTGTTGGTAAAGTTATCTTTAATGAAATTATGCCGGAATCATTCCCTTATATAAATGAACCGACTAATTTTAATTTAGAAAAATCAACACCAGATAAATACTTTGTTTCACCTACTGATATTCCAGAAGGTGGCTTGATTGAATACCTAGAAGATGTTGAACTTGTTAAACCATTCAACAAAAAATTCTTAGGTCAAATCATTGCTGAAATCTTCAATAAATTCCATATTACAGATACTTCAATGATGCTAGATAAGATGAAGGATTTAGGATTTAAATACTCATCTCGTGCTGGTATTACAGTTGGTGTTTCTGATATTGTGGTTCTTCCTGAGAAACAAGAAATTATCGGAGAAGCAGAAATTAAAGTAGATAAAGTACAAAAACAATTCAGCCGTGGTTTAATTACTGAAAGCGAACGTTATGCAGCTGTTATCGAGATTTGGACTAGAGCGAAAGATGATATTCAAGCTAAATTAATGATGTCATTAGATAGCTTAAACCCAATCTTTATGATGAGTGACTCAGGAGCGCGTGGTAACGCATCTAACTTCACTCAGTTAGCTGGTATGCGTGGTTTGATGGCCAATCCATCTGGTAGAATTATCGAGTTACCTATTAAATCTTCATTCCGTGAAGGTTTAACAGTACTTGAATACTTCATCTCTACTCACGGTGCTCGTAAAGGTCTTGCCGATACAGCGCTGAAAACTGCCGATTCAGGTTACTTAACACGTCGTCTAGTTGACGTAGCACAAGATGTTATCGTTAGAGAAGAAGATTGTGGTACTGACCGAGGATTACTAGTTTCTGATATAAGAGAAGGTTCAGAACTAATTGAACCATTTATTGAACGTATAGAAGGTCGTTACTCTAAAGAAACGTTACGTCATCCTGAAACGGACGAAGTAATTATTAAAGTGAACGAACTTATTACAGCAGAAATTGCTAAAATAATCGTTGATGCTGGTATTACTGAAATGCATATCCGTTCAGCATTTACTTGTAACACACGTCATGGTGTATGTGAAAAATGTTATGGTAAGAACTTAGCAACTGGTGAACAAGTTGAAGTTGGTGAAGCAGTTGGTACAATTGCTGCACAATCAATCGGTGAACCAGGTACTCAGCTTACAATGCGTACATTCCATACCGGCGGTGTTGCAGGAGCCGATATTACTCAAGGTTTACCTCGTATTCAAGAGTTATTTGAAGCGCGTAATCCTAAAGGTCAAGCGGTAATTTCTGAAATTAACGGTGAAGTAACTGAAATAACAATCGTTAAAGATCGTCAACAAGAAATTAAAGTTAAAGGCGAAAATGAAATCCGTACTTATAACGCTCCTGGTACTTCTCGACTTAAAGTTGAAGAAGGACAATACGTTGAACGTGGTGAGGTCATGACTGAAGGTTCAATTGAGCCTAAAGGATTATTAGCAGTTGCAGGCTTAAATGCTACTCAAAAATATCTACTTAAAGAAGTTCAAAAAGTTTACCGTATGCAAGGTGTTGAAATTTCAGATAAACACGTTGAAGTTATGGTTAGACAAATGCTTCGTAAAGTTAGAATTATTGAAGCAGGGGATACTAAATTATTACCAGGTGCATTAGTTGATATTCATACATTTACTGATGCTAACAGAGAAGTATTTGCTACGCGTAAGCGTCCAGCAACTGCAAAACCTGTATTACTTGGTATTACTAAAGCATCTCTAGAAACAGAAAGTTTCTTATCTGCAGCTTCATTCCAAGAAACAACAAGAGTTCTTACAGATGCTGCTATTAAAGGTAAGCGTGATAACTTACTTGGACTTAAAGAAAATGTTATCATCGGTAAATTAATTCCTGCTGGTACAGGTATGAGAAGATATACTGGTGTTGACTTTGAAAAAGTTGAAAAGAAAGTTTTACCTGAAGAACCAGTCGTTACTGACTAATATATATAGGCTGTTCTAGGTGTCTAGAACAGCTTATATTTTATTATAAAAACGGCATGAAATATATTGACTTTAAAACTGTACGATGTTATTATTGTTAAGGTTGATGAAAGCAGACGCTTTGGAGGATATCAAATGTCTAATGAAAAAGCCTTAAGCTTAAATCAAGACAGTTATGTCATTGGTTTAAAACAAACCACTAAAGCATTATTGAAGCATGAGGTACGTAAAGTAATTATTGCTCAAGATGTCAATATTCATATTTTGTCTAGGGTGTTAACTTTAGCATTTGAGACAGGCGTTCCGTTAAGTTATAGTCCTAGTAGACAAGAACTTGGATCGCACTATGGAATAGAAGTTAATGCGACAGTTGTTGCATTGCTTAAATAAATTTGTAAGCTGTGCTTACTATTTTTATTTGCCTTAAAATGAACCACCTGGATGTGTGGAATTAAGAAATGAAGAGAGGAGGACATTAAAGATGCCTACTATTAACCAATTAGTACGTAAACCTCGTACTAGTAAATCACAAAAATCAAACTCACCAGCGTTAAACAGAGGTTACAATAGCATGAAGAAAAAAATGACTACTGTATACTCTCCACAAAAACGTGGTGTTTGTACGCGTGTGGGAACTATGACACCTAAAAAACCTAACTCAGCTTTACGTAAATATGCTCGTGTTCGTTTATCAAACAACATCGAAGTTAACGCGTATATCCCTGGTATCGGCCATAACTTACAAGAACACAGTGTTGTACTTATTCGTGGTGGACGTGTAAAAGACTTACCTGGTGTGCGTTATCATATCGTACGTGGTGCTTTAGATACTTCTGGTGTTGACGGTCGTATGCAAAGCCGTTCACTTTATGGTGCTAAAAAACCAAAAGCTGCAAAAAAATAATCTAACGTTAAATTTCTGTAAATAACAGTTTTTTAAATGACGATAAATCAAATAAACTTTATAATAAGGAAGGAGGATTACGATTATGCCTCGTAAAGGTCCAGTTGCAAAAAGAGATGTATTACCAGATCCAATTCACAACTCAAAATTAGTAACAAAATTAATCAACAAAATCATGCTTGATGGTAAACGTGGTACTGCTCAAAGAATTCTTTATTCAGCATTTGAACTTGTTCAAGAACGTTCAGGTAAAGATGCAATCGAAGTATTCGATGAAGCTATCAGCAACATCATGCCTGTACTTGAAGTTAAAGCTCGCCGTGTAGGTGGTTCAAACTATCAAGTACCTGTTGAAGTACGTCCAGAGCGTCGTACAACTTTAGGTTTACGTTGGTTAGTTAACTATGCTCGTCTTCGTGGTGAAAAAACTATGGAAGAGCGTTTAGCTAATGAAATCTTAGATGCTGCCAACAATACTGGTGGCGCAGTTAAGAAACGTGAAGATACTCACAAAATGGCAGAAGCTAACAAAGCATTTGCTCATTACCGTTGGTAAGATAGAACTTAGGACCCTAAGCGTTAAAATCATAAAGATTCCTTTTTTAAGGTCATCTCTAGTTTTTTAAACACTTAGGGTATCAAAGTATCTATACGAACAACAACCAAATATCCAATATTTTGGAAGGAGTAAGAATACTATGGCAAGAGATTTTTCTTTGAAAAACACTCGTAATATCGGTATCATGGCACACATCGATGCTGGTAAAACAACGACTACTGAACGTATTCTTTATTACACAGGCCGTATCCATAAAATTGGTGAAACACATGAAGGTGCTTCACAAATGGACTGGATGGAACAAGAGCAAGAGCGTGGTATTACAATCACTTCTGCTGCGACTACTGCACAATGGGATGGTCACCGTGTAAACATCATCGATACACCAGGACACGTAGACTTCACTGTTGAAGTTGAACGTTCATTACGTGTACTTGATGGTGCAGTAACTGTACTTGATGCACAATCAGGTGTTGAACCTCAAACTGAAACAGTTTGGCGTCAAGCTACAACTTACGGAGTACCACGTATTGTATTCATTAATAAAATGGATAAAATGGGTGCGAACTTTGAATATTCAGTTGGTACATTACATGATCGTTTGCAAGCAAATGCTCACCCAATTCAATTACCAATCGGTGCGGAAGATGATTTCAGCGCTATTATTGATTTAGTAGAAATGAAATGTTTCCAATACAATAACGATTTAGGTACTGAAATTGAAGAAGTTGAAATTCCTGAATCTCATAAGCAACAAGCTGAAGAAGCTCGTGAAGCTTTAATTGAAGCTGTAGCTGAATCAAATGACGAATTAATGGAAAAATATTTAGGTGGAGAAGAAATTTCAATCGAAGAGCTTAAAGCGGCTATCCGTAAAGCTACTTGTGACGTTGAATTCTACCCAGTACTTTGTGGTACTGCATTCAAAAACAAAGGTGTTCAATTAATGTTGAACTCAGTTATTGATTACCTACCATCTCCATTAGATGTTAAACCAATTGTTGGACATAGAGCTGACGATGACGAAGAAGAAGTAATTGCTAAACCTGATGACTCAGCACCTTTTGCTGCATTAGCGTTCAAAGTAATGACTGACCCATTCGTAGGTAAATTAACATTCTTCCGTGTTTATTCAGGTACAATGGAATCAGGTTCATACGTAAGAAACTCTACTAAAGGTAAACGTGAACGTGTAGGTCGTATCCTACAAATGCACGCTAACTCTCGTGAAGAGATTTCTACTGTATATTCTGGTGACATTGCTGGTGCTGTAGGTCTTAAAGATACTGCAACTGGTGATACTTTATGTGATGAAAAAGATAACATTATCTTAGAATCAATGGAATTCCCAGAACCAGTTATCCACTTGTCAGTTGAACCTAAATCTAAAGCTGACCAAGATAAAATGACTAACGCGTTAGTTAAATTACAAGAAGAAGACCCAACATTCCATGCACACACTGACCATGAAACTGGACAAGTTATCATCGGTGGTATGGGTGAATTACATCTTGATATCTTAGTAGACCGTATGAAACGTGAATTCAAAGTTGAGTGTACTGTTGGTGCGCCAATGGTATCTTACCGTGAAACGTTCAAAACACCTGCTCAAGTACAAGGTAAATTCTCTCGTCAATCAGGTGGACGTGGACAATATGGTGATGTTCATATCGAATTCACACCTAACGAACAAGGTGGCGGTTTCGAATTCGAAAACGCTGTTGTCGGTGGTGTAGTTCCTCGTGAATACATTCCATCAGTTGAAGCTGGTCTTAAAGATGCTATGGAAAACGGTGTATTAGCTGGTTATCCATTAGTTGATGTTAAAGCTAAACTTTATGACGGTTCATACCATGATGTCGATTCATCAGAAATGGCCTTCAAAGTAGCAGCATCATTAGCACTTAGAGAAGCAGCTAAAAAATGTGATCCAGTAATCTTAGAGCCAATGATGAAAGTTGAAATCGTTATGCCTGAAGAGTACATGGGTGACATTATGGGTGACGTAACAAGTCGTCGTGGACGTGTTGAAGGTATGGAAGCACGCGGTAACGCTCAAGTTGTTCGTGCATTTGTTCCACTTTCAGAAATGTTCGGTTACGCTACAAACTTACGTTCTAACACTCAAGGTCGTGGTACTTATACTATGGTATTTGATCACTACGAAGAAGTTCCTAAATCAATTTCAGAAGAAATTATCAAGAAAAACAAAGGTGAATAATAAATTCGCTTTAATAAATTGATTTTTTCATCAAAATGATTTATAAAGTAAATATATGTATCCTCATGATGGTGAGTAACCATCATGAGGCTTAAATAAAAAATAATTTTAATATGAATAGGAGAGATTTCATAATGGCTAAAGAAAAATTTGATCGCTCAAAAACACATGCCAATATTGGTACTATCGGTCACGTTGACCATGGTAAAACTACTTTAACAGCTGCAATCGCAACTGTATTATCAAAACGTTCTGGTGACGGAGAAGCTCGTTCTTACGACCAAATCGATAACGCTCCAGAAGAAAAAGAACGTGGTATTACAATTAATACTTCACACATCGAATATGAAACTGAAAAACGTCACTATGCTCACGTTGACTGCCCAGGACACGCTGACTATGTTAAAAACATGATCACTGGTGCTGCTCAAATGGACGGCGGTATCTTAGTAGTATCTGCTGCTGACGGCCCAATGCCTCAAACTCGTGAACACATTCTTTTATCACGTAACGTAGGTGTTCCTGCATTAGTAGTATTCTTAAACAAAGTTGACATGGTTGACGATGAAGAATTATTAGAATTAGTTGAAATGGAAGTTCGTGACTTATTATCTGAATATGACTTCCCTGGCGACGATGTTCCTGTAATCGCTGGTTCAGCATTAAAAGCTTTAGAAGGCGACGAAGCTTATGAAGACAAAATCATGGAATTAATGGAAGCTGTAGATACTTTCATTCCAACTCCAGAACGTGATTCTGACAAACCATTCATGATGCCAGTTGAGGACGTATTCTCAATCACTGGTCGTGGTACTGTTGCTACAGGCCGTGTTGAACGTGGTCAAATCAAAGTTGGTGAAGAGATTGAAATCATCGGTTTAACTGAAGAATCTTCTAAAACAACTGTAACTGGTGTTGAAATGTTCCGTAAATTATTAGACTTCGCTGAAGCTGGAGATAACATCGGTGCTTTATTACGTGGTGTTGCTCGTGAAGACGTTAACCGTGGTCAAGTATTAGCTAAACCAGGTTCAATCACTCCTCACACTAAATTCAAAGCGGAAGTTTATGTATTATCAAAAGAAGAAGGTGGACGTCATACTCCATTCTTCACTAACTACCGCCCACAATTCTATTTCCGTACAACTGACGTAACTGGTGTAGTAAACTTACCAGAAGGCATTGAAATGGTTATGCCTGGCGACAACGTTGAAATGGACGTTGAATTAATTTCACCAATCGCTATTGAAGACGGTACTCGTTTCTCAATTCGTGAAGGTGGACGTACAGTTGGATCAGGCGTTGTTACAATCATCGAAGCTTAATTTTCGATATTGAACACGATTGATTAAACTTATAAAATAGAAAGAGCTATCATGCTCTTTCTCAAAATAAACCTCCCAATCCGTTAGTATTAACTTCCGGTTTGGGAGGTTTTTTAATATTTATTTTACTAAGTCCGAACTATGTTCAATTATTGATAAAAATAGCTTCACACTGTTTTGTAGTGATTGCTCATCCAAATCGAATTTTGGATGGTGATGTGGATAATTAGCTTTAAGTGCTTCGTTTCCGACACCTGTAAAGAAATAAGTGCCAGGTACATGTTGTAAGAAATAACCTACATCTTCTCCTCCAAGTGAAGGTGGGAAATCGAATGCTTCTTCAATTGTATCAATTTCTGATGCAAGACTTTTAGCCCATTCTGTTTCTTTTTCGTGATTAACAACTGGAGGATAACCATCATGATAATTCAAATGGCACTTCACGCCATAACTTGATTCAATACCGTTTAAAATACCGTTTAAACGTTCTTTAATTTGGTCTTTCACAGTAGGTAAGTATGTTCTGATTGTACCAGTAAGTTGTACTGTATCAGCTATAACATTGAATGCATTACCACCTTTAAATGTACCAAATGTTACCACAGCAGATTCTAATGGATCTATCGTTCTAGAGACAATGCTTTGTGCTTGAACGATAAGTGAAGATGCAGCAACGATAGGGTCTTTAGCTAATTGAGGCATTGCTCCGTGGCCACCTGAACCTTGAATATCTATTTCAAATGAATCAGCTGCTGCATATGCTGGTCCTGAACAAAAGCCAACTTTATTTGCTTCTATATGACTTGCTGTATGTGTACCAAAAATATAATCTACACCATCAAGTGCGCCAGCTGCTACCATGGATTTTGCTCCTCCTGGAAGTGATTCTTCGGCATGTTGATGGATTAATACGACATTGCCATGAATTTCAGCTTCGTGTTGTTTTAGGATTTTAGCTGTAATTAATAAGCTTGCTGTGTGAGCATCATGACCACATGCATGCATAACACCATCCACTGTAGATTTATAAGGTACATCTTTCTCATCTTGAATTGGCAAAGCATCAAAGTCAGCTCTTAAAGCAATCGTAGGTCCGGCATTACCGCCTTTAATATAACCTAGGAGCCCGTTACCACCGACATCTTTTTTAACTTCTATACCTAAATTCTCAAGGTAATCAGCTATATATTTTTTTGTATTTTCTTCTTGGAAAGATAGTTCTGGATTTTGATGCAAATGTCTTCTGATATCTATTAATTCATCCATATATTGATTAACTTCAGTCGTTAAATTCATTATTATAATTCCTTTCCATAAACTTAAATGTAGTTAATAAGAATATTCGAACAGCGTTGATTAGTCCTTGCTCATCTATATCAAATTTCGGATGATGATGTGGATAATCCGCTTTGAAATGTTCATTTCTTGTTCCTGTATAGAAAAATGCACCAGGTACACGTTGCTGATAATAAGAAAAGTCTTCTCCACCTAAACTTGCTTCTAATTCAACTAATTCTTGAACACTAGCTATTTCTTTAGTAGCTTCTAATATTAGGTCTGTTTCTTTTTCAGTATTTATAACAGGTGGGTAACCTTTACTGTATTTTAAATCGTAAGTGACATCAGTAGAAGTAGCGATACCTTCTAGTACTTTTTTAAATCCTTCAATTACACTTATTTGAGTATCTGAGTCGAATGTTCTGATCGTACCTCCAATTTTACAAGTATCAGGTATGACGTTGTTGGTTTCTCCAGCATTAAACATCGTTATGGATAATACAGCAGGTGATAATGCACTTGTTTTACGTGAAACAATATACTGTAAATCATTACATAATTGAATACCTGCAGCTAGTGGATCAATAAGTTGATCTGGGTGAGCTGCATGTCCACCTCGTCCTTTTAAAGTAATCCAAAAATCATCAGGGATACCTGTCGTTGTACCGTATTTGTAGCCTATTTTACCGACATCTAAACTACTTGATACATGTTGTCCAATGATAGCGTCAACACCCGTTAAACAGCCGTCAGCGATCATTTGTATAGCACCACCAGGATCCACTTCTTCAGCGTGTTGATGAATAAACACTACACGACCATTTATTTCATCTTTATGCTCGGATAATATTTTTGCAGTCATTAAGAGAACAGCCGTATGTGCATCATGTCCACAAGCATGCATAACGCCATCAACTGTTGATTTGTAAGGTACTTCTTTTTCATCTTGTATAGGTAAAGCGTCAAAGTCGGCTCTTATAGCTAATGTTGGACCGTCTTTCTCTTTATTAAGTGTGCCTACTACACCTCGTCCACCAACACCTTCTCTAACATCTATACCTAGATTTCTTAAATAATTAGCGATATAGGCAGGCGTTTTAACTTCTTCAAAAGATAATTCAGGATTCATATGTAAGTGTCTTCTAATTTCTATCATTTCATCATAATAATGATCAACTTTTTGTAGTAATATATTTTTCATCTTATAGAACACCTTCAATCTCAAGGACTTTTATGAACATTTCAGTTGTTGTTTTCATTGCATCTTCATCTAAATCAAACATAGGATGATGATGAGGTGCTGTTGAAGCTTTATCCTCAGTACCACTACCAGTTAAGAAGAAACAGCCAGGGCGATTGAGAAGGTAATATGAGAAGTCTTCACCAATCATCATTGGCGGTATATCTTCGTATGTTAAATGTAATGACTCAGCTGCTTCTTTTACAACGTTATATTGTTCTTCATGGTTAACAACAGTAGGGTATCCTCTGCGATAATTGAATTCATAAGTAGCATTATTGGCAATACAAATGCCTTTTAATAATCGTTCTAGCTCTTCTTCAATCGTGTCTTTTACTTCAGGTTTGAAAGTTCTAACTGTACCTTCGATGGTAGCTGTATCACTTATAACATTAAAAGCACTTCCTGCATCTATCTTACCAACTGTTATGACACCTCTATCTATAGGATCAATATGTCGAGATATAATTTTTTGTAAACTAGAAATGTATTCAGCAACAATTACAATCGGATCAATCGATGTATGTGGTTTAGCACCGTGTCCACCTTTACCTTGAATCGTAATATCAAAATAGTCCGGTGAAGCCATCATATCAGCAGGCTTTGTCTTAATTGAAGATGTTTCATGACCGCTCCAAAAATGATTTCCGTACACTTTATCAACGCCTTCTAACGCCCCATCATTTATCATAGGACTTGCACCACCAGGACTTAACTCCTCAGCGTATTGAAAAATAAAAACAACATTCCCTTTAAGTAAATGTTGATGTTCATGAAGTAATTCGCAAAATGTTAAAAGTGTCGCTGTATGACCGTCATGTCCACAAGCATGCATAACACCGTCGACAGCAGATTTATATGGAACGTCTTTTTCGTCTTGAATAGGTAAAGCATCGAAATCAGCACGGAATGCGATTGTTTGACCAGGTTGATTACCTTCTAGCTTTGCAACAATTCCACGCTCTCCAACGCGCTCTCTAATCGTCAATTTATCTAGCTTTTTTAATTCAGATAAAAGAAAATCATGAGTTTTTTCCTCATGAAATGAAAGTTCTGGGTTCTTATGCATATATCGTCTAATTTCGACTAAACGATCAAATTTATTTGCTACTTTTTCTTTCCAATTTATCATTAATAAACCTTCTTTCAATTCCATCAAAATATAGTATGACTATTGTAGCAAAGTTTATAGAAAATTTAAACAATTCAATTTACTATGATAACGCTTAATTCTTTGATTTTGATGTGTTATGATAAATAAAAAGTGCTAAAGGAGAAAGTGTATATGGTACAAACATTAGATACATTCTTAACAACAAATTTAAATGAATTGAAAGACAATGGTTTGTATAATGAAATTGATATCGTTGAAGGTGCAAATGGCGCTGAAATAACAATTGGCGGTAAAAATTATATCAACTTATCATCAAATAACTATCTTGGATTAGCTACAGACGAAGACTTGAAAAAAGCAGCTAAAGATGCAATAGATTCACATGGTGTAGGTGCTGGTGCAGTACGTACTATAAATGGAACATTAGATTTGCATAGAGAGTTAGAAGAAACATTAGCACAATTTAAAGGTACGGAAAGCGCTATTGCTTATCAATCAGGATTTAACTGTAACATGGCAGCTATTTCAGCAGTCATGAATAAAAATGATGCAATATTATCTGATGAATTAAATCATGCTTCAATTATTGATGGTTGTCGTTTATCAAAAGCAAAAATCATTCGAGTAAATCACTCAGACATGGAAGACTTAAGAGCAAAAGCGAAAGAAGCGGTTGAATCAGGTCAATATAATAAAGTCATGTACATCACTGATGGTGTGTTCTCAATGGATGGGGACGTAGCTTTATTACCTGAAATCGTTGAAATAGCTGAAGAATTTGGTTTAATCACTTATGTTGATGACGCACATGGTTCAGGTGTAATGGGTAAAGGTGCTGGAACTGTTAAGCATTTTGGTTTACAAGATAAAATTGATTTCCAAATTGGTACACTTTCTAAAGCGATTGGTGTAGTAGGCGGTTATGTGGCAGGTACTAAAGATTTAATTGATTGGTTAAAAGTCGCTTCAAGACCATTTTTATTCTCAACATCTTTAGCTCCTGGAGATACTAAAGCAATTACAGAATCCGTTAAAAAATTAATGGCCTCAACAGAATTACATGATAAATTATGGGATAATGCTAATTATTTAAAAGAAGGCTTAAAAGCAAAAGGTTTCGATATAGGTCATTCTGAAACACCAATCACACCAGTCATTATCGGTGAAGAGAAAAAAGCACAAACATTTAGTAAACGACTTATGGATGAAGGTGTATATGCAAAAGCAATCGTATTCCCAACAGTTCCTAGAGGTACAGGTCGTGTTAGAAATATGCCAACAGCTGCACATACTAAAGAACAACTAGATGATGCAATTGAAGCATATGAAAAAATTGGTAAAGAATTAGGATTATTATAAATAGAATAACTATAAAAAAGCAGTAGAAATTCATTGTATCAATTGAATTTCTACTGCTTTTTCTCATATTTATGAAATGAGTATGTTGTTAAGTGTTAGCTAATTGGCAGTATTGAGAATAATGTCCCTAAGTATCTCTTATACAATTGGTTTTTGTATTAAGTAACTTATTTATTCTTGATATGTACTTCTGAAGTATACAAATTGGATGAAATATAGTAAAATATCATTAAAGAAAGCGTTTTTGTTTTTCTCAAGAGTACAAATGAACGTTTCAACAATACAGGAGGATTTTATAATGAAAAAAATCATGATCACTGGGGCGCTAGGGCAAATCGGGACAGAATTAGTTATGAAATTAAGAAAGAAATATGGTAATGAAAATGTTTTAGCAACAGATATAGGAGAACCAGAAAGTGAAAGTGAAATAAATAATGGTCCATTTGAAATTTTAGATGTAACCGATCAAGATAGATTCCATTCATTAGTTAAGAATTTTGAAGCGGATACTTTAATGCATATGGCAGCACTTCTTTCAGCTACTGCTGAAAAAAATCCATTATTCGCATGGAATCTGAATATGGGTGGACTAGTAAATGCTCTTGAAGTAGCTCGAGAATTTGATATGCAGTTCTTTACACCAAGTTCAATCGGTGCGTTTGGTCCAAATACACCTAAAGATATGACACCTCAAGTTACAATTCAAAGACCAACTTCAATGTATGGTGTTAATAAAGTATCGGGTGAATTGTTATGTGATTATTACTACACTAAATTTGGTGTTGATACGAGAAGTATGAGATTTCCTGGTTTAATTTCTTATATAAAAGAACCAGGTGGAGGTACTACAGATTACGCAGTTGAAATTTACTTCAAAGCAATTCGTGAAGGCAAATACGACAGTTATATTGCGAAAGATACGTATATGGATATGATGTTCATGGACGATGCCATCGATGCAATCATTCAGTTAATGGAAGCAGACAGTGAACGATTGATTAACCGTAATGCATATAATGTGAGTGCAATGAGCGTTGATCCAGAAACAATTAAAACAGCTATTCAAAAGAAAATGCCTAACTTTGAACTAGGATATGATGTTGATCCAGATCGTCAAGCAATTGCCGAGAGTTGGCCAAACGCTATCGATTCATCTTGTGCTAAAGAAGAATGGGGATTTTCTCCAAGTTATAATTTAGATAGTATGACTGAATTAATGCTTAAAGCAATTGAAGAAAAAGATAACTTAGCCAAAAGTTAACTTTAATGTGTATATTTTTTAAATTTTCCAAAAATTCATTGAATAACACCTCTATGACTGATATACTTGTTAACATTAATTATTAATTAGCCTAGGGGGAATCATTATGTCAGAAACATTTTACGTAGAAAAGCGTGAGCAGCTTAAAGAGAAACCGGACTTTCAAAATTTAGTCTTTGGTGAAATCTTTACTGATTATATGCTGTCTATGTCATATAAACAAGGTGAAGGCTGGTCAGAGCCTAAAATAATTCCATATGGGCCGATTACTTTGTCACCAAGTGCACAAGGACTTCATTACGGACAAACAGTATTTGAAGGTATGAAAGCTTATAAAGATGGTGATGATGTTGCACTATTCAGACCAGACCAAAATTTCAAGAGAATTAATTTATCTTTAAAAAGACTTGAAATGCCTCAAATCGATGAAGAAAAAGTATTAGATGGTCTATTACAACTTATAGATTTAGAACGTGAATGGATCCCAAGTGGTGAAGGACAATCTTTATATGTTAGACCATTTGTATATGCTACTGAACCTTACTTAGGTGTACGTTCTTCAACAGACTATGAATTTTTAGTGATTCTTTCTCCAGTAGGCGCTTATTATGGTGATGAACAAATGAAACCTACTAGCATTTATGTAGAAGATGAATTTGTACGTGCAGTAAGAGGCGGCGTTGGCTTTGCTAAATGTGGTGGTAACTATGCGGCTAGTTTAATTGCACAAACACGTGCTAATGAATTAGGTTTCGATCAAGTATTGTGGTTAGATGGTGTAGAACAAAAATATATCGAAGAAGTAGGAAGTATGAATATTTTCTTCGTTATTGATGGAAAAGTAGTAACACCGGAATTAAACGGCAGTATTTTACCAGGTATTACGCGTAAAACTGTACTCGAACTTGCTCAAGAAATGGGCTATGAAACTGAAGAGAAACGATTATCTATCGATGATATTATTAATGCACATCACGATGGTCGTTTAACAGAAATTTTCGGTACAGGAACTGCAGCAGTTATTTCTCCAGTAGGATTCTTAAAATACGAAGAGGCAGAAATTACAATTAATAATAATGAGATTGGTCCAATAACTCAAGCGTTATTTGATGAATATACAGCAATTCAAACTGGTAAAAAAGAAGATAAAAATGGTTGGAGAGTTGTAGTAGGACAAGAAAGTCATATCGAAATAGTATAATTGAGAAACAATAAAGAGCGGCCTACTAGTTGTAGTGCCGCTCTTTTTAAAGGAGTACAAATAATGATTAAATGGTTATTGTTCGATAAAGATGGTACATTACTCAAATTTGATGAAACATGGTCAGAGATTTCATTAGTTATGATAGATCGATTTGTAGAACAGTACCAAGTTGATAATAAGCAAGCCTTACAAGAAAAACTAGGATACGTAAATGATAGATTTTTATCTAGTGGCATACTTGCTTCAGGTACATTGTCAGATATTATAGATGTCTTCTCTGAATACGCACCAACTATAGATAAAAAAGAAATTGAAAAATGGACGGTAAAAATAAGCAAAGACTTAATAAGTGAATATAAACCTGAGACTATCGTCATTGAAGGATTAATAGAAACTTTAACAGCTTTTAAAGACAAAAAATATAATATTGGCATCATCACAAGTGATGATATAGACGGTACAGAACGATTTATTAAAGACGCAAAAGTAGAACATTTGATTGATGAAAAAATTACAGCATCTATAAATGGCTATCAAAAGCCAAACCCTAAAATGGTAGAAAAATTTTATGAAAAATGGGACGTAGCACCTGATGAAATCGCAATAATAGGAGATACACCAACTGATATACAAATGGGCAAAAATGCTCATTTCAAAGTAGTTGTTGGCGTGCTTAGTGGTACAGGAGATAAAGCAGATTTAACAGGTGCAGATTATATTTATAAAGATATTAACGAGTTTTATGAAAAAGAAGCGGAATGGAATAAATAAGATAATTTAAAAAATGCTCCAAACCATTTGAAATAATTAATGGTTTAGAGCATTTTTTTATTTTACTCGTGTATCGATTGAACGGTGTGTTTCTATAACATGTGCAATCTTGTTGATAATGTGATTGATTGATTCTGGATCTTCGTATAAGTCATAATCATTTATATTTACACGTACTACTGGGCATTCTGTGAAATTGTTAACCCAATTATCATAACGTGCGAAAAGTTTTTTCCAGTATGCTTCGTCTGTTTCGATTTCCATTTGGCGACCTCTATTTTTGATGCGTTGTATAACGTCTTCGTAGTCGCATTCTAAATAAATTAATGCATCAGGTTTAGGGAAGTATGGCGTCATAACCATTGCTTCAAATAGATCTCTATAAGTTGCATAGTCTTCTTTTGTCATTGTTCCTTGTTCTTCATGCATTTTTGCGAAAATATCAACATCTTCGTAGATTGAGCGGTCTTGTATAAATCCTCCGCCATATTCAAACATTCTTTTTTGTTCTTTAAAACGTTCCGCTAAAAAGTATATTTGTAGGTGGAAACTCCATCGTTCGAAATCATGATAAAATTTTTCTAAATACGGGTTATTGTCGACTTTTTCAAAAGAAGTCTTAAAGTTTAAACGTTCGCTAAGTGCTTGTGTTAAAGATGATTTTCCAACACCAACAGTACCAGCAATTGTGATAATAGCATCACTTGGTATGACTTTATTTGTCATGTGTAATCTCTCCAATCAAAGGTTGTAATAATTTTAAAATTTGTTGATAATCTGCGGTGTTATTTACGAAATCTAAATGAGAAGTATCAATTTGAATAGCATCGATTTCACTTTTCACTTCTTCGTAGAATTGATTATAATCACTTTTTAGTTGTGCTAAGTAATTATTTTCTATTTGTGATTCATATGATCTATTACGATGGGCAATACGTTGTTGTAGGACTTCTAATGAGGCATCGAGAAAGATAATTTGATCAGGCATACGAATATCTTCAGTTAAAATATCATAAATTCGACTAAATTTATCAAATTCACTATCGTTTAAAGTGTTTTTTGCAAAAATCTTATTTTTAAAAATATGATAATCACTTACGATTCCTTTAATATTCTTTAAATCTGTTAGCTGTTTGTAACGATGACATAAGAAGAACATCTCCGTTTGAAAACTCCATTTAGAAATATCATCATAAAAATCACTTAAGAAAGGATTTTCGTCAACAATTTCAAATTCTTCAGTATAATTTAAAGCTTCAGCAAGCTTTTTAGTTAAGGAGCTTTTCCCGACTCCAATAGGTCCTTCGATTGCAATAAAGGTTTTTTTCATATATATCTCCCTAGATGTTAAAATAGACATACTTATTCTATCATAAATTAAACGGAGTGAAATATAGCGTGCATGAAAATTATATGAAACTTGCAATTGAAGAAGCAAAAAAAGCTTGGGAAATGGATGAAGTACCAATTGGTGCAATTGTTGTATATAAAGGAGAAGTGATTGGAAGAGGTCATAACTTAAGAGAGAATGATCAAGATCCAATTGCACATGCTGAAATGATTGCGATACAAGAGGCAGCCAAGTATCTGAAATCGTGGAGACTAGAAGAAACTACTTTATATGCTACTTTAGAGCCCTGTGTCATGTGTTCGGGCGCGATTGTGATGAGTAGAATACCGCATGTCGTTTATGGTGCAACAGATCCTAAAGGTGGCTGTAGTGGTAGCTTAATAAATTTAATAGAAGATACTCGGTTTAATCACCGTGCTACAGTTGAAAGAGGGATACTTGAGCAAGAATGCGGTGAGATGTTACGAACGTTTTTTAGAGAGAAAAGAAGCCTAAAAAAACAAATTAAGCAGAATAATACAGATTTATAGAGATTATTACTTTTATTTGTTAAAATTTATGTTGAATATAAAGAAAAGAGGTTACTTTCATGATAAAGTTAATCGCAACAGATATGGACGGCACTTTGCTGAACGCAGCACATGAAGTTTCAAATGAAAATTATGAAGCAATAAAATTTGCACAATCAAAAGGTATCTCGGTAGTTATTGCTACTGGAAGAGCATTTTACGAGGCACATAGCCCAATTGAAAAAACAGATTTATCATTACCATACATTTGTTTAAATGGAGCAGAAGTAAGAGATGAAGAATTTAATATCGTCCATACTTCTAAATTAACACGACCTTTAATCAATAAAATTACGGGAATTTTGAACAAAGAAGATATTTATTATCAAGTTTATACGAACTTTGGTATTTATACCGAAGATCCTGAGAAAGACTTGGAAATTTATGTCGATATAGCAGAAAAAGCTGGTCAAAAAGCTGATGTCAAAAAAATCCGTGCCAATATTCAAAGTAGAATTGATAACGGAACTTTAAAAACAGTAGATAGTTACGATGAAATTGAAAGTCGTCCAGGGGAAATTATATTGAAAATTTTAGCATTTGCGAGTGATTTATCTAAAATTGATAGAGCTAAAGCTGAAATTTCAGAATCACAAAGTTTAGCAGTTTCATCATCTTCAAGAGGGAATATTGAAATCACACATTCTGATGCGCAAAAGGGAATTGCATTAGAAGCAATAGCAAATCAATTAAACATTCCAATGTCAGATGTGATGGCAATTGGTGATAACTTAAATGATGTTTCAATGTTAGAAAAAGCCGGGTATGCTGTTGCAATGGAAAACGGAGCACCTGAAGTGAAAGAATTAGCTGATTACGTTACGGATACTAATGAGCATAGTGGTGTAGGAAAAGCGATTATTCATGCATTGAAAAATTATGACCATTAATATACATCGTCCATAAGAATGATTTTTAATGAAAATTAAATTCTTAGTTTCTCAGTATGCTATAATGATACGTAATTAATATCATTAAAATTTTGAGGTGACAACAGTGAAAGTATTACTTATTGTAGGTAGCGCTAAGCAATATTCACATACACACGCCCTTGCACAATTTGTTCGTGGGAACTTAGAAGACCAAGGTGCAGAGGTAACTTTGTTTGATTTATATGACAAACCAATACCGTTCTTAGACGTATCAGGTCAACATTTAAACGATGAACGAATTAAAGTTAATGTAAATGGATTACGCGAAAAAGCTGAAGAAGCAGATGCGATTATAATTGGTACGCCAAATTACCACGGTTCATATTCTGGTATTTTAAAAAATGCTTTAGACCATTTAACAATGGATCAATTTAAAATGAAACCAGTAGGCTTAATATGTAATAGTGGTGGGATGAGAAGTACAGAGCCATTATCACATTTGAGAATTATTATGAGAAACTTATTAGGAATTGCAGTTCCTGTCCAAATTTCAACACAAGATGCTGACTTCGGTAAAACAGAAGATGGCACATATTATATTGATGTAGATGACATTAAATTACGTGTTAAATTGTTTACAGAGCAAATTACAAAACTAATTAAAAACAATCCTTGGATAGAAGCAGAAGAACAAGTGAATTCATAAAGAGGATAGAGGGCAACAGCAGAGGCTGTTGCCTTCTTTTTGTTCTATATAAGAAAATATGGACCGATAAATAAAATTACCGGTCCAGAAACGGGAAATACGGACCGATAAATAAAATTAGGGGTCCAGAAACGGAAAATACGGACCGATAAATAAAATTACCGGTCCAGAAATGAGAAATACGGACCTATAAAATCAATTATCGACCCGAAAATGCGAAATACATAAAAATACAGACCGGCTCATGGAGGCGGTCTGTTCATATTTAGATTACTTTGTATATTTTAGTCTTGCGAATGCATCGTGTTGGTGTATGGATTCTTCGTTACGACATTCTATTTCGAATCCTTGTATCCAGTCAAGATCTACTAAATCAGCAGCTACTAATCTAATTAAGTCTTCTACAAATCTTGGATTCTCATATGCTCTTTCTGTAACGGCTTTTTCGTCTGTACGTTTCAATATTGGATACAACATTGAACTTGCGTTAGCCTCCATACCGTCTAATACGATGTCTTTGTAGTTATCAGGTAGGTCTATTTCGGGATCTAAGTCAATGAGTACTGTTATGATGCCACGTTGGTTATGTGCTGAATATTCACTGATTTCTTTAGAACATGGGCATAACGTTGTAACAGGTACTTCAATGCCTAAAGATTTTTTAGTCACTTTATCATCTGAAACAGAAAGTATATATCTAATGTCTGCATGTCCGACTGCTTTTTGGTTAGTCACAGGACTAAAACGGTTAAAGAACCATTTAGCTGTAACATCTAATGATGCAGTGTTTTGGAGCATGACAGATTGAAGTGTATTCAATAATGTTGTTAAATGGTCAAATTCTAATTTCACACCGTTATCATAATGCTTTTCAACACTTTCTATAATACGGCTCATATTGATGCCTTTTTCATCTTGATTTAAACTAGTTGAAAATTCGAAGTTTCCAACTGTTTGAAAATCATCTATTCTGACAGGGTAAATTAAGTTTTTGATACCAACATGTTCAATTTCGAATAGGAAATCTTTTTTAGAGCTTTGCAAATCTGGCATCTTTTCTTTTTCGGTAGGTTTATTTCCTTTTATAGGATCAACTGAACCGAAATATTTCCATCTCGCTTCACGTGTTGATAAATCTAATTGTGTCATACACATTGCCTCCACTATCTATTCAATATGATATGTCCAGAAATGTTCTGTCTTCAACCACATATCTTTAGCCGCTTCACTTTCTTGTGTATTTGAAGCGAGATTTTGTAACATTGGACCGGTTTGAGACGCATGAGCTTGAAGGACCTTCATCTTGCGTTCTTCATAACCAGTAATATCTATATTTATATCTGGTTCTCCTAAATCGCTGTATGTGTCATTACTAAACGCTACTAAATGTAGTTTAGGTCTAGATGATTCATCGATGCGACTAACTGTTCTTACTACTGATTCTGCTGTTGCTTCATGATCTGGATGAACAGAATAACCAGGATAGAATGAAATAATAAGTGATGGATTAAGTTCATCTATTAATGATTTTACCATACTATCTATTTCATCTTTAGGTTCAAATTCAATTGTTTTATCTCTATATCCCATTTTTCTTAAATCTGTTATACCAATTGCTTCAGCAGCTGCATCCAATTCACGTTCTCTAATATGTGGTAAAGATTCACGTGTAGCAAAAGGTGGGTTACCAAGATTACGCCCCATCTGACCTAAAGTTAAACATGCATACGTTACGGGGGTACCATCATCTACAAATTTACTAAGTGTGCCAGATGTACCGAATGCTTCGTCGTCAGGATGTGGAAAAATAACTAATACTTGTCTTTCATCATTCATTGTATTCACCTCTTAATCCTTGAAAGGATTGCTACTTATTTCTAATGTCGCAGCAAGTTGTCCTTCATAATTTAGTCCTGCTAATAATAGTTCTTTATCTTCAGTTACCTCAAAGTGTGTTAAACCTTGTACATAGACCCAACCATTGTTGTCTAATTTTAATCCAACACGATAAGGCTCTTTATTCCCACCAGTTAAATGTGCATGGGTAAATGTGACTTGGATATTTCTTAAAAATGTACCAGCATTAAATACTTTGTTGTCGAAATGGTTAGCATAAGCTCCATTTGTCGTTTCTACATGGAGATATACTGGCTTATTTTCATATTCTGATATTAGTGTTTGTACTTGATCTACTTGAATTAATTCCATGCCTTTCACTCCTCATAGTATATACTTTACTATTCTACTAAATTCTTGAGTAAATTTATATACAATCTGCTCACAACCTATGATTTATTATCTTTTAATATTACATCTCTAGTGTGTTGATATTGATTCATATTATTTTGGTATTCTAACAACATATAACTCACTACATCAATTAGAAAATGAGCTGAAATTTGTGTATTAATAAATTGTTTGTCGTTCACTCTTGTTTGATCAATTGTCATGATCACAATGTCAGAGTTTGCGGTAAGTTCACTTCCAGCATAATTGGTTATAGCGATAACTGTAGCATTTTGTGATTTGGCGATTTTTGCAGCATTTATGAGTTCATCCGTCTTCCCACTATTTGAAAATGCTATAAGTACATCCTTCTCAGATAATAATGATGCGCCAATTTTCATTTGATGCGCATCTGTTACGGCACTACCATTTATGCCCATTCTCATTGTTCTATAGTAAAACTCAGTTGCAGTTAATCCAGAACTTCCTAAACCTGCAAAAAGTGTTTGTTCACTATTAGATAAAGTACTAATAAGTTGATTGATTTTCTCATTAGATATAAATTCACCTGTTTGTTGAATAATTGTTTGATGATATTCATGAATTCTTTTAATAAGTGGAACATTTTGAATATCTGTTTTTTCATAAGTTTGTTGAATGTTAAATTTCATATCTTGAAAGTGTTGATAATTCAATTTATGACTGAACCTTGTAATACTTGAAGTAGAAACATCGATAGCGTATGCCAATGAAGTAATAGTTGAAAAATGGTCTCCTACAGGATGATCTAATATGTATCTAGCAATTTTTTCGTCAGCTTTTGTGAAAAGGTATGAAAATTGCTGAATACGATTTTCAAAATTCATAATTTACACCTCTATTTAATTAGTAATTATGAGTATATATGAAAAAGTTTTTCAAAACAAATAATAGTATTGACTATAATTTTCATGATGTTATATTTAGGATAAATAGGAGGTGCGTATTTTATGAGTAAAATTTTTGATAAAGCGCAACAATTCGGGAAATCATTTATGTTACCAATCGCCATTCTACCAGCAGCAGGTTTGCTATTAGGTATTGGTGGTGCATTAAGTAATCCAAATACAATTAAAGCATATCCAATTTTGGATATAGATTTTTTGCAATATATATTTATCTTAATGTCTTCAGCGGGTAATATCGTTTTTGCTAACTTGCCAGTGCTATTTGCAATCGGGGTGGCTATAGGTTTGGCGAAAAGTGATAAAGGAACAGCAGGGTTAGCAGCAATGTTAGGTTTCTTAATCATGAATGCTACAATGAACGCATTATTAACCATTACTGATGATGTCGCAGCACAAGAAGAATTAGCTAAAGCTGGACAAGGCATGGTCTTAGGGATTCAGACTGTTGAAACAGGTGTGTTTGGCGGGATTATTGTAGGTATTATGACAGCAATGCTACACAATAAGTACAATAAAATTTCATTACCACCATTTTTAGGGTTCTTTGGTGGATCTAGGTTTATACCAATTGTGACTTCAGTGGCTTCTATAGGATTAGGCGTTATCCTATTCTTTATTTGGCCAACGATTCAAGGTTGGATATTCAATGCGGGTGGACTTGTAAATAAAACAGGTGTAATTGGTACATTTATTTATGGGTTTGTATTACGTATGCTTGGACCATTTGGTTTACATCACATATTCTATTTACCATTCTGGCAAACTGCTTTAGGTGGAACAATGGAAATCAATGGCAAAATTGTACAAGGTACACAAAACATCTTCTTTGCACAATTAGGAGATGCAAATGTAACGCAATATTATTCAGGTATTTCTAGATATATGTCAGGTCGATTTATTACGATGATGTTTGGACTATTAGGTGCAGCTTTAGCAATTTATCATACAGCTAAACCGGAAAAGAAAAAAGTAGTCGGTGGTTTAATGCTGTCAGCAGCATTGACATCATTTTTAACGGGTATAACAGAACCATTAGAATTTAGTTTCTTATTTATAGCTCCAGTGTTATATGTTATTCATGCCATATTTGATGGATTAGCATTTATGATGGCAGATATATTTAATATTACAATTGGACAAACATTTAGCGGTGGCTTTATTGATTACATTCTATTTGGCGTGTTACAAGGAAACAGCAAGACTAACTTCTTACTTGTCATTCCAATAGGTATAGTTTGGTTCTTATTGTATTATGTAACATTTAGATTCTTAATTACGAAGTTTAACTTTAAGACACCTGGCCGTGAAGATGAAGATTCAGTCAAATCTGTTGATGTGAGTGATCGCGCAAAGACAATCATCGAAGGCTTAGGTGGCAAAGACAATATAGATACAGTTGATTGTTGTGCAACACGTCTTAGAGTAACAATCAATGATGAAAAACTTTTCAATGAAGATGTTATTAAGACAACTGAATCGAGAGGTGTTGTACAAAAAGGAACAGGTGTTCAAATCATTTACGGTCCACATGTTACAACAATAAAAAATGAAGTAGAAGAAGCATTAGAAAATAAATAAGGAGTGCTTAATAAATGTTACCACAAGGATTAATTGTTTCATGTCAAGCTTTACCAGAGGAGCCTTTGCATTCATCATTTATAATGAGTAAGATGGCATTAGCAGCATATCAAGCAGGTGCAAAAGGAATTCGAGCAAATACGAAAGAAGATATCATTGCAATAAAAGAAGAAATCAGTTTACCAGTAATAGGTATTGTAAAGCGTGATTATGAAGGTTCTAAAGTCTTTATTACAGCTACATCTAAAGAAGTCGATGAGTTAATTGAAAGTGGTTGTGAAGTGATCGCTTTAGATGCAACGAAACAAGAAAGACCTAAAGAAACACTTGAGGAACTTGTTTCATATATTAGAGAGCATGCACCAAATGTTGAGATTATGGCAGATGTATCTGATTTAGAAGAAGCGGTTAATGCTGATAAACTAGGGTTTGATTACGTTGGAACAACATTAAGAGGATACACAGAATATACTAAAGGGCATGTTTTATACGAAAATGATTTTCAATTTTTAAAAGACGTGTTAAGCAATGTTAATGCAAAAGTAATAGCAGAGGGAAATGTTATTACACCAGAAATGTTTAAACGTGTTACGGATTTAGGCGTGCATTGTACAGTAGTTGGAGGAGCCATCACAAGACCTTTAGAAATAGCAAAACGATTTATTAAAGAAATAGAGGGATAAATAATGAAAATTATTAACTTAGGTTCTAAAGAGGAAGCGTGTCATTACGTAGCAAATGAGTTGTTAAAACAAATTATTTCAAATAAAAAGAGTGTGCTAGGTTTAGCTACAGGCGGAACGATGGTTCGAGTATATGAGCAACTTGTTAATTTAATTAGAATTAATGAAATTGATTTAAGTGAAATTACGACATTTAACTTAGATGAGTATATTGGAATAGATTATGACCATCCGGAAAGTTATTACACATATATGCATGACGTGTTGTTCAATCACTTACCAACTTGGAACGAAGAGAAAATACATTTGCCAAACGGGTCAGCTGAAAATCTTCAAGAAGAAATAAAACGTTACGAAGATTTATTAGATAAAGAAGGACCGGTAGATGTACAAATATTAGGAATTGGTGAAAATGGGCATATCGGTTTTAATGAACCAGGGACATCATTTGATAGTTTAACAAGTATCGTAGGATTAACACAGTCTACAATAGAAGCAAACAGCAGATACTTTGAAACAAAAGAAGAAGTGCCTGAACAAGCAATATCAATGGGAATTCACTCTATATTGAAAGCAAAACGTATTATTTTATTAGCATATGGACCTAAAAAAGCTGATGCAATTCGTAAATTATTAACTGGTGAAATCACAACTGATTTACCAGCATCAGCTTTATACAATCATCCAAATGTGGAAGTAATATTAGATAATAACGCATATTTAAGTGAACAAGAAGAAATTTAGAACATTGCATTGTTTTTAAATTCACTTGAATGATTATTAGCTTTAAAGTACAATTACTACTGAGATTAGCCTCAAGAAATGGCGGGTGGAAGTAGTGGAAACAATGCGTATTTCATTTAATGATGAAGCGGTATTGGATTATTGCAATATAATGGGGTACCAATATTTTGAAGAAGTACCTGTTCAATATTTGTTAAGTATTCTTCGGGAGTTTAATAGTTTTAAGCCTTTTATGGGGAGTAAGACGAAACTCAGACAAATTAAAAGTGAGTTCGAACAAACAGAACGTATTATGACATTAGAAAATTACAACGCAGAATTAGAATGTCTTAAAGAAAATAAAGATGGAGATAATGCATTTTACCAATATCAAATGACATTATTTAAGAATCGCAAAGTTGTAGCTAAAGTTACAGCAGAATTTAGCATAATGTACTAGTAAATATAAAAAAACTGCCTACAAAGTCGGAAACCTTTGTAGGCAGTTTTTATTATACTTCTTCAGTATATACTTCGATTTTTTCAATTCGATTTGAAGCACCGTGATCTACTGGTCCTACAAAATCATTCATTTTCCAGCCATTTTTAATTGCAGATGCTACAAATGCTTTTGCATGTTTAACCGCTTCTTCTGGTGTTTCACCATTTGCTAAATTAGCTGTTGTTGCTGCGGCGAATGTACATCCTGCACCGTGATTATAACTAGATTGGAATTTGTCTGTTGAAAGCAGAACGTGCTTTTGACCATTGTAGTATAAGTCATATGCTTTATCTGATTCTAAAGCTTTTCCACCTTTAATGACGATATATTGTGCACCAAGTTCGTGGATTTTTTCTGCTGCTTTTTTCATATCATCAATTGTTGTAAGTTTACCTAAGCCTGAAAGTTGACCAGCTTCAAATAAGTTTGGTGTTACGACAGTAGCTTTTGGTAATAGTTCTTTAATCATTGCTTCAGTATTTCCTGGGTTAAGTACTTCGTCGTCACCTTTACATACCATTACAGGGTCAACTACAAAAATTTCAGATCCTGATTCATCATATGCTTGACGTGCACGTTTAATGACTTCTTCTGAACCGAGCATACCCGTTTTAATTGCATCAGGGCCAATTGAAATAGCAGTGTTTAACTGTTTATCTAATAAATCAAGAGGTAATGGCGTTACATCATGTGCCCATGTTTTTGGGTCCATAGTAACGACTGCTGCTAATGCTACCATTCCGTAAGTGTCGTGTTCTTGGAATGTTTTTAAATCAGCTTGCATTCCAGCTCCAGCACTTGTGTCAGATCCTGCTATTGTTAAGACTTTTTTTAATGCCATTGATGATTCCTCCCAATATTTCATATGTTACATCATATCATGTTTTTTAATTGTAAAAAATAGTTATGACCTTTTCATTAGTGCTATGTTATCATTTTGATTGAGGTGAATAATATGGATTGGCAAGAAATATTTCACAATATAAAAAAAGAGCATGACTTTAGCGAAATGGAGTCGTTTCTTGAAGAAGAATATCAAAACAAAACAATCTATCCAGATAGGGAAAATATTTATCAAGCGTTTGATTTAACCCCTTTAGATAGAGTGAAAGTGGTTATACTTGGTCAAGATCCATATCATGGACCTAATCAAGCACATGGTTTAGCTTTTTCAGTTCAACCTGATGCAAAGTTTCCACCTTCATTAAGAAATATATATAAAGAATTAGAGGAAGATATAGGGTGTAAACGCGAAACACCACACTTGCAAGATTGGGCAAATGAAGGCGTGCTATTGTTAAACACTGTATTAACTGTAGAAGCACATAAAGCACATTCTCATAAAGATATTGGTTGGGAAATATTCACGGATGAAATCATTAAAAGTGTTTCTCGTGAACTAGATGATGTTGTGTTTGTCTTGTGGGGAAAACCAGCGCAATCTAAAATTAAGCTGATTGATACAGAACGTCACCATATTATACAATCTGTTCATCCAAGTCCGTTATCAGCTTATAGAGGATTCTTTGGCTCGAAACCATTTAGTAAAACAAACGAATATCTGACTTCAAATGGAAAAGATCCTATAAAATGGTGTGGAGGTGACAATTTATGATTAGTAGAGATCAATTAATTGCTGCCATTGAAGAAGAACTAGTTGGAGCTGATAATGCCTCAACAAATGAAGTTTTTAATCGTCATATGCATGCAATTCATACTTTAAGTGGATTAGTTGATAAAAAAGAGGGTATTAATCACGATATAAAAGTGGAACAAAACTTCTCTTCGACTCCAAAAAATCCAATTAAAAAATCACAATCAAAAGTCTCTAATGAAGAAATTAGAAAGATGGGTGGAAAAGTACTTGATCAACCATCTGCTAATAAAACTGAAAATCAATTAACAACAGATGATGGTGTAGGTAATGGAAATTCAATTTTTGATTTTTAATAATAGAAAGGAAGATAAAAAATGAAATTATTTATAATTATAGGTGCGATTAATGCAATGATCGCAGTAGCAGCTGGAGCATTTGGTGCACATGGTTTAGAAAACAAATTATCAGCTAAATACTTAGATATATGGGAAAAAGCTACAACATACCAAATGTACCATGCATTAGGATTGATATTACTTGGTATTATTTCGGGAGCAACATCAACTAGTTTAAATTTAGCAGGTTGGTTGATGACATTCGGAATTGTATTCTTTAGTGGGTCATTATATATTTTAGCTGTAACACAAATTAAAATATTAGGTGCTATTACGCCAATTGGTGGCGTACTGTTCATTGCAAGTTGGATTTTACTCGTAATTGCTGTTTGGAAATCTTAAGAAGTAGTTAATTACGTTTCACGAAACATATATATATAAAGGTGGAACATTTATGGCAAGAAAAAAGAAAGATTTATCAAGAGGAAATTTAGATAAAAATTTATCTGAAAAATTTGTTTGGGCTATTGCTTACGGTTCAAGTATCGGATGGGGAGCGTTTATACTTCCTGGTGATTGGATTAGTCAAGCAGGTCCATTAGGTGCATCAATCGGTATCTTTATTGGTGCTTTACTCATGATCGTTATTGCAGTTAGTTATGGTGCACTCGTTGAGAAGTTTCCAGTTTCCGGTGGCGCATTTGCTTTTGGATATTTAGGATTCGGTAAATATGTATCATTCTTCTCATCATGGTTTCTAACATTTGGTTATATATGTATCGTTGCATTAAACGCTTCGGCATTTAGTTTGCTCTTTAAATTTGTTATGCCAGGATTTTTAGAACAAGGTAAATTATATACAGTTGCAGGTTGGGACGTGTACATAACTGAAATTATACTATCCTCACTTATTTTATTAATTTTTGCTTGGATTAGTATAAAAGGATCAAGTTTTTCAGGTAGTTTACAATATGTATTCTGCGTTATATTAGCTGTTGTAGTGATATTATTATTTGCAGGATCATTTTTCACTCAAGATTTTTCATTCTCTAATTTGAAACCAGTCGTTAATAACGACGTTGGTTGGTTATCGTCTATCGTAGTAATTTTGGCAGTTGCTCCGTGGGCATATGTAGGATTTGACAATATTCCACAAACAGCAGAAGAATTTAATTTTTCACCGAGTAAGACATTTAAGTTAATCGTATTCAGTTTATTAGCTTCAGCATTAACTTATGTCATGATGATATTGTTAACAAGTTGGTTATTTAAAGATGCATCAGCAGTAGGCGGAGACTTATGGGTAACAGGGTCAGTTGTCCAAGAAGCATTCTCGTTTGTTGGATTGGCAGTGTTAATTGTTGCGATCATGATGGGGATATTTACAGGTTTAAACGGATTCTTTATGAGTTCTAGTAGATTATTATTCTCCATGGGTAGAGCATCCGTTATGCCAAGCATCTTCAAAAAATTACATCCAAAATATAATACACCATATATCAGTATTATATTTATATTAGTGCTTGCGTTAGTAGCACCTTGGTTAGGAAGAACAGCTTTAACATGGATTGTAGATATGTCTTCAACAGGTGTATCAATCGCATACTTTATAACATGTTTATCAGCATTTAAACTATTCTCTTATGATAAAAGAAGTATGATGTATCATCCGAAATATAAAACATTTGCTATCATCGGAGCAATGATTGCAGGTATATTCTTATGTTTATTACTAATTCCAGGATCACCAGCAAGTTTATCACTACCATCGTATATCGCACTATTTGTATGGTTCGTACTTGGAATTATATTCTTCATGATAAGATATCCATCACTTAAAAAAATGACAAACGATGAATTGAATTATCTCGTATTAGATAAAACAAAAGAAGAAATGATAGAACTAGAAGCAAAAACAGAAATTAAAGATTAAACAAAAAAACAGACTAAATATTAGTCTGTTTTTTGTTTGTTTTTCAAATACATATAAACGGGTATTCCTATTGCTAATATAATCAATGAATATAATGATCCCATAAAGTCAGAGATTAAAGTATTAATAATAATAAATGCTCCACCGAAAAGTGCTAACAATGGTATGAATGGATAGAGTGGTACTGAATATTCTCTTTTAATATCTTTGTTACGCTTTCTGAGAATAAACAACCCGACGAAGGCCATCATATAGAAAATATAAATAATAAATATTGTTACTTCTGATAAATAGTCTGCGTTTACGACATCTGGGAATAATAATGTTAATACGATTAATACCATTGAGATTCCGAACACAGTAATTAATGCGCCAAGTGGTGATTTTAATTTAGGACTAATGTATCCTACGTACTTATGCATTGGCAATAATCCGTCTTCAGCCATAGCAAATGGAATACGTGGGAATGTGATGATTTTACCGTTTAGACAACCGAATATTGAAATGATTACACCGATATTTACAATTTTAGAACCTATATCACCGAATAGTGCTTTTGCTGCTTCTGCACTTGCCGTATTACCTAATCCTACTAATTCTGCAGCAGGTATTACATGGAATACAGCGATATTAATGAGTACATAAGCGAGTGTCACGATTGATAGTCCGATTAACATAGCTAGTGGCAAATTTCTTTGTGGCTTTTTCATTTCTCCAGTCATGTTCGTTAACATAATCCATCCATCATAAGCGAATAAAGTTGCTAGGACAGCACGACCAAAGTTTATTTCGCCATCTGTTTTAATTAATGATGTTACATCTTGCCCAAAAATTCCTTCATTGCCCCAAAGTAATCCAAATATGATAATTGCAAATACTGGAATAAGCTTTGCGATTGTTGTGACATTTTGCATTAATCCGCCAAATTTTGTACCTAAAATATTAACGGCTGTTAAAAATATTAACGCGAATAATCCAAACCAAATACTCATATCATTACTGATATTAAAGAAATTTGTCACGAGAATACCAAAAAATAGTACAAGTGATACGATGATTGCAGGACCATAGATAATTGTTTGAACCCAACCTGTTAAGAATCCCCAAAAGGGTCCGTAAATATCACGTATATAGGCATATAATCCGCCTGTTTTTGGGATTTGAGCGCCAATCTCTGCTATTGTTAAGCCTGCTGCTAACGTTAAGAGTCCTCCGACTACCCAAGCAAGAATGGCCATATTACTTGTGCCTGCATGTGTTAAAACGACTGCTGGTTTGACGAATACACCTGATCCGATAATCGTACCAACGACAATTGTAATAGCAGTCATTAGTCCGATTGATTTCTGTAATGATTGTTCTTGATTTTGTTTCATAGCTACTCCTTATATGTATAATTTAAATGAAATTTTTCTCTGTATATAAATTAATATACACGATAAAGCGGATTTGTATATTGGAAATTTCAAAATTTAGTGAATTTTTATAAAGAACTTTAAAGGCGAGGTTAATGGCTAAATAATTAATTTAAATAAATATTTTATTGTAAAAAATGCATGGTAGATTTTTTATTGACTGATATGTATAATGTTCTTCATGGCTTGAAAACGATTTCTTGAAAAATATAAAGAACAACTGTATGAAACATGTTGTTTAAGGAGGAATGTGAAATGTTAGAGCTCAATGCTA
Source organism: Mammaliicoccus sp. K-M42 (assembly GCF_022386375.1). Classification (NCBI taxonomy): domain Bacteria; kingdom Bacillati; phylum Bacillota; class Bacilli; order Caryophanales; family Staphylococcaceae; genus Mammaliicoccus; species Mammaliicoccus sp. K-M42. Next base: position 82,089 of record NZ_JAJNIS010000005.1, on the reverse strand, counting down.
TTACAACATTGGCGCTAGCATGTGTCCTACTTTTATTAGGAGAGGCAGTAGTAAATAAAGTTTCTATTTTGAGGCGTTTATGTATTCCAGCTCCAGTAATTGGTGGATTATTATTTGCAATTTTAGTGGCGATATTACAATCAACAAATATTATAACGATTAAATTGGATTCTGAATTTATCCAAAACTTCTTTATGCTTGCATTCTTTACAACTATTGGTTTAGGTGCATCATTAAAATTATTAAAACTTGGCGGTAAAGTGCTAATTCTGTACTTTATTTTTTGTGGAGTATTAGCATTTTGTCAGAATGTTATAGGTGTTTCACTAGCAAAAGTATTAAACATTCCACCATTATTAGGACTAACAGCTGGTTCTATGTCAATGGAAGGTGGACATGGTAATGCAGCAGCATACGGTCAAACATTAGAATCATTAGGCGTTGATTCTGCAGTTACAGCAGCACTTGCAGCAGCTACACTAGGTTTAGTAGCTGGTGGATTAATCGGTGGACCAGTCGTTAGATTCTTAATTAAAAAGTTCGACTTGAAACCAGAAGATGCTAAAGATACTGGATTAGATTATAGTGAAGTGGAATACAATCAAAATTTACATAGTAGAATGAACCCAACTACAGTGTTTATCGTTCAATTTACAATTATTGCAGTATGTATGGCTATAGGTACATATATCGGTGAAGGGTTTACTAGTTTAACTGGTATCAATATTCCTGTTTATGTAGGCGCAATGTTTGTAGCAGTAATTATTAGAAATATTTCTGATTATGGTAATTTAAACATTATCGATATGAAAATTACGAATCATGTAAGTGATGTTTCATTAAGTTTATTCTTATCAATTGCTTTAATGAGTATTGAATTAACAGAAATTTATCAACTCGCATTACCATTAACAGTTATTGTTCTAGCTCAAATTGTGTTTATCGTATTATTCTCAGTGTTTGTAGTATTCAAAGGACTTGGGAAGAACTATGATGCAGCAGTTATGATCGGTGGATTTATAGGTCATGGACTAGGAGCAACTCCAAATGCGATGGCGAACTTAGATGTTATTACGAAAAAATTCGGAGCATCACCAAAAGCATATCTAGTAGTACCAGTAGTAGGAGCATTCTTAATAGATTTACTAGGCGTTCCAATTGTTACACTATTTATAAACATATTTAGTTAAATAAAATAAGAAGAGGATTTCCAACTATCAGTGTTGGAAATCCTCTTTTCTATTTTGGGAATAATTATAGATAAAATACGGATCGATAAAATAAATTACCGGTCCAGAAACGAGAAATACGGACCGATAAATAAAATTACCGGTCCAGAAATGAGAAATACGGACCGATAAAATAAAATAGCGACCCGAAAACACGAAATACGGGCCAATAAATAAAATTAGCGACCCGAAAACGACACATCACTCTAATAAAAAAAAAACGGGTAGACTCCCACGAGTCTATCCGGTTTAAATTTTAGTTTAGTTGAAAGAATGTATCTAATTCATCAATATTTAAAATGTTACCTACATAGAATGCACCGAAGTCACCATATCTAGCTGATACTTCGTCGAAACGCATTTCATAGATTAATTTTTTGAATTGTAACATATCATCACTGAATAATGTTACGCCCCATTCGTAGTCGTCTAGACCTACTGAACCAGTGATAAATTGTTTTACTTTACCTGCATAGCTACGTCCAATTAAACCGTGTGAACGCATTAAGCTACGTCTATGATCCATATCTAACATATACCAGTTGTCTTCACCGTCACGTCTTTTATCCATTGGATAGAAACATACATATTCAGAACGTGGTACTTCTGGATATAATCTTGCTTTTACATGTGGATTTTCGTATGGATCTTCGTCTGAATCACCAGCAAGATAGTTTGAAAGTTCTACTATTGATACATAAGAATAAGTTGGGATTAAGAAATCACTTATATCTAATTTATTAAATTCATTTTCTAAAGCGTTTAATTGTTTAACATCTGGACGTAAGAACCATAACATTAAGTCTGCTTTTTGGCCTGTGATGTTATAGAAAGCATGAGAGCCTTCTTTATTATTATGAACTGTTTCTAAACCTTCAAGGAAAGTTTTGAATTCATTGATCATTGTACTTCTATCATCTTCTGGTACAGTTTTAAGGCTAGTCCAATCTATCGCATAGAATAAATGCAAGCTGTACCAACCATCTAATGTTTTTGCTGCTTCGTTCATTTTACTTTCGCTCCTTTTAGAAAATAATATCTTCTTTATAAGTCTATCATACTAGAAACAGATTAAATGACTCAACTTTTTACATTGTTGTGAAAGAGAAATAGTGACGTTGAAAATTTATTGATATTGATTATCGATTTTATTTATTAGATAATGATAATAGATTGTTGAAAATTTATTTAATAGGAGCATAAATTTGTATAAATTAGAAAATGTATCTAAGAAATATAATGATAAGTTTGCTGTTAAAAACTTTTCTTTAACAGTAGAGCCAGGTTCTATAACAGGGATTGTAGGTAAAAGTGGATCCGGGAAATCGACTTTATTGAAAATGCTTAATTTTATAGAGCAACCAACTGAAGGTGAAATTATTTTTGAGGATAAAGAAATTAATCATGTTTCTAAAAAAATAATTAGAAAATATAAAGAGAAAATAGGAATGGTTTTTCAAAACTATAATTTATTGAATAACTTGAATGTTTATCAAAATATTGCATTACCTTTGAAGATTATCAATAAAGAAGATAAACACAAAGTGAATGAACTGATTGAATTTGTAGGATTAGAAGATAAAATAAATAGCTATCCTGCTCAATTATCTGGAGGAGAAAAGCAACGTGTTGCATTAGCACGGTCTTTAGTCAGAAATCCTGATATTTTATTATGTGATGAAGCTACAAGTAGTTTGGATGAACATAACACTGAAATTATCATAAAAATGTTAAAGAATATTAACAAAGAATTTAATATAACAATCATTTTTGTCACACACGAATTGAATGTTGTAAAACAATTATGTGAGCAAGTTTGTGTGATGGAGGATGGTCAATTATTAGATATTATTGAAAATAGAACTAAAAGTGTTGAACAGGACACAGGTTCTTATTTAGAAAACGTGAAGCGGAGTATTGAAGAATGACGTTTTTAGAAAAAATTAATTATTATATGCCAGAACTTATCCAATCGTTGCAAGAAACTTGTATCATGCTAGGGTATTCAATGATCATCACTTTATTAATAGGATTGCCTCTAGGGATAGCTTTGTTTTTATCAAATCCAAGCATTAAAGAATTAAATAGAAACTATTATTGGGCTTTTAATTTCTTGATTACATTTATTCGCTCATTCCCGTATTTATTATTTGTTATCAGTTTAATTCCATTAACTAGACTTATTTTAGGAAGTGCTTTTGGTCCTTATCCTTCCATCATTCCTTTAAGTATTGTTGGAATTGCGATCTTTTCAAGATTAGTTGAACAAGTATTACTAGATATACCTGGCGAAATAAAGACGCTAGCAGAATCATTAGGAGCAACAAAGTTTAAATATATATGGAATTTCATTTTAGTAGAATCAAGAAGCGGTATTATTTTAGCTTACACAACGACAGCAGTGAGTATGGTCTCATATTCAACAGTTATGGGGATTGTAGGCGGAGGTGGAATAGGAGATTTTGCTATTCGATACGGCTATCAAAGTTATGAAAATGAAATTATGTACTTTTCAATTATTATCATTATTATCAGTGTATTTATCATTCAAATGTTAGGGAATAATATTTCTCGAAAATTAGACAAAAGGAAGTAGTGTAGATATGAAAAAAAGTTTATTTATTATGATATTGATGTTTAGTGTTATGATTGCCGGTTGTGGTGCAAATAAGAAAGACAGTGAAGATAAAGTTATTAAAGTAGCCTCACAAGCACCTCCAATGACAGATGTAGTGAAAGAAGCAGCTAAAGAAGCTAAAAAAGGTGGTTGGGAAATCAAACTTGTACAAGTAAATGATAACGTTGCATATAATGACATGGTAACGAGTAAAGAAGCGGATGCAAGTTTTGCTCAGCATAAACCTTTCATGGAAAAATACAATAAAGAAAGAAAAGCTAATTTAGTAGCGATACAACCCATTTATGATGCAAAAGTTGGGTTTTATTCTAAGAAATATAAAGATACAAAATCTATACCAAATGGAACAAAAGTTGCTATTCCAAATGATATCTCAAATGAAGGTAGAGCTTTAGCAATTCTTGAAGAACAAGGACTTATTAAATTAAAAGATGGCGTTGGCGTAAACGGAACGACTAAAGATATTGTAGATAATCCTAAAGATTTTAAATGGTTAAAAGTAGACTTGCTCAATTTAGCAGAAACGTATAGCGAATCAGATGTATCACTCGTTTATAATTATCCAACATATATATCAAAAATTGGATTAAAACCAGCTGATGCATTATTCCTAGAAAAAAATATTGATACTCGTTTTTCTATACAATTAGTTGCAAGAGAAGACAATAAAGATTCCGAAAAAATTAAAGCATTACATAAAGCAATGAAGAGTGATGCAGTGAAAAAATATTTAAAAGAGAAACATAAAGATACTTTAATACCTTCATTCTAAATATATTCAGAATAAAACCACGAGGCTCGGACAATTAATTTGTCCCGAGCCTCGTGGTTTTTAAACTTATTTGCTAGCAGTTTTAAATTCTATAATTCATCTCATATTTTTGATAATAGTCTAAGATAAAGTTATACATAGTTTTACTTTTATTTTTTAATTGGTTATCTTTCTTTTTAGATATAAAGATACGTTTAGAAATCAGTAAATTTTGGTCTGTTGCATAAGGTATTTCAAAATTTCGACATACTGCTACAGGTAAATAAGTGAAATGTTTTCTGTTTTGAATAAAAATATTGAATAAAGCATCATCAACATAATTGAAATTATGATATTTAATACCTTTTTCATAAAGTTTATTTTTAATAAATTGATTGTATTCTTTGTAATTAGAAATAAAGAGAAAATGTTTAAAATTATTTGCTTCATAAATATAATCTTTTGGTTCATAAGCATCATACTCTGGTGGCGTTACTAATACAATATCTTCTCTGTAGAGGAAGTCACACTGTATATCTGAGTGTTCAATTTTAAAAAATGAAATTGCAAAATCAGCCTCTTCAGACATTAATTTATTAATAATTGTATGATTATCTAACGTTTCGACATTAAATATTTCATCAGGATGATCTTTAGTAAAAGATAAAATAGGATCTGAAGTAAAACGATTACTTGATGTAATAATGTTAATGGTCTTTTCTTCATCAATTTTATTTTTTAACATACGCTCTTTTGCATAATCGATTTCTCCAAAAATTTTATTAACAGAACTTAAAAATATTTCGCCATTTTTCGTTAATTCTATTTGTCGTAATTTTCGTTCAAACAACTTAATATCTAATTCAACTTCTAAATTTTTAATCATTTTACTTAAAGCAGGTTGGCTAATGTATAGAAAATTAGCAGCCTTAGTGAAACTCATAAAATCTGCCACTGTTTTAAAGTATTTTAGCTGTAATAAATCCATTGTATACCTCCTCATATATAACTAATTGGTTATGTGTACATACCTATATATGTATTTTAAATTATTCTAACATAAGCGTAACATTGTAATTGAAATATACATTGGATATAAGCAAAGGAGAATATATATGAATATTGCAATATATGGAGCGGGTTCGTTAGGTACGATAATGGGAGCTTATTTATCACAATCTGCAGAAAACGTGGATTTAATTGATGTAAACGAAGAACATATTAATAAATTGAATGAAAATGGTGCAACTATAAAAGGGAGTATTGAATTTCATAGTAAAGTAAATGCAATTACTCCGGACAAAATAAATAAAAAATATGATTTAGTATTGTTATTAACTAAACAAATTTATAATAATGATGTATTACCTATTATAAAAAATATTTTAAATACAGATGGGATACTACTATCTTTACAAAATGGTGTGCCTGAACATTTTATCAGTGAAACCATTCCGAAAGAGCAAATTATAGCTGGATCTGTAGAATTTGGTGCAACATATGCTGAACCTGGTGTATCAAATCTGACTACTACTTATGACACATTCAAAGAATACGCATTACAAATTGGTGAATTAAATGGTGTTGTTACAGAGAGAATCAAGAATATTAAAGAAGTTTTAGAACATATAGGTGGTGTATTTGTTTCATCAAACTTGATCGGAACAAAGTGGTCTAAGTTGTTAATTAATAGTTCTTTTAGTGGTTTGTCTGCAGCATGTGGATGTACGTATGGCGATATAATGGATGATGAAGTTGGTATTCAATCAGCATTATATATTATCAGTGAAGGCATTCAAGTAGCTGAAAAACAAGGTATAGAATTTGAAATCATGTCTGGCGTTGATTTTACTCAATTTAAAATAATTGATAACATTGAAAAACAAACTAAAAAGTTGAAAATGATAATGGAATCAAACCGTAAATTGGAAGCAAGTATGTTACAAGACTTACAAAAAGGTAGAAAAACAGAAATTCACTATATTAACGGTTTAGTTGCACGAGAAGGAGATAACATCGATATACCTACACCATATAATGATAAAATTGTAGAAATCGTATCAGAAGCGGAAAATAAAAAGACAGTTCCGCAATTTAGTGAAAGTATTGCAGAATTCGCTAAAATAATTGAGCAGAAAAAGGAGCTTTTAATATGAGAAAAGAAGAAGTTAAAAATATCTCAGCTACACCATTGAATGCACCGGTATTTCCTGCAACTGACATGTATTTTAAAGATAGAGAATTTTTGAATATCGTTTATGAAACAGATATGGAAATGCTCAAAGAAATTGTTCCAGAACCACTTACAGTTACGAGTAATTTAATAAAGTTTGAAGTCATTAATATGCCTGACAGTACAGGATTAGGTTCTTATATGGAAGCTGGACACGTTATTCCAGTAGAATATAATGGTGAAGCAGGCGAATTCTATCTTTCTATGTATGTAAATAACCAAGCAGCAATCGCATCAGGTAGAGAAGTTGCCGCTTTTCCTAAAAAAGCAGGTACGCCTAATTTATATGTAGACAACGACGTACTAGTTGGCACTTTGGACTACAACTCATTAAGAGTAGCTCAAGCTACTATGGGATATAAATATTATCGTATGGATGATGAAGAAGCTAAGTCAATCATAACAACACCACAATTTATGTTGAAACAGATGAGACACTACGATGGATCACTTTTAATGAGTGAATTAACACGCAGCCAAATAACGGATGTAAAAGTGAAAGAAGCATATAGAGGTCCTGCAAGATTACAACTTTTTGAACATGTAATGGCACCTTTAGCTGACTTTCCAGTAAAAAAAGTAGTAGATGCCCAGCACATCATTGTAGATATGAGATTAGGACAACCGAGTCAAATGTATAATTACTTAAATGATAATAATTAAAATAGAGTATATTAGGGAGCCTAGGACATGTATGTCCTAGACTCCTCTTTATGTATTATTTAAAATTTCATTAATAAAACATTTATAATATCTTTACAAAGGGTTAACCTACAGTTGATACACTTCCTAATGTAATGCGTTTTAAATCACAAGGGTTAATTAGGAGGAAGTGTACATGTATAATCAGTCAGTAACAAAACGATTCTTAAGTGGAACTGCTTGTTTGATGTTATTATTAGGCGTTTCTGCAAATGAAACTGTAGAAGCGAGTGGGTCTGGAAATCCGGGAGTTAATACATCTGAAACAACAGCTAACACAAGTGATTCTGAAATTAAAGTGACATCCCAAAAGCCTCAGGTAGCACCAGTTCCTAAGAAAAACCAACCTAACCGTATCATTACTAATTTTAACGGTGATACTAAATCAGAAATGGCATTTAATTGGTATACTACAGATCAGTTTAAAGATGCAAAAGTATGGGTTTCTGAAACTGGTAATTTTGATGATGCACGTTCTTTTGATGCTAAATCTAAAAAAGTAAATTCGAAATATGTTGAACGAGATAAGAATGGAAACTTTATCTTTGCAGATCTAGAAAAAGATGATGAAGGTGAACCTGTTAAAGATAAGAATGGTAAAGAAAAAGTTAAAGGTTATTACACTGATAAAAATGCCAAAGGACCTGAATGGACACGTGGTGATAAACACGGGAAATCAGAATTAACGACAGTACCAGAATATAGCTATAAAGCTGAAGCAAATAATTTAAAACCAAATACTACATATTATTATCGCGTAGGTAGTGCAAATGGTCCTCAAAGTGAAGTAGGTCAATTTAAAACATCTGGAAACAAAGATGATCACTTCCAATTCGTTCAATATACAGATACACAAAATGCATACTGGAATGAACATGTAAGAAATGAAGCTCAGTTTGGTGCTGATACTCTAAGCAATGCCATTAAAACAGCTGGCAATCCAAACTTTGCACTTCATACAGGAGACTTTGTTGAGACTGCTCAAATTGAAGATGAGTGGCGTGATTTATATGATCAATCACGCCCATCCTTTATGTCATTACCAATCGCTTCTGCACCTGGTAACCATGATGAATACGCCTTAAGTGAAGAAGATGAGAAACTTTTAACTACTTATAACGATCATGTAAATGTTCCGAAAGAAAATAATGCAGTGAATGGTGGCTCGTATTATTCATTTGATTATAACGGTGCGCATATGGTTGTAGCTAATACGAATGATAATAAAAAATCAAAAGATAACCCAGAAGAGAAAGCTATTGGGAAAGAGCAAATGGAATGGATTAAGCAAGATATTAAAGATGCGAAGAAAAATGGTGCTAAATGGGTTATTTTAAACCTTCATAAACCGATGTATTCTAAATCTTATCATGCTTTATCAGATGAAGATGTCGCTAAAATACGTGATGAGCTGACTAAACAAATTGATGATTTAGATGTTGATTTAGTACTTCAAGGTCATGATCATGTACTTTCACGTACAAAACCACTTGAACATACTGGAACAAAAAATAGTTTTGTAAATGCTAAAAAAGAAGATGCTAAACAAATACGTGGTAAAGATAATGTAGCATATTACGATAATCCTAAAGGTTCAGTTTATGTGTTACCTAATACTGGTGGAACTAAAGCGTATGATAGTATTTATGACCGTCCATTAGAACATATTAAAAAGGTAAGACCTGAATTAAAAGACTTAACACAAGAGCAATTAGATCATTACAATAGTCTGTTTGCTTTAGGTGAACAACCTCATAAAACAGATGCATTTAATAATAGTCATGAAAACAACCGCGACTCATCAGACCAGAACTTCTCAGTTTATGACGTATCAGGAGACGAATTGGTTGTTAAAATATATCAACTACATGGAGATATTAGTAAAGGCGAACAGAGACAAGTTAAATTAGTAGATGAATTTGGTATTAAAAAGAACTAAAAATAATTTTTAAAGTTAAATAAACATGTATATTAGACGTCTCCTTCAAGCAATATTATGTGGAGACGTCTATTTGTAAATAGAAGGAGAGATTATCTTGCAACATAAGTTCAAATGCTTAAGTGCTTTTATAATTTTAATTTGCTTAGTAAGTGGATGTAGTAATGACTCAACAACAAAGAAAGAAACACAACAAAAATCAGAAACCAAACAAGCAAAAGCTGAAGAAATACAAGTTTCAGATAAAGAAAAAGATGAATTAAAAGAAAAATTATTAATCTATGCAGATCAGTATGGTAAAGACAAAGGAATGGCAATATCTAATCGCTATTTTAGTAGCAGTGATCACACACAAGGTGATGGATATGCTTTGACAGAAGACGGAGAATTACAAATTACAAATCATAATAAGCCTGGAAAAAAAGCATTCAAAGTACATAATATAGTTGGGATATCAGCATATTATTCTAAAAACAATGTAAAAGGTATCGATAAACAAGCGCAAGATTTAACGAATATCCAAGGTTATAATGAAGTAGCGGATATGAATAAGCCAATTACTAAATATTTATTTGCTGATAACGGAAAAGTATATCAGTATGAATTCACTCAGAACGAAGATGTCACTTTATCTACAGGATTTGCCGATAAAGATTATAATGGTAAAGATCCTAACTTAAAACCAAATGTCGCTTTTACTGAAGTTAAAGATAAAGATATAGTTCAAAAATGGAAAAAGTTGTTGTCAAAATATAAATCATAAATTTGTGTATTTTTATAAAATTAATTCATAGTTCGGATACGTGAAAATTTATGAAAAAATGTTATAATTATGAATGGAAAAATTAAAGCAATCATATATAGGAGGCAATTATGTCTAATTTACTTAATGTCCTAAGCGACAAACTATCAGGTAAGAATGTTCGTATCGTATTACCAGAAGGTGACGATGCTCGTGTATTAACAGCAGCTGTTAAATTACAAGCTACTGATTTGGTTGCACCGATCGTACTTGGTAACGAAGAAGCAATTAAAGAAACAGCAGCGGGTGCTAATTTATCAATCGATGGACTTACAATTATTAACCCTGAAAAAAGCGAATTAAAAGCTGATTTAGTAGAAAAATTTGTTGAACGCCGTAAAGGTAAAGCAACAGTAGAACAAGCTGAAGAATTATTAAACAATGTAAACTACTTCGGAACAATGTTAGTTTATACTAATCAAGCAGATGGACTAGTAAGTGGTGCTGCGCATTCTACAGCGGATACTGTACGTCCAGCATTACAAATCATTAAAACTAAACCAGGCGTTACTAAAACATCAGGTGTATTCTTCATGACTAAAGGTGAAGAACAGTATGTGTTTGGTGATTGCGCAATTAACCCAGAATTAAATGCTCAAGACTTAGCTGAAATTGCAATTGAAAGTGCTAAGACTGCTCAAGCATTCGGTATGTCTCCAAGAGTAGCAATGCTAAGCTTCTCAACTAAAGGTTCAGCGAAATCACCTGATACTGAAAAAGTATCTGAAGCGGTATCGATTGCTCAAGAAAACTTGAAAGAAACAGACTTAAAAGATGTAGTATTAGATGGCGAATTCCAATTTGATGCAGCAATCGTTCCAGAAGTAGCTGCTAAAAAAGCGCCAAATTCTGAAATTCAAGGTGATGCAAATGTATTTATCTTCCCTAGCTTAGAAGCGGGTAACATTGGATACAAAATTGCACAACGTTTAGGTGGATTTGATGCAGTTGGTCCTGTATTACAAGGCTTAAACGCACCTGTTAACGATTTATCACGTGGCTGTTCAGCAGAAGACGTATACAGTCTTTCAATTATTACAGCTGCTCAAACATTATAATCGTGGAAACTTTGAAAGATTATTTTACACAAGAATGGCGATACATTGACCACACTTCAGGACTGCAGCCAATGCAGTCCTTTAGTTTCGATGATACATTTTGTGATCAAGTTGGAAATGATAAAAGTCCAAGTGTAGTAAGAACATGGATACACAACCACGTCGTGATATTAGGCATACACGATTCTAGATTACCTTTTTTAAAAGATGGCATTGAATTTTTAAATAATATTAAAGGATACAGTGCAATCGTTCGAAATTCAGGTGGTTTAGGCGTTGTGTTAGACAAAGGTGTACTAAATATATCTTTGATTTTTAAAGGTAAACATGATGTATCCATTGATACGGGATATGAAGTGATGTTACGTCTCATACGTGAAATGTTTAAAGAAGAAACAAATGCTATTGAAAATAAAGAAATCTCTGCCTCATACTGTCCGGGTAGCTATGACTTAAGTATCAATAACAGAAAGTTTGCTGGTATATCACAACGAAGAGTTAGAGGTGGTATAGCAGTTCAAATATACTTATGTGTAGAAGGATCTGGTGCAGAACGTGCAAACATGATGAAAGAATTCTATCAACATGCATTAAAAAATGAAAAAACAAAATTTATCTATCCAACCATCATTCCTGAAAGTATGGCATCTATAAATGAATTATTAGATAAAGATTATACAACGAATGACATATTGTTCAAATTGTTAGGAAGTCTAAAAACATTAGGTGCAACATTAAATATGAATCCCGTCACAACAGAAGAATGGGAGCTATATGATAAATATTTTGAAAGAATGATTGAACGAAATGATAAAATGGTACGAAATATGGAAAAACAATAAAATGACATTCTCAAACAACTGTTAAGGTGGTATAATAATTTATTGCTAAACTAGAAATCGAGAAAGGTGGGGAAACAAATGCGAAATAAATTTCAAGTCTGCGATGATTGCCAAGCTGTTAATTTACCATCACTACTGAAAAAATTAAAAAAAATAGATCCAGAAGCCGAAGTAGAAGTAGCTTGCCAATCTTATTGTGGACCAGGCAGAAGAAAAACATTCGCATTCGTTAATAACCGCCCATGTGCCGCGTTAACAGAAGAAGAACTCATGGAGAAAATTCAAAAACAACTTCAAAAGAAACGCGATCCAGAAGAAGAAGAAAGATTGCGACTTAGAAATGAAGAACGAAAACGTCGACAAAAAGAAATAGATGAGAAGTTAAATAAGAAGTTGAATAAGTAGAATAGAAATTTATGAAGTGAAGTTTGGATTAAATCGGGTCAAAACGCACGAAGACTTCAAGCTCATTAAGCACATTTATACTAATCATAAAAGAATAACACCATATTTCTTGAGGCTGGGACAAATTAATTGTCCCAGCCTTTCATTGTTCAGTGTTGATTTTGAGGGTGTCTTAGATTAACGCCTGACTTAATCTACAACTCACCCCAACTCTTCGATTAACTCCATATTTAATCTACAACTCATCTCATTTTTTCAAAAAAAAATTATTTATGTCCCACTTTCTTTTATTTTTAAATATTTTATATGAATATTATTATTAAGAGTTAACTTACTTAACAAATTCTACATTTCTAAAGGGGTTTCGAGTATAATTAAGTGTTCTGAATATTATAGTTTTTAGTATATAAATGATATAATTGCTTATAAGGTTAGATAGAAAGATATTTAAATGTGTACATTGTAATAATGGTATATAGGGAATAAATAAACATAGAATAATAGACATCATGGTCATATGCTTGATGTGAAAGGTAGATAAGGGAGAGATATTTATGGCAAATGTAAGAAAAGCAACGATAGAAGATTATTCTGGAATTAAAAATGTAGCATCTAAAGCTTGGTATGATACGTATACCAATATTTATACGGCTAGCACGGTGACGGCATTTTTAAATGCATCTTATTCTAAAGAGATGCTTCAGAAACGTATTAATGATTCTGATTTCTTTGTTGCAGAAGATGAAGAAAAGATTGTTGGTTTTGCGAACTTTATTAAAGGAACTGAGCTATATCTTTCTTCTCATTATGTTCTACCTGAAGCACAACGTGATGGTTATGGTAAAGCATTACTTTATGCTGGTCTAGACCAATATAAAGGTTTATACAAAGAAGTATACTTAGAAGTTGATGGTAAGAACGACATTGGTATTGCCTTTTATAAGAAAGAAGGTTTTGAAGTAATTCGTAAGTATGAAGAGTTATTGTTTGGAGATGCAATGAGCACAACACTTATGAAAAAAACTTTTTAGGAGGTCGTTTGTAATGGAACAATCACTTAATAAATGGGTTTCTCAATTTTATGAAGCTTATGAAAATAAAAAAATTATTCCAAATGGTATTTTGCCTTCGAATATTACTGAACATGCAGCTTATGATATTCAAGAAGGTGTCTTGCAACGTAAGGAAGAAACAGAAGTTCATAAAGGATATAAAATTAGTTTAACGAGCCAAGAAACAAGAGATATCTTTTCTTCAACGACACCTTTATACGGTGCGATGGGTGAAACGACTATTTTTGGTCCACGTATTTATTTAAATGATTTAAACGAACCTTTAGCAGAGTTGGAATTGGTCTTTATTGTTCAAGAAGAATTGACTGAAGAAGATAGTTTAGAAGATATTATGCGTAAGTGCCTTATTGCACCAGGAGTCGAAATACCGGATTCTCGATTTAGCAATTGGTTTCCTAATTTAACAGTTAACGAAATTATTGCAGATAGTGCAGTAAGTGGTGGCGTCATTTATGGTGATCCTAAGCAATTAACATACGAAGACATTGATAACATAAAAGGGACTTTATCATTAGATGGTAAAGAGCTTGCATCTGGATATAGTACAGAAGTAGAAGGTCATCCAGCTAAAGCTGTTAAATGGCTCATTTCTAATATTAAAGAATATAATCGTTCTTTAACACCTGGTATGTTTGTCTCAAGTGGAACATTTATTTTGCCTAAAACACTCACTAAAGGTGCGTATAAAGCAACTTATGAACATGTTGGTGAAATCGAATTTACAGTAGAGTAAAGATGAGAAATGGAGGGAACAAAGTGACAGAAGAAGCTTATGGAACGAAAAAGCTACCTGAAGAGAAAGTTTTCAAAGATCCTGTTCATCGTTATATACATGTTAGTGATCAATTAATTTGGGATCTTATTAAAACAAAAGAATTTCAACGCCTAAGAAGAATCAAACAACTCGGAACATTATATTTATCCTTCCATACAGCTGAGCATAGTCGCTTTGGCCATTCTTTAGGTGTTTACGAAATCGTAAGACGAATGGTGGATGAAGTGTTTGATGGAAGAGCACCTTGGGATAATAAAGATAGACCACTTGCATTATGTGCTGCTTTATTACATGACTTAGGTCACGGCCCTTTTTCTCATTGTTTCGAAAAAATATTTTTAACTGATCATGAAGCATTTACACAGTTGATAATTAAAGGTGATACAGAAGTTAATGAAGTGTTGAGAAGAGTGTCACCTGATTTCCCAACTGAAGTAGCTGAAGTTATAAATAAAACACATGAAAATAAGTTAGTGATTTCCATGATTTCTTCTCAAATAGATGCAGACAGAATGGATTATTTACAAAGGGATGCTTATTTTACAGGTGTTAGCTACGGACAATTTGATATGGAGCGTG
Source organism: Mammaliicoccus sp. K-M42 (assembly GCF_022386375.1). NCBI lineage: Bacteria > Bacillati > Bacillota > Bacilli > Caryophanales > Staphylococcaceae > Mammaliicoccus > Mammaliicoccus sp. K-M42. The sequence goes on along the minus strand of NZ_JAJNIS010000005.1, from coordinate 67,063 downwards.
TATTACGTTTAATGCGCCCTTCAAAAGATGAAGTACTTATTAAAGAAAGTGGTATGCATGCTGTTGAAAATTTCTTGATGAGTCGTTATCAAATGTACTGGCAAATATATTTTCATCCAGTAAGCCGTGGTGGAGAAGTATTGCTTAATAGATGTTTCAAACGTGCTAAAGTACTTTATGATCAAGGTTATTCATTTAAAGAAGAGCCTAAATATTTAATTCCATTCTTTGAAGGTGAAGTTTCTATTGAAGACTATATACGATTAGATGAGACAGTCGTAATGTATTATTTAGAAGAATGGACTGAAGAAGCAGATCAAATTTTGAGTGATTTAAGTAAACGATTTGTGAATCGTGATTTATTTAAATATTTACCATTTGATGGATCGATTATTACGATTGGTGAATTGACAGACCTATTTGAAAAGGGTGGAATTGACCCAGAGTATTATTTTGTGTGTGATTCATTTTCTGACTTACCATACGACTATGATCGTCCTGGATCAAATCGACAACCGATACATTTATTACAAAAGTCAGGCCACATTAAAGAGATTAGTAGTCAATCAGTCATAATTCACAGTATTACAGGAATTAAACGACTTGATTATAAATTGTATTATCCAAAAGAATTGATATTAGAAATGGAAGATGAAAATATTAAAGGTGATATCATTAATTTATTAAATGAACTCGTATAGATTACAATCTTGAATGTCTATCTAATACTCTAGTATGATGTAAGCAAGAATTAAATGAGGTGAAACAATTGGCTGAAAAAAAAGGATTTCAATTTAATATAATAAAAAATGATCCATTAGATGGACATAAAGGCACAAATATTGGTTCAATCAGTTTAGATAACGTTGCACCTGTGTTCGTTGATGTAACAGAGCAAAGTGCTTTTATAGATGTTGGCGCAATGCACGCAAGAGCAGAAGTGGAAAAGCGTGTAAAATGGGTTAAAGATATAGAAGAAGTTAAAGGTGAAGAAGCTAAAGAATATTGGCTTTGTTGGGTTACAACAGAACGTGGTGAACAAGGACCCTATTATGCAGGGTTAACGGGTTGTTACTTAATGGTTAACAAACCTAAAAAGCGTGGATATAAAAGTATGCCAGAGCATGTTAATATGATGGATAAATCTATGAAGCATCATATTAAAATTGACCAAATTGGTGATGAAAATAGAATCGTACTTAAAAATTTCCTTCAAGAGCATAGTGAAGAAATGTGGAATAACAGTAGTGAGGAATTAAAATCATCACTTGATACGGATTAAATATGTCTATTTTGTGACTTAATTGTGAAATATAACAATTCAAGTAAATTGCTATTGTCTTTTCACAATTTCATAAGTAAAATAGTTGATAGCTACTATAGCTAGGACACTAAAAAAAGCAGGCGCTTTTAGCCCTGCTTTTTTTAATTTTATTTGTCAAATATGCTATAATGATATACGTTCTTATACGATGAGGTGGCCAACTATGGAAGAGAATATTAACATTAATATTAAACAAGTTGTGAAACAAAATGGCGATAAATCAACGTTTCAAACAAAAACATCCGGTACATATCATAGAAGAAATAGTGATATTATTAGATATGAAGAAACGATTGATAACCAAATAGTAAAAAATATGCTTAAAATAGATGATGATGGTGTGAAAATTCACCGTACTGGCACAGTTAAAACAGTGTTTCACTTTGTCGAAGGACATGAAACAATTAGTTATTATGATACTGAAGCCGGACGTATGACAATGACTGTCAAAACACTATCAATTAAACATTATATAGATGATAATAAGGGTAAACTCAGGATACATTATCAATTAAGTGACCACACAGGATTACTCGGGACATATCAATTTCAAATTAATTTTAAGGAGATAAATGAATGAATATTATTAACCAAGTTAAAGAAACGTTAATTGAAGAAATCAAAGCAAGCATATTAAAAGCCGAACTTGTTGAATCAGTTCCAGAAATTAAAATAGAATCACCTAAAGACCCTGCTAATGGAGATTACTCTTCTAACATCGCAATGGTATTAACTAAGCTTGCACGTAAAAATCCTCGTGAAATAGCGAACCAAATCGTGGATAACTTAGATACGACTAAAGCAAATGTTAAGAAAGTTGATATTGCTGGCCCAGGTTTTATTAATTTTTATTTAGATCAACAATATTTAACTGATATTATCAAATCAGCACTAACTAAAGGTGAAGCATTTGGTAAATCAGAAGAACGTAAGAATGAAAGTATCATAGTAGAATACGTTTCAGCAAATCCAACTGGAGATTTACATATTGGACATGCAAGAAATGCTGCTGTTGGTGATACATTATCAAACGTCTTAAATGCTGCTGGTTATGATGTGACACGTGAATATTATATAAACGATGCAGGTAAACAAATTGAGAATTTAGCTCATTCAATAGAAGCGCGATATAACCAAGCTTTAGGACAAGATACTGAATTACCTGAAGATGGTTATTACGGAAAAGATATCATCGCAATTGGTAAAGATTTAGCTGAGAAGCAACCTGAAATTAAGGATCAACCAGAAGATGTTCGTATTAAAACTTTCCGTCAACTTGGTTTAGATTATGAAATGGTTAAATTAAAACAAGATTTAGCTGATTTTAATATCCATTTTGATAATTGGTTTAGTGAAACTTCTTTATATGAAACAAACAAAATTACAGCAGTATTAAATAAAATGACTGAGCTAGGTTTCACATATGAACAAGATGGCGCAACTTGGTTAAAAACGACTGAGTTTGGTGATGATAAAGACCGCGTATTGATTAAACAAGATGGTACGTACACTTATTTCTTACCAGATATTGCGTATCACTATGATAAAGTTGAACGTGGTTATGACAAACTGATCAACTTATTTGGTGCAGATCACCACGGCTATATTAATCGTTTAAAAGCTTCTTTAGAAACATTCGGAGTAGATTCAAAACGTCTTGAAATACAAATTATGCAAATGGTAAGATTGTTACAAGATGGTGTTGAAGTGAAGATGAGTAAACGTACTGGGAATGCCATCACATTACGAGACATAATGGATGAAGTGGGTATTGATGCAGCACGTTACTTCTTAACAATGCGTAGTCCAGATACACACTTTGATTTTGATATGGAACTTGCGAAGAAAGAATCACAAGATAATCCAGTTTATTATGCACAATATGCACATGCTCGTATATCTTCAATTATTCGTCAAGCTAATGAAAAAGATATAACGATTGATCAAAATGTTGATTTATCATCAATTACACATGAAAAAGCTTATGATTTATTGAAGAAAATTGCTGAATTTGAACCTACGATAGTTTCTGCTGCTGAATCTCGCAGTCCACATCGTATCACGAACTATATTCAAGATTTAGCTGCACAATTCCATAAATTCTATAATGCAGAAAAAGTATTAACTGATGATTTAGATAAGACGAAAGCACATTTAGCTTTAATTGAAGCGGCACGTATTACATTGCGTAATGCTTTAGCTTTAATTGGCGTTTCAGCTCCAGAATCTATGTAATTAAATAAAATGTTTTAATTGAGGTGCAGCTCAATCTTATTTGAGCTGTGCCTTTTTGTGTACCATTTTTTAATAAACATGCTGAGGAGAGAAGTTATGAAAAGACTGAATGTAATTTATTTAATTTTAGCGGCTTTGATTGTGCTATCAGGTTGCCAAAGTGGGAATTCTGATAGTAATAAAGAAACGAAGCAAGAATCAACGGATAAAAAAGAAGATAAGCGTATCGTGTCGTTGATTCCAAGCAACACAGAGATATTATATGAATTAGGACTTGGGGATAAAGTAGTTGGGGTATCAACAGTCGATGATTATCCTAAAGATGTTAAAAATAAAAAGAAATTCGATGCTTTTAAATTGGATACAGAAGCTTTATTAAAAGCAAAACCTGATTTAATTTTAGCGCATGAATCTAATCAATCTACTCAAGAAAAAGATTTGAAAAAATTGAGTGATGCAGGTGTTAAAGTGGTTTATATTGATGATGCAAATTCAATTAATGAAATGTATGAAACGTTTAAACAAGTTGGTAAAGTTACAGGTAAAGAACGAGAAGCTAATCAACTCGTTCGTAAAGTTAAAAGTGAAATAAACAATGTTATTATAGAAGTCCCTAAAGAACAACAAGGTAAAAAGGTCTTTATGGAAATATCTTCTCAGCCCGATATTTATACTTCAGGATCGAATACATTTTATGATGATATGTTAAATTCTATAAAAGCAGAAAACATCTATCATGACCAAGAAGGATGGATAAAAACAGATAAAGAAAGCATTTTAAAAAGGAATCCGGATGTGATGATTACGACAAGCGGACAAAATGAAGATGAATATCAGAAATTAAATAACAATAGAGATGGCTTTGAGCAAGTTAAGGCTGTTAAAGAGAAACATGTTCATGCTTTAAATGCAGATATGATTTCAAGACCAGGTCCTAGACTTGCTAAAGGGTTAAAAGAACTTTCAGATAAAGTTTATGACTAAAAATATAAAAATCTATAAACTGCTTACATTATGGTTTCTCGTTCTATTGTTAGCTATTGTTATTTCATTGTTTGTTGGCTCAACTGGTATAACATGGAAATTTGAAAATCAACTAGATTGGACAATATTTTATAAGCTAAGAGTACCTAGAACTTTGTTAGCATTAATTGCTGGTATGGGACTTGTATTAAGTGGTCAAATATACCAAACGATATTAAATAATCCATTGGCAGATAGTTTTACATTAGGTTTAGCAAGCGGTGCAACATTTGGTAGTGCATTAGCTGTATTCTTAGGTGTTTCGATATGGTTTGTACCATTATTTTCTATATTTTTTAGTTTGTTAACACTTATTATAGTTGTATTAATTACAGAAACGATGGTTAAGACATTTCACGTAGCGACCATGATCTTATCTGGTATATTTATAGGAGCATTTTTCAGTTCAGCACTTTATATATTATTGTTACTTAAGCCAAATAAAGTGAATAGTATGGTCTCTTATATGTTCGGAAGTGTTTCGTCGGCTGAGACAATAACTGTAGAAATTACAGGAGGCGTTACACTCATTTGTATTATATTTTTATTTGCAATGAGTCATTTTATTAAAATTATTCAATTAGGTGATGACAAAGCGATAACACTTGGTGTCAATGTTCGAGTAGTTTCATGGTGTTGTTTATTAATAGCAGCAATCATGACGGCGGTCATTATTAGCTTTACAGGTATTATTGGATTTATAGGTATGATTGTTCCTCAAGTAGTTCGTAGAGTTTATAAAGTGTCTGTCCGTATTCAAATGATATTAAATCTACTAATAGGTGGGTCTTTATTACTTATTGCAGATACAGTTGGAAGAGTGATTATAAGCCCGATACAAATACCTGTTGGAATTGTCTTATCAATCATCGCAATTCCAATCATGATGTACTTAATGATTACTGAACAACGAAAAAAAGAAAAAGGTTAAACGCGCATTTATAATATAAACTTAAATTAGCGTTACTGCACCAGTCCTTTAGAGCTGTATACAAAGGATTGGTGTTTTCTATTGAAGAATTGTATTGCTTTCTTTATGGAATAGTTTAAAATGTTTCTATGAAAGGGATGATGACATGTGTTCGTGTGATATTCAAGCGATTATTTTTGATTTGGAAGATACGCTTGTTGATCGTGAGAAATCACGAATGAAATTTTTGGAAGAACAATTTGAACGATTTCATGAATTGATGGTTACAGTCCAAAGACGTGATTTTGAAAAGGTATATTTAACATTGAATCCCTATGGGTTAGAAGATATTGAATGGGTATATCAAGAATTAGTTAAAAAATTAAATATAGAAAGAATTTCTTGGAAAACGTTTTATAATGATTATAAGATGCATCATTATAGATATCATTTTCCTTTTCATGATACATTGTTTGTTTTAGAAAAATTAAGAAACATGGGTTATAAGTTAGGTGTAGTGACGAACGGTAAAAGCGAAGATATCACACATGTTATGAATGCAATTGGGATATATCCATATATACATTATGTTTCAACGTCTGATGAAGTTGGCGTTAGAAAGCCAGATCCTGTAATATTTGAAGATATTATGAAGCATCTAGGTGTTACTGCCAAGAATGCTATTTATGTTGGCGATTGTCCTTTAAATGATATTGCTGCAGCCCACGCCATGGGTATGATTACTGTATGGATGGCTAATTCTGTATTAGGTACACCTGAAGAGGATGAATTAGATTATACGATTGAAAGTTTAAGCGATTTAATAGAAGTTTGTACAAAAATCGAAAGAGGTGATGCATGATGAAATTATTTTTAACTAAAGAAAATGTTGCGATTCATTATAAAACGAAAGGTAATGGATATCCTGTTATTTTACTGCATGGTGTTTTTCAAGATATGGAAGTATTTACACCGATCATTAAAAAATTGAGCAAACAATACCAAGTGATTTCCATTGATTTAAGAGGTCATGGACTAAGTGATACCCTTAGTGATAGTCGAGTAGATGATTATATTTCAGATATACAACAATTGATTAAAGCATTATTTATTGATTCTGCTTATGTAATTGGTTTAGAACTTGGAGCTACTATTGCAACAGGTTTAACATATAAAAATCCTAGTCTTATAAATGGTATGGTATTGATTAATCCAACCGATAATCATACGACATTTCCAGATAATCGTATTTACGATAGACATGCTGACGAAATCAGAACAATGACTGAACAAGAGAGAGAAAAATATTTATTAAGATTTAGATATAAAAATATAAAACAAGCTAAAAAGTTTGTTAAATCTCACATGCCATCTAATGATTTACAAACAATGGAAGAAGAAATTGCGATTAAGCGCTCGTTTAAAGATTTTGACATTGTCTCATTATTATCAGAGATTAAGGTAAGGACACTGATTATATCTGGATTGTATGATGGAAAGATATTATATAGTGAAGGTAAACGAGTTGCTGAATTATTACCTAATGCTGAATTTAAGCTATTTGAAGAATCAGGAGAGCTACCTTTTGTAGAAGAAAATGAAAAGTTTATAAAAGTACTTAATGAATTTTTAGATTAAATTACGGCGCGTTAATGCATTTGTTACATGTTTGTAACAAAAGTGGTCATTTTGTAATGTGTGTGTTATAATATACTCAGTTAAATGCATAGCATATAAGTCATAGACTGAAGGAGAACCTCATATGAAAAAATGTCTCTTAATTATAGCGATGGTACTTATGGTATTACCATTTTCAACTTTTGCTGAGGCAAATGCTGCAACTGATAAACAATTAAATATTAATGATGATAATGTACAATCTTATAAAGACGGTACGGTTGCAATTGAAGGTATTAAAATTGGAGATAAAATTTCTAAAATTAAATCAAAGTATCCTAACGTAATGTTTTCATACTCTGATGATAGTAATGGCAGAGAGAATTATTATGAATTTGATAGTGCAAATGGGCATATGATTATTACTGCAAAAGTCCACGATGGTAAAGAAACTGTGAAACGAATTACAATGATTTACGACGATTTAACAAATGTGAATCTGAAATCACTTGTTTCAGTGCTAGGTGATAATACGACTAAACGTGTACAAAATAATCAATATACTGGTGGTTATGCTTACGTGAATAACGATCAAGCGCACTTCCAACTTTCAAAAGCAACTCCGAAAAGTAAACAATTTAAAGTATATCGTATTGATTTAGGTAAATACTAAATAAATGATGAATATAATCCCCCATTATGTAATAACATATTGCATAATGGGGGATTAATTTATACAATATTAGAATGAAGGTGGTGTATATATGCGTCCAAACAATGAAGTATTGCTGGAAAATGTGAACGACTATTTACAACATGTCGGAATTTTACCTAAACAAATTGATAAAGTGCAGCATTCATTAAAGAAAGATATGAAAAAGTCTGATGAGAAAGACATAGACTATGCTGAATATAGACATAAATCACATGCGGAAATTCTTCAAATTGTAGAACGAAATATCGTGATAGTGAACTATAATCCTATTCTTTTCTATATACTTAACTTCTTATTAATGGCATATTTATTTGATAAAAAATTAATTCCATTTAGTGCTGTAACGGGATTATATATATTCTATTTTGTAGTTATCCTTTCAATTTCACTTGTTATATATATAATCATTAAGAAACACAGTTATTTATATCCTAATCAAAAGCTCATGATGACGAATATACTGCTATTTAGTATTGGTATTATTTTATGCATTTTAAAAATATTCGGCTTATCATTAGGCATGTATGTTATACCAATAGCTGTCTTTCAAGCTATTTTTGTGGTTGGCGTCCTGCTTGTTGTTGTGTCATTATTTTTGAAAAAGCTTGAAGTGGCTGCAATGGGTTTGGCAGTAATACAGAAAACAATTGCTGCTGTAACTACTAATGAAATGGCAATCATGATTACAACATTTGGTAGTTGGTTGATTATTTTATTTATAATCTTATATTTTGTAATGATATATTCAACAAGAAAATATGTATAATAAAAATGCAGAAAATGATTAGTCGACCACAATCATTTTCTGCATTTTTGTTTATGGTATTAAATTAATATTATAAGTGTGAAAAATTGTAAAAGGGGTATATTATTACTGTAAAGTAGGGAGGTACAGATTATGGGAGAATTAATAGCAAGGGATGGGACTCATATAGTATACGAGAAGCACGGTAACGGTAAACCACTTATTATGTTACATGCATTAAGTATGAATTTAGCTACATTTCATTCAACGGTACAACTTCTGAAAGATCAATATACAACTTATACAATGGATTCAAGAGGGCACGGTAAATCTGAAAAGCCACAATCATTTTCTATACAAAATCATATCGATGATATTATAGACTTAATGGATTCTGAGGGAATTGAATCAGCTTATATTTTGGGGCATGATATGGGTGGCGTTATAGCACAAGAATTTGCTAATCAACATCCAGAAAAAGTTGAAAAGTTAGTAATTGTATCGTCAATATCTAATCAAGGTAAACAACCATTTATTAAATTAATCGCTAAACATAGAGATATAGTAGCAGGGTTTAGTAAAGAAGAAGCGATGTTAATTCTGTTTAATGAAATATTTCATGATACGAACTCAACATTTAAATGGTATCAAGAAGTGAAAAAATATTATCGCATGTCGGCTGAAGAAGATGCAATATCAGTTAGGTCTATAAATGGAATCAATATAAAAGTAGATAATATAAACATACCTACACTTATTGTGAAAGGCAAATACGATCCTTTTGATATAGATAATGTAACTGAAAATATTAAAAGTGCACAAATAGAAATATTTGAACATTCAGGTCACGCACCATTTATCGAGGAAAGCGAAAAATTCAAAAAAGTTGTTTCTAAATTTTTGAATCAAAACGTAAGAGATAAGCAAGTAATATAAACAGATTAAGAGCTGAGACAATTAATTTGTCCCAGCCCTTAATCTGTTTTGTTTATATATTAATCGTTTATTTCAGTCTTTGCGATTTCTTTATCAATTTTTTCAAGAACTTCTGATATAGATTTGCGTTGCTTTTTATTAACTAAAATTAAAACTGTACGTTCATCGTATTCATTTCTTCTTTTAGTAAAGTAATCGTGTTGTGATAGGTTTTTAACAGCTTTTACAATTTGTGGCTGTTTATAGTTTAATTTATTAATGATTTTTTTCAAATGATATTCTTCTTCATCTGTTTCATTAATATAAGTTAAAACTGCGAATTCTTCAAAGCTAAGTGAAAAATCCTTCTTAATGATAGATTTTAATTTGTCCACATAAGTAACAAGTGCTAATAAATCTGAACAATTTTCTATTTTAGAAATTGCCATTTTGAATCCCCCTAGATAGTGAGTATTTTGCTCCAATGATTGAAAAAATACAATATAGCGTGAAGGCTTGTCTAATCAATTTGAAAGCGTTTTTAATTTTTTAATTCATAGTTTCCATTTATCAATTATTTACTTATTTTAGCCTAAATATAAGTGTATGTAAACTAATAAGAGTAGGATTTAATTAAATAATAATATAAATAATATAATTGTCACAAACGAAAGGGACATATAATATAATCCTATAAAATTTAAGTGTAAGATTATTATTAATTCTACTAATAAAATAAATCGAGAATTACGAAATATTCTAATATTAAATGAGAATATTATATATTTAATTCATGTAAAAAGCCGTATTTAAAAATACGGCTTTTTAAAATGTTATTTTTTAATAGAAGTGTATTGAATAATTACTTCTTCAATAATATTTGAATCTAGTTCTGCATATTTGTTTAAGAATTCAGCAACACTATGATCATTGATATAGTTGTTTTTTTCAACTGTTTCTTTATCATTATCGTCTTGATATTCAAGCAAGTAACATAATGCTTTTACGAGTTCTGAATGTTTTTGATTTGTTTTTGATAAAGCTACTAAAGGTTTTACGATACGATCATTTGGTCCAACTTTACGTAACACACCACGTCCGACTCTTGTAACATCATCAGATAAGTAGGGGTTATTGAAGCGTCCAATTATTTTTTCAATATAATATGCTTGGTCTTCTTTTGTAAACTCGTCAAAGTTTGCAACGAGGTATTCACCTGTTTCATTTAATACTTCATGTAAACCGTCATTAATTTCTTTATCTTGAATCGCTTCAAGGATTGTTTTGTAACCTTTATATTGGCCATAATATGCTAAGTAAGCATGACCAGTGTTCACAGTTAATAATTTTCTTTCGATATAAGGTGTTAAATCATCAACATAATGAACATCTTCAAGTTGAGTACCTTGCCATTTAGAAGCTTCAACAACCCATTCAAAGAAAGGTTCTACTAATACATCTAATGAACCTTCTTTTTGACCTTGAGGTACAATACGGTCTACTGCTGAGTTAGGGAAACTTATATCATCTGATAAAGGTCCTGTAATATCTAATACTGCTTTTTTAAGTTGATCCGTTGCCATGATGGCATTTTCACAAGCAACAATATTTAATGTTTTACCAGGTTCGCGTTCTTTTAAAAATTGTGCGAAAGATTTAGCGATGATTGGTAAGATATTAACACCTACTGCAGTTGTGATTACATCTGCTTCTAAAATTGCTTCTTTTAATTTATCTGTTTCAGTAATACTATTTATACCTTTAACACCTGATACGGGTTCTTTAGTATTTTCTTTGTTAGCAATGACTACTTGATACGCTTTTTCTTCATTAATTTGATTAATAATATTTTCATTAACATCGACGAATGTCACATCATAGCCATTATCGCTTAATACTTTACCTATAAAACCTCGACCGATATTACCGGCACCAAAGTGAATGGCTTTCATTAAAGTTCAACCTCCTCAAAGATAGCAAGAATTTCTTCTTTAGATTGAGCGTTGATGACACGTTCTACATTTTCTTCTTCACTAAATACAATCGCGATTTGTGAAAGAATATCTAAATGTTCACCGTCTTTACCAGCTATACCAACAACAACTTTAGTTTCGTTTCCATCCCAATCAACACCATTTGGAATATGAAGTAATACGAGACCTGATTTTAATACTTCTGTTTTTGCTTCATCTGTACCATGTGGAATTGCTAAGAAGTTACCCATGTAAGTTGTAACAATTTGTTCGCGTTCTTTCATAGCAGTGATATATTTTTCAGTTACTGCACCGTCTTCAACTAAAGCTTGTCCAGCTTTTTCGATAGCTTCTTCTTGTGAGTTTACTGATAAGTTCATAAAAATGTTTTGTGGATTAAATAAGTTTGTCATGTTAAATCACTCCGTTTTCGTTAATTTTTGTTTTAATTTATTTAAGAAAAATGATTTGAGTGTATTTTCTATTAGCACTCTATCATTTAACAACTGATCAATATCATCCAGATGCTCAGTAATTAAGGATGATACTTCACTCATAAATTGACCTTGTTCTGAATTTTTCGGTATGAACATACTTACGAGCCAATTTACTTCTTGTTCTTCATTCTCTATCGTTCTAAGCATTAAAGGTTTAGTTAATTCAGTTATAATCAGTTGTGGTTTTTTAATAAGTTCATCTGATAAATGAGGTATAGCAACTGGATAATCTGTTAATGCAAAGCCTTGTAGTTCTATTCTTTTACTAAGTTTTTCATTGAAACTATGCGTGTCATCAATAATGTGATTTTTAGATAACGTTTGAACTAAATAGCGATTGAGCTGTGTTACTTTCTTCTTTTCAACTATCATATTTTGAATTAATGATAAGCTTTCTTCTATAAAAGAAACTGTATGATCATAATCTTCATATGAAATTGGCTGTTCTTTAGACTGATTGTCTTGTTGCCTTTGAACAATTGAATGTTGTAATTTCAAGAAATATTTAACATTTTCAGCGTCTTGTTCCGGTAATAATGGGTTCACTGTAATGTGTGGATATTTAGTATCAACTGCAACTGTAGAAATCATGCCATCATACATCGAGAAATCAATCGATTTTAAACTACTGACGGATACTTCGGTCGTTTGCGTAATTTCAGAAAAATGTTGTTTCAAACGATTGGATAGGATACGACTTGTACCAATGCCGCTACTACAAACAACTAATACATGTAATGAACGACTTTGTTTGGCTTTTAACATACCACCAAAGTGAAGTGCGATATAGGCTACTTCGCTTTTTGGAAAATGATAATTACTGAATACAATCTTTAAACCTGACGAAACAGCTTCGAATAATGCTTTATCATATGTTTCGATCATTTCAGTAAGCGGATTGTATGTTTCAATATTGGCTTCCAATCTGTTAATAGCGGGCTCTAAATGTAAATTTAGACCTTTAAATAATGACTCTTCATCTTTGAAAGAAAATCCTTCGCTTTTTACAAAATCAATGAGTTCCGTTACACGTTGTTCATGCGTTTCGGTGCTCTCATATGATGTTGCTTCATGACGTCGCCTTGCACCTCTTAAATGCATTGTGATAAATGCTATTTCCGAATGATTAAATGTGACATCATAAATGTTACTTAACACATTAGTCAGTCTTTCTGATACTTTGAATTCATCTGTTGAAATCAATTCGTTTAAAATATCATCTTCAATATCTACATGACCATCTTGCTTAATACGTTCAATTGCTAATACAATATGAATCGTTAAAGTTAAATAACTAGCTTCTGTTAATGTATAGGGCAGTGTACCAAGCTCATCCATTAACAACCGTTCAACATTAAATAATCTATCGATATCAACGATACCTTGTAAATGTGTCTCATTTAATGTGTGATATACAAAATGATCTTCAACAACAGAATAGACGCTATCTCCGTCTAACTTTTCTAACATAAATCTAGCTAATAGTTGTCTTTTATTTACTTCTTCACCATTTAAAATTAATCCCTCGCCGCGCCTTCGTTCTAACGATAGTTCAAAGGTTTTTAACTCAGGCTCTAACTGCTCAATAATCTTATTCAGTGTGTGTGTTGAAGCACCAATTTCATTAGCTAAGCTGTATAATTTCACTGGACCTTTAGATTGGATCAAATTGTATAAAATAATCACTTTTCGCTCTTCATCAGATAAATCAATCGTATGTTGTTCATTTAATGATTGAACGAAAGTATCAATATTTTGTGGTTCACCTTCAATGCGGAGTCCTAATTTAGGCACTCTTGTTAAGGAAAGGTGATATTTATTGAGTGTATCTTCAACACTTTTCATTTCTCTATGCACGGTTCTAGACGAAATACCTAAGTCTTGAGCAATGTCATGAATCGTTAAAAAAGAGTGAAGACGCTCAGATAGTAATTTGAGAATGCTTTTTTCTCGGTTACTTATCATCATCGACCTTCACTCCTTTGTTTAGAATTATTTTTTCAATTCGCTAATTAACTCTTCATATCTTGGTGAATTCAAGAAGTTATCTACTGAAATATGAATCGCTTTTGGATTCTTTTTAATAGCTCTATCTGTTAATGTTTTTTGAGTAATTACGACATCTGCATCATCTGGTAATTGATTGATAGCAGTGTTTGTTACTTCAATATTTGTTAATTCAGCTTTTTTGAATTTATTTCGTAACATGCCGGCACCCATTGCACTTGAACCCATACCAGCATCACAAGCGAAAATAACTTTTTGAACATTTGAGAAATCATGTGCGTCTACATTTTCAGTGTCATACTCATCTAATAATCCATCTGATTCATCTTTTTCTTCAGCATCATCTGAAGTTTCTTTTTCTTCTTTATCAGCACCAGTTAAAGCACCACTTACAGAAGATTTTTTACCCTTACGAGCTTCCATGTCAGCAGTTGCTGATTCAAGGTCACTTTCAGGATCTTTAGTTACTTTCAATATAATAGATGCTACTAAGAATGAAACTAAAGTTGCTAGGAAGATACCTAGTAACATGACTAAATAACTACCTTTAGGCGTTATTGCGAAGTAGGCTAAAATTGAACCTGGTGATGCAGGACCTGTTGTACCAAAGTCGAATATGCTGAATGTAGCTACACCAGTCATACCACCTAAAATAACGGCAACTAATAATAAAGGACGCATTAATACATATGGGAAGTAAATTTCATGAATACCACCTAGGAAATGGATGATACCAGCACCATATGATGTTGCTTTTGCTGTACCTTTACCGAATACCATATACGCTAATAAAATACCTAGACCTGGTCCAGGGTTAGACTCTAATGTATATAATATAGATTTACCAGCTTGAGTAACTTGTTCAGATGCAAGCGGAGTTAATACCCCATGGTTAATTGCATTGTTCAAGAATACAGTTTTTGCTGGTTCAATAATAATACTTACTAGTGGCAATAAATGATGAGAAACTAAGAAATCAACACCCATACCAAGAAGTTTCATTAATCCTTCAACCAATGGCGCTAAACCTTTGAAACCAATGATTGCCATGATGAATGCTAGAATACCAGCTGAGAAGTTGTTGAATAACATCTCAAAACCTTGTGGCGTTCTAGGAACTAAGAACTCATCCACTTTTTTCATTAACCAACCAAGAAGTGGACCCATAATCATTGCACCAATTAACATTGGTGTATCAGGGAATGCTGCGATAACCCCCATAGTAGCAGTAGCACCAACGACGCCACCACGTAAACCATGAACTAAACGACCACCACTAAATGCAATTAATAATGGAATTAAATATTTGATCATTGGGTCTACCATAGTAGAAAGTTCTTCATTAGGTAACCAACCATCTTCAATAAACAGTGCTGTAATTAGCCCCCAAGCAATAAAAGCACCGATGTTCGGCATAATCATACTACTTAAAAATGAACCAAAAGCTTGAACCTTAGGACCAATGCCTTTTTTCTTTTCTGTTTGTTCTGCCATATTTAACACACCTTCCCTTACATAAAAAGTATTTTGTTACTTAATCATACGAAGATGTATACCTATTAACAATGAATAGTAGATGCAACTTTGTCACAAGCACTTTGACATGTGTGATTTAAGTGGATGAAAGTGAACAAATGTTAAACAAAACGCTTTCAATGTAATTATACACTTTTGGAAGGGAGGTTCATAATGTTTTGGAATAAATGTTCAGATGTGAAGATATTCAGGCCAATAAAAATAAATATCGACCCGAAAACGGAAAATACAGGCCGATAAAAATAAATATCGGTCCAGAAACGCGAAATACGGCCGATAAAAATAAATATCGGTCCAGAAATGCGAAATACGGACCGATAAATAAAATTAGCGGTCCAGAAACGCGAAATACGGACCGATAAATAAAATTAGCGGTCCAGAAACGCGAAATACGGACCGATAAAATAAAATAGCGGTCCGAAATCTGCTTATAACGCACCTCTCCAAAGCACACTCTGCTATAGCCTGAACATAAAAACAGTAGTATATGTTTTATATCTATCAACACTCTAAATGTAAAAAGTATTTGACATGTTTATCTCAGATGTTAGACTAATAAATGTAAAAAACTTTTGACATTTGGAGGTGCAATTTTTATGGTATTGAAATGGTTACTTTTTATTATTATTACATTGGTCATGTGGACGGTTTACTATAAATATATAGCAATTAATACTAAAGAATTTAAAAAAGAGCGAAGACTGGATGAAAGGCAATTGAGAATAAGACTCGAAATACTGTCTAACACATTTGGTTATATGTTCTTGATTATCATGTCCTATATAGCGATTAAACTTTCTGGCTTAAATGGGAATGCACAGAATGTCTTCACTCAAAATCCTGAAATACTTTTTATTGTTTTGTTAGGCATTATATATGCAATTAATGTTTTAATAGTAAAGAAGAAATACAGTTGAGAGTAGGTAAGTTGTGAAGAATAAAATACGGGAATATCGAAAGCAAATGGGAATGTCACAGGATACGTTAAGTAAAAATGTAAAAGTGACGAGACAGACGATTAATGCAATTGAAAATGATAAATATGATCCTACATTGGCACTAGCTTTCAAATTAGCAGAAGTGTTTGATGTAACTGTAGATGAATTATTCTCTTAAAAGAAAGGAAGATTATTTTGAAGAAGCAAGATGAAATGGAAAGACAACATGTATTTATCGCTTCTAAGTATACTGTAGTGTATTTTATATTTGCTTTAGTTATTTATAATTTATATACGAAATTTACGACAGGCGAGTTTAATGTTGTTTGGTTAATATTATTAGTTGGCATTATTATATTTTTAGGAATTCAAACTTATTTTAAGGTTATTACTAAAACGTAATACTATTAAACAAAAGTATAAAAATACAATAAATATTTATTATTCCCCCCTTGTAATTGAAATTCAATATAGTAGGATGTAGGTGTATCGTCTTTAGATACATAATCTATAAAAAGGGAGAGAGATCGAATGAACAAATTTTCAAAGATTTTTGTTTCAAGCGGTTTAGCATTAGCGACAGTATTTACAGTAGGTGCAGCTAGCAACGGGAATACAGTGGATGCAGCAAGCAATGGTAATATGGAAAGCGAAGCGTCTCAACCTTATACTTCTTATTATAATGGATATGTTAGTTACGACCCAGGATTCTTTATAACAGATACTTTCAAAAAAGGATTCGAATCAGGTAATTTCACTTTAAACGGTTATGAAACACCTGCACATGAAAATTACGCAAAAGAACATCAAGACGAAGCAAAAAATATTAACTTATATGATCAAAATTTAAATGTCTATAGTAATTATGGTTTAGATGCAAACGCACAACCGACGAACGCTGAACAATTTAATTTATCTATAGATGATGTTAGAGAATCTTATGGTATGGATTATTCTAAAACTGGAAGTCCTCGTAGTATAGAAGGTCAATATTCTTATAATTTAAATGGTTACAAAATTGCCTTCACATCTGATGAAAAGGGTGTTGTAACAAGAATTGACTTTTATACATTAGTAGAATAATTTTATAAATTGTTTATTTGTTCAATACGATATTGAAGTTCATCAAAGTCTATTATTCGGGCTTGTCGGTGAACTTCTTTTTGATTGTAAAAAAGCATGACTACGGGTGAAGTGAATAAATTTAATTGTCCAACTGCTTCAGGTACTTGATTAGCGACTATTTCATATGCTGGGATTTGATAATTTTCAGCCATTTTTTGCACAATTGGATGATCAGCTTTACATACAGAACAATTTTCACTAGAAACATATATCAAAGTGAACGTATGGGCATTAATTTTTTCATTTAATTCGTCAAAAGTGTTTATAATTTTCATAAAAATCTTCTCCTATCATTTCAATATATCGGCAAGTATTATACCATTACAGGAGAAAAGGAGTGAATGATATGTTTGGTAATAAGAACGAAGACGAAAGATTTTATGTGAAATCTAAAGAAAATATTAAATCTTTAGGTAGATTTACTGTTGTAGCTGATCGTGAAACAGGCGTTAATTATGTACACGCTTGGGTAGGAACTGGTAGCAGTTTAACACCATTATTAGACAAGAACGGTAATCCTATAATAGATAACATGAAATAATTTTTCAGTAATACACAAAGGAGTATTTAAATGTTTAGTAGATTTGTACGCATCGTCGTAGCTATAACCTTATTGATTTTTATTGTAAATGCACCCTCAAAAATTGCTGAAGCATCAAAAGAAGCAGGTACAATGGGAAATGGTTATAAGAAATACATAGAAAATAAACAAGATACACAACATAGAAAAAGCCAAGAAACAAAAGAAGCGGCAGTCGTTCCTAAAGAAGATTCAATACTTGATTTATCAGAATGGCAAGGTAAACTAACCTCTGCACAAGTAAAAAAATTAAAAGCAAATTATGACTTTATTATATTAAGAGCACAGTATGGATCAGATTATAAAGATGCAACTTTTGCAACAAACTCAAAATTATTAGAAGCAAATAATATGAAATATGGTGTGTATTCATATAGCATGTACGAAAATGCCAGTGATGCACGAACAGAAGCAAAATCATTATATAATAGAGCACCGAACGCAAGCTTCTACATTAATGATTACGAAGAAGAAACTGTAACTTCAGGCACATCTGATGAAAGTACACAAGCATGGTTAGAAGAAATGAGAAAGTATTCAGGAGATAAAAAAGTCCTATTATATTCATATGAAGACTTTATGCTCAATAATACAGCAACAGCAGTACAATCATATGACGGATATTGGTTAGCAGCTTATCAAGAAACACAGCCAGAAAGAGAACATGTACTATGGCAATATACAGACAGTTATTATTCAGAAGAACTTGATCAAAACGTAGATGCTAATGTATTAAGTCCTAACGTTCAATCAAGCTGGTTTATCTCTTAAAATATACTTAATCATATGAAACCTCTCAAAAAGTCTATTTGTAGTAAGTTTGATTGAGTGTATAGTAACTATATACATTATCATAGATAGAAAGTAAGGTTCACTCGAATAAAGAGAGAGGTGTTATAAATGTATATATTATTTATTATTTTAGCTATAATTACATTCATTTTCTTGGCATATTCTATCGTAATATTAATGGGGAAAGATGGTATGATATATTCATTTTTATCCAAAAAAGAGAAGAATCAATCTGATAGAAATAAAGGTTGGATATTCTTTTCAAGTGTCTTATTATTGTTTATCTGTTTAATTGTTTTCTTCTTTTTTGTTATTTAAGTAATAAGACAATATGATTTATCTTCAAGGTTATGAAAGATATAATCGAGTATAAAGAAGGTGAATTAATGAATATATTAGATGATTATTTTAAATTATTTGATGAATCAAGATATAGTGAAGAAAGTTTTCAGAAGTTAAATGCATTATTTAGTGATGAAATTGAATTTGTATTGAATAATAAAACATTTAAAGGTAAAGAAGCTTGGAAACAGTTTGTAAAAAGTGTGTATACAACAAACAAAGACTTGAAACATATGCATAACGGTTGGACAGAAAACGAAGACGGTAGTTTCGAAACACATTGGGCAGTTAGTGGTAATAGATATGAGACAGGCGTTTACACACAAGAAGGTAAAGATATAGCAAGATTAGATGCAAATGGAAAAATTGCGTATTTAGAAAACCAGCCAAAAGACGATCAATTATTTTCAAATCAATAGAATAAATCAAGAGCGTAGGGCAGAAATCTAATTTTATGACAAGATTTCGTTGTCCCACTCTCTTATCATAGGGCATCCATATTCACACAAGTCGAGAGAAGTGTGAGCAAGGGTGGCTATATTTACACAAGTTGGAAGAAGTGTAAGCAAGGGTAGCTATATTCACACAAGTCGAAAGAAGTGTAAGCAAGGGCATCCATATTCACACAAGTTGAAAGAAGTGTGAACAAGGGCAGCCATATTTACACAAGTCTAAAGAAGTGTAAGTAAGGGCAGCTATATTTACACAAGTCTAAAGAAGTGTGAGCAAGGGTACCAAGAATAAATAATAACTTAGTTTAGATACTCTGATTATAAAAATAAGGTGATTATGTAAAATGGCTACTTTAATAATAGGTGGATCAGGCATGCTGTTACAAGCAACTCAAGAAATTATAAATGTTGAAAATCAAGTTTTATTATGTAGTAGAGATAAAAATAAATATAAAAATTTGCTAAATAATCATGACAGTGCAAAATTTTTACAATTTGATTTTTCAGACGCAAATGACTTTAAAAAACTTGGGAATTATATTAATGATGAGAAAATTAACATCATTAATATAATTATTTGGATACATAGCAGTTATTATAAATATTTTTATGAATTATTAGAGAACATTAAAGCTGATGAAAATACATCAATTTATTTATGCAAAGGTAATAGTTCGATGAATTTGGATAATTCATTATTTGAAAAATATAAAGTTCATATAATTAAACTGGGATACAATGACATTGATAATCGATGGCTCACTCATGAAGAAATTTCTAATGGAGTGCTAGAATCTTTTAGAAATAAGAAAAGTGTTCATGTGGGCCATGTAACAAGATAAATCTATTTTCATCATTCACGATGCTCCTCAATGAAAGCTCTTGTTTTTCCTGTGAGGAGTGGTCCGCCTGTATAAATGTCTCTTGTTGATTGATTTTTTATGTGCAATTCTGGTCGTATGCCATGTGCATGTACGCCGACAACGTGATTGTGTTTATTAAACACGGGTGATCCTGAGAAGCCGATTGTTCTATGCAAATGTCCGATATACTCAATGTAATTTTGAGTTGGTTTAAGGAAGTAACCTTTTGATTGATACATAAGTTGACCATTGTACGGATGTTCGCTCGGATATCCTAACATGTACAGTGGTTCTTTAGTTTGCATTTTTTTAATTTCTTGTTCGGATGCTAATGTTAATGGTTTTACTTTTTTAGATAAACGTTGTTCTGTAATGAGTATAGCGACATCTCTTTCAGACGATGTATAAAACTTTTTAACTTTAAATTTCATAGGAATTTGTTGTTCTGATTTAGATGGATAGAAATAAAATTGCTTTGTTTCTTTATTACCATCGTCATCACTAGCTACGTGAGCTGCGGTAATAATTGTATGATCATCAATGACAAAACCAGTTGCCCCATTCCCTGATTTACCAGTCTTATCTGATGATACTTTACCGACACCTTTGAAATGATTATTGCTATCTGTATCGTAGGGTTTAATTGTTAATAAATCATTTGGTATTTGTGAACCTAGTTTAAATGCATCATTGTAATCTGCATGTGTTGCTTCTGTGAATGTATCTTTATATGTTGCTGTTTCATCATGATCAACGAAAAAATAGTTGAATAATGATATAAATAGCACGAAAAATAATTTAAGGCATAACATAGTTTCATCACAATCTTTCTCAAAATTGAATATTGCCTATGTTATACCCTATTATAATTTTTATAAAATACTTGTTATGAAAAATGTGATGACTGAAAGTACGATAGATGTTATAGCCATAGCAATCATTGGTTTGAAAGCTTTTGCTTTTATGTCATTGAATGAAACGTTTAATCCAATTCCTACCATTGCCATAATTAAAATTAATGTAGTAAATGTGCTAATTACATTTAAAACACTCTCTGGAATTGGAACAAATGTGTTAATGGCACTCATTACTAAAAATCCAATTAAGAAGTATGGAAAATCAATTTTTTGAGAAACTTTATTAGATTTTTTTCTATTTACGATAACTAAGAAAATGATACTTAAAGGAATAAGTAAGAATACTCTTCCTAATTTAGTCAATAGCCCGATACTAAGCGCCTCTGTACCACCGGCATCAGCAGCTAAAATAACATGTGCAATTTCATGTAAACTAGCCCCCGACCAAATCCCATAAACTTCTGGATCCATAGGGAATAATGCATAGAGCAATGTATACGTTAATGAGAAAATAGTTCCCATAATTGCAACTAAACCTACACTTATACCAACATCACTTTCTTTAGATTTTAATATTGGTGAAATCGCTGCAATAGCTGCCGCACCGCAAACTCCTGTACCAACTCCTAATAATAAGACTAAATCTTTGTCTCCTTTAATGATTTTATTGAGCAAAATAATAAAGAAAATAACAAATGTTACAACACCAACATCAAGTAATAACAACGTGCCACCTTCATTAACAATCGTAGATAAGTTAAGCTTTAAGCCATAAAGTATGATGGCTAATCTAAGTAGCTTTTTAGAAGAAAATACAACGCCCGATTCTATTTGCTTTGGGTACCCTTTAAAATGTCTATACAAAATCGCAGTTATAATCGCAATAGCCAAAGCACCAACCTTATTTAAAATAGGCAAGTTAGATAATAATATACTTACAATTGCGATAATGAATGTAAACCCGACACCCAATATGAATTTCTTACTCATAATAACGCCCCCTAATTCCCTTAACTATAGTTTAAAAGGAAGAGCGTTATTTGTGAAATGCTATTTTTAAATATATAATATAACAAAAATGATATGGAGTGGATGAGTTGGAAGATAAATTAAATATATTAAAAGTTATCGTTGAAGAAGAAGGGTTTACGAAAGCTGCAGAAAAACTTTTTAAATCACAACCTTCCATAAGTAGAGATATCAAAACACTTGAAGACAAATATCAAATCAAAATATTCGAAAGCACTAGAAAGCAAATTGTATTAACAGAAGAAGGTAGAGAACTGTATAACTATGCCTGTCAATTAGCCATATTAGACGAACAATTGTATACAAAGATTAATCAGCATAAAGAAGAAGTGAAAGGTAAGTTTGTAATAGGAACAAGTCATACATTTGGACAGTCGATGTTATTGGATTTAACCATTTACTTACAAACTAAATATCCTAACTTAAATATACACATATACGTGTACAACTCAGCAGATATATTAAGTCGTTTAAAAGATTATTCACTAGATATAGGCATAATTGAGAAACCTGTAATAGATGACAAAATAAATAGCGAAGTGTTAACAAGAGATAAATTGCTGATAGTTAAGAATAAACAAATCAATGAAAATTTAAACGATATGAGATGTTATGTAAGAGAAACAGGGTCCGGCATTAGATATTACCAAGATATGCTCTTACAACAATTAGACTTAACCTCAAGAAAAGTTGTAATCAACGATAATCAATTAATATTAGAGCTCGTCAAACAAAACATGGGATATACAATATTGTCTAACTTCTCTATAAAGTCATTTGATAAAAAATTTATCACAACAAACGATCTAAACTTATATCGAAACTTCTTTATCGTATCTAACAGAGCAAGATACAAAACAAATAAATATAATGCAATAATGGATGAAATAAAAGAATATCAGTTTAGGTAGGGTGCTGAGTTTAAAATTAAGTGAAGAGGGCTTTGTTAAAAATTGATAATATATATTACTTAAAAATAAAATTTTGCATGTACTTTTAATAGCTATGGTCGTGGACTATAGCTATTACTTTATTTTAATGTCTATTGTAATGGACACACGAAGGTAAAACGCTTACATTATTTTGTTTTATTATGAACTTACAGGGAGGTTGTAAACGATATGAAGGGAGATAATCAAGAGAAGTTAATTAACTTTTTACTAAATGCGCATTCGTTTGTTGATTCGAATAGTTTGGCTAAAGAACTTAATGTTTCCACAAAAACGATTTATCGACTTGTTAAACGTATTAATGATTATTATAAAGAACCTCTTATTATTTCTGAAAAGGGTAAGGGCTATCGGATTGATGACAGAGAATATATTGAACAGCATGAGATTGGTCAGTTTCATCAAAATGACTTACTTTCTCCTATTGAAAGACGAAATATGATAACTAAAGATTTACTATTAATCTCCCCAAAATCGATATCACTTTTTAATATCGTTGAGCGTTATTATATTTCTGAAAGTGTTCTAAATTCAGATGAGAAAAAGATTGAAGAGATGTTGAATCAATTTAATTTAGTATTGGAAAGAAAAAATCGTCACTTATCTATAAAAGGTGGAGAAAGTGATATACGTCATGCTTTATTAGAACTGATTGGTGAAGGAAAGCTATCCAATCTTTCTGCATATAATGGTATGGATGAAACTGAAGATAGAGATTCTCACTTTGTTCAAGAACAGATTAACACGATTGAAAATTATAAAAATATTATCATTCCTTATCCATATAATGTGAATATATTTTCTCATTTATATATTTTGATTATGCGTTTTAGAAAAAGAGGCGTCATAAACGAAGATAAAAGTAGGGAAACTCAAGAGCTATTAAAGTTGAAAAATGAATATCAATCTTTTTATCGTACAAGTGATATGGTAATCGGCAATATTGAGAAATATTTGCATACACAATTACCTGATAATGAAAGGATTTATTTGTTTGAATATCTTATTTCATCTAGATTTGAAACACAAAATTATCAAGAAGATATGAAATATTCAAATGATGTTATTGAAATAACAAATGCTTTAATCGAAGGTGCGAGTGGTGAATTGAACCATTCTTTCAAAAATGCTGATTTAGAGCAACAACTCCTTAAACATGTGAAACCAATGCTCAATCGGATTGAACATCGATTGTTAGTTAAAAACACTTTAATAGAACAAATAAAAATTGAATATCCAATTGTCTTCAATGTTATAAGCAATATAACTAATCAAATATCAGAGACTTATGCTATTAAAAAGATAAATCAAGATGAAATTGGCTTTTTAACATTGTATTTTGCTAAAGAGCTTGAGAGAAATCCGAAAAAAATAAAAACATTAATTACATGTACAACTGGAATAGGTACATCAGAATTATTGAAAACAAAAATAGATAGAAACGTTCTAGAAATAGACATTATAGATGTTAAATCTTCATTTGATTTAACGGAAGAGGATTTACAAAAAATAGATTTAATTATATCAACTGTTCATATTCCTGAAGTTAAAACTATTCCAATAGTCGTAATAAGCGCAATGTTTAATAAGAATGATCAAATTAAATTGCGGAAGATGATAGAAATGTTAGGTGATGACAATGAATAAGAATCTATTTTGTGACATTCAAACTAAAAACATATTGTATAAAGACGTTATTGAAGAAGTGGGATATCAGTTAGAGAAAGACAACATTATAAAGTCTCACAATGACTATTTTCAAGAAGTGTTGAATAGAGAAAAATGTGGGGATATAGAAATCTTTCCAGAAGTGATTTTGCCACACATTCAAAGTGAAAATATTTTAAAAACAAAAATTTGTTTAATAAAAAGTGAACACGGTTTAATTCAATGGCATAAACAATCCGTGAAGTTAATCATATTATTAAATCTCAAACCTAATGAAGATAAAGAAAATTTATTAGAAATACAATCGTTTATGAGAAATTTAGCAGATGAAGATTATATTGAATCATTAATTAAATAGGAGGAATTTATTATGAATATCGTAAGTATTTGTGCTTGTACAGTAGGTATAGCACACACATATATTGCAGCAGAAAAATTAGAAAAAGCAGCAGAAAAGAAAGGGCATAGCATTAAAATTGAAACGCAAGGCACTATTGGTATTGAAAATGAATTAACGACAGAAGATATTAACCAAGCTGACATTGTGTTGTTAGCAGTAGATGTCAAAGTAAGTGCTAAAGAAAGATTTGAAGGTAAGAAAGTTGTTGAAATACCAACTGATGTAGCAATTAAATCTCCAAATAAACTTATAGAAAAAATCGAACAAATATCACAACAATAAAGGAGATGCCTTATGAACTTAAAAGATGTAATCGATGAAAAAACGATCTTAACTGAATTAGAAACACAAAATAGAGAAGAAACTTTAGAAACATTAGTTGAATTATTTAAACAAGAAAATTATATAGCTGATCAGAAAGATTTTTTAGAAGCGGTATATAAAAGAGAAGCAGAAGGTGTTACAGGTATTGGGAACTTAGTAGCCATACCACATGGAAAAAGCAAGAGTGTTAATAAAGTAGGTATTGCAATTGCGATATTAAAAGACACTGTAGAATGGCCAGCATTAGATGACAAAGGTGCTAAAGTTGTTATTTTACTTGCAGTTGGAGAAGATAACGACAATTCGAAAGAGCACTTAAAATTATTGTCATTAATCGCTCGTAGATTAAGTAATGATGAAGTAATTGAACAATTATTAAATGCTAAACAGAAATCAGAAGTTGTATCGATTTTATCAAACTGACAAAGGGGAAGTTAACATGAAATCAATTTTAAAACAGTTGAATTTGAAAGGTCATTTGCTAACGGCAATATCATATTTAATTCCTGTTGTTTGTGGCGCGGGCTTTATGATTGCTATTGGTATGGCACTTGGTGGAGATTCATCTGCTGATTTAACTAAGGCGGGTTATTCATTTTGGGATGTATTGGCAACATTAGGTGGCGCTGGTTTAGGGATGTTACCAGTCGTTATCGCAACGGGTATAGCATACTCAATCGCTGACAAACCAGGTATTGCACCGGGATTAGTAATTGGTTTAACAGCAAATGCTGTAGGTTCAGGATTTATTGGTGGTTTAATAGGTGGTTTCTTGGCAGGTTATCTTGTCGTGCTCATTATTAAATATATCAAAATGCCAAATTGGGCAAAAGGATTAATGCCAATGCTCGTTATACCATTTGTAGCTTCACTTATTGGTGGATTAATTATGGTATATGTAATCGGGGCACCAATAACGCAGTTCACACATCTGTTAACCGAATACTTAAAATCATTAAGTGGTACTTCTAAACTCATCTACGGCATCATTATTGGCGTATTAGCCAGTATAGATTATGGTGGTCCAATTAATAAAACGGTGTTCGCGTTTGTGCTTACATTACAAGCTCAAGGTATACACGAACCAATAACAGCGTTAATTGTAGTTAATACAGCAACGCCTATAGGTTTCGCACTTGCATATTGGGTTGGTAAATTATTACGTAAAAATATTTATAAAAAAGTAGAAGTTGAAACATTGAAAACAGCATTTCCAATGGGAATTATTGAAATAGTAGAAGGCGTATTACCAATTGTCTTAAACGATATTATCAGATGTGTCATTGCAACAGGTATAGGTGGCGCAGTAGGTGGCGCAATTTCAATGGTCATGAATGCAGATTCCAAAGTACCATTCGGAGGAATGTTAGCTATTCCAACTATGTCACAACCAATGGGATTTGTTATCGCAATTATCGCCAATGTATTTGTTACTGCACTCGTATTAGTATTATTGAAAAAACCAGTCAATGAATCAGAAGAAATGGTAGATGAGATAGAAGAAGATGAAATTGATTTAGGAGATATAAAAGTTTACTAATGGAGGTATAAATAATGGAAGAAGTAAAATTTTCACCATCATTAATGACTATGGATTTAGATAAATTTAGTGATCAAATTACATTTCTAAATAATCATGTAGAATCATATCATGTGGATATTATGGACGGTCATTATGTACCAAACATAACATTATCACCATGGTTTATTGAACAAGTTAAGAAAATTTCCAACGTTCCAATTTCTGCACATTTAATGGTGACAGAACCATCATTTTGGGTAGATGAATTATTAAAAGTAGATACAGACTATATATGTATACATGCAGAAGTAGTGAATGGTGTAGCATATCGTTTAATCAATAAAATTCATGATCATCATAAAAAAGTTGGAATTGTATTAAATCCAGAAACACCAATAGAAGTAATTAAACCATATATACAATATTTAGATAAAATCACAATCATGACAGTAGATCCAGGATTTGCAGGAGAAAAATTTATTGACGAAACATTAGATAAAATCGTTGAATTAAGAAAATTAAGAGAAGAGAATCAATATCAGTATTTAATCGAAATGGACGGCTCATCCAATAAAAAAACATTTAATAAAATACAAAAAGCAGACCCAGATATTTATATATTAGGACGAAGCGGACTATTCGGTTTAGATGATGACATAAACGAAGCGTGGAATAAAATGAAGAATGATTTCAATAAGGCCTTAACGGAAGTATAAGTAGAAAAGAGAAAAACCCGTTTCCTGGATTTCAGGAAGCGGGTTTTATTTATCAAGTATTTGGTAAGGTGAGTAGTAGTGCTGTATTTAGGTTGAAGGTCTGGTTCAAAACGCACGAAGACTCCAGAGATATCGTGCGATTCGGCTCAAACAATACTCTAACCTATTACGAAATGTTACTTTGTAATTCAAACAAAGTTTATTGTTGGGTTTTCATTTTCTTTGAAGTAATAATATTGATTATTAGCCAAACTATTTGAGTTAAAAAAGGCATGATAAAGAGTGTGGCGACCATACCGATAGACAACCATTTTAATTCAGTTGTTTGAACAGCACCGGTAGCATCAATTTCTCTAAACCATAAAAAGATAGCCATAAGAATAAATGATCCAAGTTCAATAACAGTTAATATCCACCATAATATCCATGATACTTTCATAAAGTGTCCTCTTTTCGGAAATTAATTATTTAATTAAAATGGTATCATTGATATTTTAAATGAGCAATATGCGTCATTTTTCCTTTTTCTTTTTATTATTAATAAGCGCCATAATAATACCATAAACTATAGAAACAATAATGATTTCTATCGCGGTATAATCTCTATTAAAGAAATATGTAAGTGCTGAAAAAATAATTAAAAAGCCTATAAAGTGTGTTAAAAAAGATTTTACCATTATGTGATATGCCTCCTTTTAAAACGTTTCTTTACTAATATGTATATAAAAAGTATAACTTAATTAGAATTACAATTATATGATATGCTAAAATTTAACTAAATAACGTTAATTTTAAAGAATAGAGGAATGTAAATGGCTTTTAACATTGAGATTCTGGATGATGCTAATAATATAGATTTAATTACGATTTATGACGGAAATTCAGAAATTAAATTCACTAATTTTGGCATGAGAATTGTAGATTGGAAAGTTGATGGTAGGTCTATCGTTCTTGGTCCAAATGAGAATGATGACTTAGTCCAATATTATGAAGAAAATCCTTATTTCTTTGGAGCTACTATTGGTAGATACGGTGGTAGAATTGAAAATGGTACATTTGAATTGAATGGTCAAAATTATAAATTAGAACAAAATGATGCTAAACATAATTTGCATGGTGGATCTAATGGGTTGCATTCACGCGTATTTGATTATGAAATTATAAATGAAGATAAGATTGTTACGGTTATTTATACAGCTGATATGAAATCCGAAGATGACTATTTCCCAGGTAATATACAAATAAGAGTAACGCACCGATATGATTTAATTCAAATGATGTGGTCAATTCATTATGAGGCTGCGAGTACGGAAGATACTTTATTTAACCCAATGAATCATGTGTATTTTAATTTGAATAAGACGAATCAAACGATTGAAAATCATAGAATTCATAATGAAATTGAATTTTATCCATTAAAAGAAAATCAAATTGTGAAGTCATTGGATACAGTAAATATTAATGAAGAAATAGGAAAAGAGATACTTACTTTTAGAGATGTTTTTGAGAGTGGCTTGGAACAAATTAAGCAATTTAACGGAATAGATCATCCTGTTAAATTAGGAGATGAGTCATTTACAGTTTCAAATGATGAATTGGAAATTGAAATGAAAACTGATCAAGACCATGTAGTTATTTTCACTTTGAATGATGTAGATTGGAACGACCATGATCACACAATTCAAGAGCACGGCGGTTTTACTTTAGAAACACAATCTATACCTGATGATATACATTTGTTAGGTGATAGTGCACCTTCTATTTTAAGAAATGGCAAAACATTTAGTAGTGAAACAAGTTACCAAATTAAAACTAAAGATAAGTAAGAAGAAAGATATCGTGCGATTCAGCTCAAATCGGGTTAAAACGCACGAAGACTTCAGAGATATCGTGCGATTCGGCTCAAATCGGGTTAAAACGCACGAAGACTTCAGAGATATCGTGCGATTCGGCTCAAATCTGCTTAAGCCTAAATTAGTTATAAATGATTTCTTTTAATTTTAATATTGCAGGCTCAATATCTTCTAGTTCTATTTTAGCAAATCCTATGATCAACGTTTTGATTGATGAATTTGCTGGTTCTTCAACCATAAATCTTCTTAATGTATAGAGTTCTATACTATTGTCATGTGCTTTTTGTTCTATTTCTTTATAACTCAGTGTGCTTTTTATATTTAATAAGAAATGAAGACCTGCTTGCATATCATAAATCGTGATATCTTCTTTAAATTCTTTTGATAATATTTTTAAGAATAGCTCTCTTTTTTCTGTATATATGTGATGCATTTTTCGAATATATTTCTCGTAATTTCCTGATTTGATAAAAAGATGTAGTGCATAGGCATTAATTGAACTTAAATCGGTAATTGAAGTCTCTGTTGCTAAATCAAATTTATAAAGTAGTGGATATGGTAATACCATATAACTCACTCTTAAGCTTGGCATTAAAGTTTTTGAGAATGTTCCTAAATATATGACTCGGTCATTTTTATCTAAACTATATAATGAGGGGATATTGTCTGTTCCGTATTTGTACTCACTATCGTAATCGTCTTCTATAATGTATTTATTTTGTTCAGTCACCCAATTTAATAATTCTATTCTTCTAGATATAGGCATAATTGTTCCAGTAGGAAATTGGTGAGAAGGTGTCGTCACAACGAAATCTGGTTTTTCTGTCTTTAATGTATTAACCGATAATCCTTTATGATCGAGTGGTATGTTTACGACTTCTTGCCCCATATCTATAAACAGTTTTCTCATACGTGAATATCCGGGATTTTCAATTGCGATTTTTTGATTGTCGGATAGTGTCTTAAATAACGTACTTAATAAATTAGCTGTACCTGAGCTTACTATGATTTGTTCAGGATAACAGGATACACCTCTTTTATATGAGATGAGTTGTGCAATAGATTTTCTAAGTTCTAAAGGTCCTTTGTAAATAGGTATTTCTGACATTTCATTTTTGAAGGTAGAAAAAGCTTCTTTGACATGTTTAGACCAAAAATCAATTGGAAATTGTGAGATATCTGTCGTCATATGAGATAAAGAATAGCGAAATGATGATTTAATTTGAGTTGGATTATTGTTTAATGGTTGTGAAACGTGATGATCTTGTATAATCAGTTTGTTTAACACTTCAACAAAATACCCCTGTCTTTCCTTCGTATAAATGTAACCTTCCGCAAACAGTTGTTCATAAGCATTTTTAACAGTATTTATACTTACACTTTGATCATTTGCAAGTTGTCTTTTTGAAGGTAGTTTTTCGTGACTATTATATTGTTGCGAGAGAATATCTTGTTTTATTTTGAGATAAATTTCTCTATATTTGTAAGTTTGAGTCATACTTTTCACCCCTCTGGTACTATAAATTAATGAAAACTGGTACTTTTCATTATACCAATAATTTTTTAATATGTATTAAATAAACAATAGGAGGGATTTTAGATGGGTAAGACTCAAGAAGAATTAGTATCTCTACGTAACGAATATGTAGCAAGAGGTGTCAGTAATGGAAATACACATATAGCTGACTTTGCTAAAGGGGCAACTGTTACAGATAATGAGGGACAAGAATGGATAGACTTTGCAGGCGCAATTGGTACATTAAATGTCGGTCATTCACATCCGAAAATTACTGAACATCTAAAAAATGAATTAGAACGATTTATATTACCTGGGTTTAATGTCATTATGTATGAAAGCTATATTAAGTTAGCTGAAAAATTAGCTGAGATTACACCAGGAGATCATAAAAAGAAAACAGTATTACTTAATTCAGGAGCTGAAGCTGTAGAAAATGCAGTAAAAATAGCTCGTAAATATACAGGAAGACAACAAGTTGTATCTTTCATTAGAGGTTTCCACGGAAGAACAAATTTAACAATGTCTATGACTAGTAAAGTTAGACCATATAAATTTGGTTTTGGACCTTTCGCACCAGAAGTATATCAAGCACCTTATCCTTATTTAGCTGATAAGCCAGAAGGTTTGAGTGATGAAGCGTATATCGACTCAGTCATTAAAGATTTAAAGAACTTCTTTATAGCTACAGTTGATCCTACTGAAGTTGCTTGTGTCGTTATTGAACCAGTACAAGGTGAAGGTGGATTTATTATCCCCGACAAAAAATTCATTCATGCATTAAAAGATATTTGTGAAGAACATGGAATTGTATTTATTGCAGATGAAATACAAACTGGATTTGCTCGAACAGGAAAGACATTCGCGATAGAGCATTTTGATGTTGTACCTGATTTAATGACGGTATCTAAATCTCTTGCAGCAGGTTTTCCATTAAGCGGTGTTGTAGGTAGAAGTGAAATTATAGATAGCCCAAACCCAGGTGAGATTGGTGGTACATATGCCGGAAATCCTCTAGCTTGTGAAGCTGCACTTAAAGTTATAGAAATTATAGAAGAAGAAAACTTGAATGCTAAAGCTGAGCAACTTGGCGCAACTTTAGAAACAACATTACAATCATTTAAATTAGAACATAATTATATTGGAGACATTCGTAGATTAGGTGCAATGGTCGCAATGGAAATTGTAGATCCAGAAACAAACGCACCAAATAAGCTAAAAACATCAGAAATTGTGAAAACAGCTAACGATAATGGGTTATTATTATTATCAGCTGGTATAAACGGTAACGTGATTAGATTTTTAGCACCTTTAGTCACTACAGACGAAGAACTAAACAAAGGTTTATCGATTTTAGAATCCAGTCTTTAATAAATAGGACTAATGAAAATGGGGTATGAATATGAATTCTCAATTTAATAAAACAATGAACATAGCAGATGTATTGTTTCTCGCGATTGGAGCCATGCTTGGATGGGGCTGGGTTGTACTTTCGGGAGAATGGATTTCTGAAGCAGGATTTTTAGGAAGTATCATAGCTTTTGTAATAGGTGGTTTATTAGTAATATTTATAGGATTGACGTATGCAGAGCTAGCATCTGCAATACCTGAAACAGGAGGCGGATTCGTCTTTGTTAAGAAAGCGTTCAGTCCAGGTGTAGCTTTCTTCTCAGGTTGGTCAGTATTATTTGGATATGTATCAGTCATTACATTTGAAGCTGTTGCATTACCGACAGTTATAGATTACGTTATACCTTTTGAACATACAGGATTGTTGTGGAACTTAGCAGGTTGGGACGTTTACTTAACATGGGTTCTAATAGGATCTATTGGCAGTGTTATCTTAACTTCACTAAATTACTTTGGCGTTAAGCCAGCTGCTATTATGCAAACAGTGTTTACTATATTTATTGTAGGCGTAGGATTGTTATTATTTTTCGGAGCGAGCTTTAATGGTGAATTTACTCAACTTAAACCATTATTCAGCCATGGTGTTGGAGGAACAATGTCAGTTCTCATCATGATTCCATTTCTATTTGTAGGGTTTGATGTTATACCTCAAATAGCTGAAGAAGTTAAAGCACCATCTAAAAAGATTGGTAGCATACTTATTATTTCAATCATTGCTTCAGTGATATTTTACTTATTAATTGTATTCGGTGTAGCGACAGGGTTAACACCTAGTCAGTTAGGCTCAAGTGAATTAGCTACAGCGGATGCTATGGTCAATTTATTTGGATCTAGTGGATTTGGTGTATTACTTGTATTAGGTGGCGTTGCAGGTATTATAACAAGCTGGAATGCTTTTATTATTGGTGGTAGTCGTATTCTATATGCTATGGCTAAAAATAATATGATTCCTAAATGGTTTGCATTTATTCATCCTAAATATAAAACACCGACACATGGTATTTTATTCCTAGGTGTACTAGCATTTGTTGCACCACTGCTTGGACGTCCGGCACTCGTATGGATCGTTGATGCAGGTGGAATTGGTGTTGTATTAGGTTATTTACTAGTTGCATTCTCTTTCTTGAAGTTAAGAAAAAGTGAACCTAATTTAGAAAGACCGTATCGTATTAAAAGTGGCAAATTTGTAGGTTGGACGGCTGTTATTTTAAGCATCGCATTTATAGTAATTTATTTGCCAGGAATGCCTTCATCACTTATATGGCCAAATGAATGGATTATCGTATGTGTTTGGTATGGTATTGCAGTTGTTCTATATTTAACGAAATCTAAGGAGGTTGAGACTTTTGAAAGAGCTCAAAGTATACAATCCAGCAACGAATGAAGTCGTAAAGACAATTAAATACACTTCTGAAGAAGAAGCAACGCAACAAATAAGTAATGCACAAGAAGCATATGAATCTTGGCGTGAAAGAGATGCTCATGATCGTTCTGCACTTTTATTAAAATGGTATCAATTAATTGATGAACATAAAGAAGAATTAGCAGAACTTATAACTTTAGAAAATGGAAAGCCTTATAAAGAAGCTTTAGGTGAAGTTGCCTACGCTAATAGTTATATACAATGGTATCAAGAAGAAGCGAAACGTATTTATGGAAAAACGATACCTGCTAATCAAAAAGGCAAGAAAATTATTACAGACTCATTTCCAGTTGGTGTTGTTGGTGCTATTACTCCTTGGAATTTCCCAGCAGCTATGATTGCTAGAAAAATGGCACCAGCGTTAGCAGCGGGTTGTACGATAGTTTGTAAGCCAGCCTTAGAAACACCGTTAACGACGATACGCATGGTTGAACTGGCACATGAAGCGGGCATACCAGAAGATGCGATACAATATGTCGTTTTAAGTGGTCGAGATGCTGGAAGAATTTTTACAGAAAGCCCAATTATTCAAAAAATCACATTTACAGGGTCTACGCCAGTAGGTAAACAGTTAATAAAAGCATCTTCAGACAGTGTTAAAAATGTAACAATGGAATTAGGCGGATTAGCTCCAGTAATTGTACATAAAGATGCTGATTTAGAACTAGCTGTTAACCAAACAATTGCTACTAAATTTAGAAATTCAGGTCAAACATGTATTAGTGCAAATAGAATTTTTGTTCATAAAGACATTGAACAAGCTTATACAGAATTATTAACTAAAAAAGTAAATGCTTTGAATGTAGGAAATGGTTTAGAACAAGATATAGATATGGGACCGTTAATTAATCAAAATGCAGTAGAAAAAGTATTAGATCAAATAGAAGATGCAGTTGAACACGGTGGCGAACTATCATTACCAATCGAACAACTGAAATTAGGCGGAAACTTCTTGAAGCCAGTAGTCATACGTCATGCAAATCTTGAAATGAAAGTGATGCATGAAGAAACATTCGGACCAATCGCAGCAGTTATGACATATGATGATTTAGAAGACATCATTAAAGTAGCAAATGATACAGAATATGGATTAGCAGCTTACTTCTTCACTAATGATTATAGAACAGGCTTTGATATATATAGAAAGCTTGATTATGGCGTAATAGGCTGGAACGATGGCGCACCATCAGCAGCACATGCACCATTCGGAGGATATAAAGAAAGTGGTTACGGTCGAGAAGGCGGTATAGAAGGAATAGAGCCATACTTAGAAACGAAATATTTATCAATAGGTAATATGTAAAATACAAAGCAAAATCATTAGCATAGTTTTAAACTCTAGTTTACTCAAAAAGTAAGAGCTGGGACATTTATGTCCCAGCTCTTTTCATATCAATATATTTACCTAATGTCTTTTACGATTTTACCGTCTATAGCTACGACTTTAATCTTGTTTGGATCTCTTAATACTGCGATATCATCTAATGGATTTTGTTCTAGTAAAATAAAGTCTGCTTTTTTACCTTCTTCGATAGTACCGAGTTCTTCATCGTAACCTAAACATTCTGCTGCAGTCTTTGTTGATGAAACGATTGCTTCCATTTCTGTCATACCGTGTTCAACCATAAGTTCCAACTCTCTTAAGTTAGTACCGTGTTTGAATACGCCTGCATCTGTACCCATTGCTATTTTCACACCTGCTTGGTGGGCTTTCTTAAAGCTTTCGATATGATCTTGCATGACTTGTTTGGATTTATTTATAGAATTTTCGCTCATTCCTAATTCGGCAGCGAATTCTATAACGGACAATGGTGCAAGAAGTGTAGGTACTAAATACATATCTTTTTCTTTCATCAATTTTACAGCTTCATCGTCTAAATATATACCGTGTTCGATTGAATGAATGCCAGCTTCTATACATTGTTTTACACCTTGTAAACCTTGTGCGTGTGCCATTACTTTACGATTATTTCTAAATTGTGCTTCTTCGACAATTACTTTTAATTCTTCTACTGAAAATTGTGTGTAGTCTGGATGGTCAGTTGCACTGGTAACACCACCAGTTGCATGAACTTTTAATACATCCGCACCAGCTCTAAGCATTTCACGCGCTTTTTTTCGGACTTCGTTGACGCCATCGCATAATCCACTCGGCATTCCGGGATAACCATCTTGTAAAAGTGGTAAATGAATTCCGGACTTTGTATAGCTATCTCCATGTCCACCTGTGATTGTTAATGCGTTTATACTAATTTGTAGACGTGGACCTAGTACAATCCCGTCATTTACAGCTTCTTTTAATCCTAAATCTGCACCTAAAGCATCTCTAACAGTTGTAACGCCAGCATCGACTGTACGTTTTAAATGATCAATAGCTTTATAAAAATTATATGAAAAAGGCGTAGATAAGCGATTTTCTAACGGTTCCATTTCCAACATTACGTGCACATGGCTGTCAATCATACCAGGAAGTAAATATTGTCCATTTCCTTCTATAACATCATCACCATTTAAATTCTTGCCTATTTCAGCAATAACATTATTTTCGATTTTAATATCTATGTTTTTTTGAATATCATTACCAGTTCCATCTATTAAATTTATATTTTTTAAAATCAAGTTAACTTCCTCCTACGTTATTTAATAAAATTCATTAAAATAGTTGTTAAAATAACAGATGCTACTGTTACGGTTGTAAATCCACCGATAATCATTGGACTTAGTAATTCATTAAATACATCTTCTCTATCTTCTTCGTTGTCTGTAACCGAACGACTGACTTCTTCGCATAATATAAAATCACCTGGGAAACCATATAGTGCAGTTAATGCAACAGGTAAAGCTTTAGTAGGTCTCCAACCGATTAATTTCGCGCCAACAAAGCCTCCTATTAAAATGCCGATTGTACCAATAACAAGAATAGATAATATTGCAGGTAAGTATTCCCATAAGTCGTGAGGTTTAATACCGCCCATAGAACCGATAACGATGAGAATAATAATAACCATCATAATTGTGAATGATTGGTTGCGTTCCATTTCTTTTTGTTCGAACAAACCAATCTTCAATCCAATTACACCAAATAATAAACTAAGTAGTGTGTAATGAATGCCAGTAAATTCTCCAATAATAAAAGCAAAACTTGCTAATAAAAACATAATAAAGAGTCTAATAACATTGTTTTGAAGTAATGGACTTTTACTAAAAATCGTTTCTTTTTTATCTTCATTTTTATTAGAGATATTCGCAACGTTCTTATCGTGCTCTCTATTTGCAAGATAATATTTTGAATAACGTTTCATAAGTATTGAACTAAGAGGCATGCCAATAACACCTTGCAAAGCCTGAACAATAGCAGGTAAAACAATTAAATTAGCTAATCCTAAATCTTGAAGTTTCTCTACAGTAATAAGAAGTGCAACAATACCACCCGCAATAGGACCGACACCAGAAGCTGCTGTACGGAAATCAAACAGGAGTGTAACGAAAATTAAAATTAAAGTAGTAGAACCAATAATCCCAAAAATTGAAATGACAACCGCTTTCCATTGAGACTTAAGTATATGAAGCGGCATCATAGTACCCATATGCATAATAACTGGCGCAATAACAAGTGCACCTAGTGAAGGTAAAATTGCATTATCAAGTATTTTTGCTGGTAAAACACCTGCCCAAGATAAGAGTAAATAACTGACCATAGCAGTTAATAACATTGGAACACGAGCCTTTGTAACATAAGAAATAACTTCACCTAGAACAATTAATGCAAATAGTATAGTAGCAGAAATAAGCGGTTCACTAACCATTAGCGTTCACTCCCTTTTTAAGTTAATAAGAAAACCTTAGCACATAAAAATGCAATAGTTAATACTATATTCAAAATATTTTGAATATATAGACAAATATTACACAAATAAGTTCCAGCCATATATTTTTAGAATGAAAATATTGCATTAGGAATTTTATGATTGGAGCTTTTTATAAAAATAATAAGCGCAAGAGGTGTTGTAAGGGACATAATTCTGAGAAATGTCCGTAAGAACTAGTATCTAAGAAGCACAATTCAGAATTCTGCTAGTAAGAACACTCTAAGGAGCACAATTCGAAATTATGCCAGTAAGAACAATCTAAGGAGCACAATTCGAAATTATGCCAGTAAGAACAATCTAAGGAGCATAATTCAGAATTCTGCTAGTAAGAATAGTCTAAGGAGCATAATTCAGAATTCTGCCAGTAAGAACAATCTAAGGAGCACAATTCAGAATTCTGCCAGTAAGAACAATCTAAGGAGCACAATTCAGAATTCTGCCAGTAAGAACAATCTAAGGAGCACAATTCAGAATTGTGCCAGTAAGCGCAGTCTAAGGAGCACAATTCGGAATTGTGTCAGTAAGCGCAATCTAAAGTCACCTCTATAATATTCCACAAAAATAAAACTCTCTCAATCCGTATTTATGTTCAACGGTTTGGGAGAGTTGCTTTAAGTATCGGGATGAAATCTCATTCTTATACTCAAATTAAAATATTAATGTGCTGTTGATTGTCTACTTTTATTTATATAATAAGCAGCTAACAACAGGATAATCCATAATGGTGAAAACATTAATGCTGTACGTGTGTCTTCTGCAAAGAACAACATCACGAGTACGAATGCGAAGAACACTAATGATACATAAGAACCAATTAAACCAAATGGATTTTTAAATTTAGATTTTTTATGTAAATCTGCATCTTCTTTTCTGTACTTGATATAACAAATTAAAATAATAGACCAGATAAAGATAAAGAATATTGTTGCTAGTGTTGTTACAAGTGTGAACACATCATCAGGTATGAAGTAATTTAATATCGCTGCAAAGAACAGTACGACGCCTGAGAAGATAAGTGCTGGATATGGCACACCTCTTTTATTCGTTTTACTTAATCCTTTTGGTGCGTGACCAGTTTGTCCTAATCCATAAACCATTCTACTGTTACTAAATAATCCACTGTTTGCAGCACTTGCAGCAGATGTTAACACAACAAAGTTTACAATACCTGCTGCTGCGGGGATTCCAGCTAATACAAATAAGCTAACAAATGGACTTTCTGCTGGATCGATTTTATTCCATGGTGTAATACTCATGATAATTAATAAACTCAATACATAAAATATTAATATTCTATATCCGATAGAATTGACTGCTTTAGGTAAGTTCTTTTCAGGATCTTTTGTTTCACGAGCAGTTACGCCGACTAGTTCGATCCCAACAAAACTAAACACTGCCATTTGGAAAGCGAGTAAAAAGCCCATCGCACCATTCGGGAAGACGCCACCGTGTGAATATAAATTATGGAATCCTGATTGAGCACCATGACTTGATTTAAAACCATTAAAAATCATCCATAAACCAATAACAATCAATAAGACGATCGCAATAATTTTTATGAGGGCAAACCAAAACTCTACTTCACCAAATAGTTTCACTGTCATTAAATTTAAACCTAATAAAATAACTACTGTGGCTATTGCTGATGCGTAAGAGGGAATGTCTGGATTCCAAAATTGAATATATTTAGCTACAGCTGTAATATCGGCGATTCCTGTCGCTACCCAACAAAACCAATACGTCCAACCAGTTAAAAAGCCAAATAGATGACCTAAATAATGTTCTGCTATATCAGTAAATGAATTATAATCACTATTTGAAAGTAATAGTTCTCCTAATGCTCTCATCATAATAAATAAGAAAAAGCCAATAATAATGTAAACTAATAAAATTGATGGACCAGCTAATGAAATACTTTTACCAGCACCTAGAAAAAGGCCTGTACCAATAGCGCCACCAATTGCAATTAATTGAATGTGTCGATTCGACATACTCCGTTTTAATTCATGATCTTCCATATTTATTCTCACTCCTTAATCTCATTAACACATATGTGTAAAATATGATTTAAAAATCAATATAAAAATCATTATACTACTATTATTTGTGTTCTCATATCAATAATAATACATATTGATATTCCACTACTAGAGGAAAATGATTATATCGATATGTAAACGTATACAAAATATAATGGAAATATAATCGAAAGGGGAAATTAAGATGAGAAATATTTTATTAGCATGTTCAGCGGGAATGTCTACAAGTTTATTAGTAACGAAAATGGAAGAAGCAGCAGAAAGCAAAGACATACAAGTGAATATTAAAGCTATGTCCAGTGACAATGCTTTTCAAGCTTTAGATGAATATGATGTTCTGTTAATTGGTCCACAAATGAGATTTATGAAGAAAAAATTTATCAAAGCTGCTGAAGAACAAGGGTTAGAAATGCCAATTGAAACAATTGACTCAGTGAGTTATGGAAGAATAGACGGGGATGGCGTACTCAAACAAGCTTTATCATTATTAGGGGAATAGGTGATAAAAATGCAAAGTACTTTTATGGAAAAGTTAGAAGACGTATTACTGCCAATAGCAGATAAATTAAATAACAATAAATATTTAGCATCTTTACGTGATGGTTTTATGATTGCTTTACCATTAATTATATTTGGTTCTATCTTTGTCGTAATTGCAAATTTTCCATTTTTAGATAAATTACTATCTGAAAGTCAGTTTGCAGCATGGCAAAATGCAGTTGGACCAGCATCAGCAGCAACGCTTTCAATAATGGGGCTATTTGTCATTATCGGAATAGGATATAAATTAACTGAACGAAATGGTTTGGAAGGGATATACGGAGCGGTAACAGCTCT
Organism: Mammaliicoccus sp. K-M42; assembly: GCF_022386375.1. Lineage (NCBI taxonomy): Bacteria > Bacillati > Bacillota > Bacilli > Caryophanales > Staphylococcaceae > Mammaliicoccus > Mammaliicoccus sp. K-M42. The sequence continues at coordinate 26,061 of NZ_JAJNIS010000005.1, read as the reverse complement.
AAGTGCAGTTCTAATTTTAACTCCTCAGGTAGTAGGAAAAACTGAAGGCGTTATACCTACAGAAATATTAGGTGCAAAAGGAATGTTCCTGGGCATTATCGTATCAATTATCACTTCAGAGCTATATAGTTTCTTTACGAAAAAAGACATTACGATAAAAATGCCTAAAGGTGTGCCAGATCAAGTATCTAAATCATTTAGTGCATTACTTCCAGTAGCATTTACTTTAACTATATTTTTAGTGATAAGAATATTAATTGCATTAACACCTTTTAATACATTACAAGATTTAATCTATACAGTTGTACAAGAACCACTAACAGCATTAGGAAAAGGTTTGCCAGCTACGATTGTTGCTGTTTTATTCATTCAAATATTTTGGTTCTTTGGATTACACGGACAAATTATTGTCAATACAGTGTTTGATCCGATTTGGTACTCATTAAACAATGAGAACTTCGAAGCATTTCAAAAGGGATTAGAGTTACCAAATATAATAACTAAACAATTTATAGATACATTTTTAGTTGGTATGGGTGGAACAGGAGGAACAATAGCAGTTGTAATTGGTATTTATTTACTTTGTAGAAGTAAACAAAACAAAGAAATTGCAAAATTGGGAACACCAGCATCTATATTCAATGTAAACGAACCGATTTTATTTGGATTACCGATTATTATGAATCCATTAGTGATTATTCCTTGGATTATATCACCAGTAATTATAACGATTGTAAGCTATTCAGCTATGTATATTGGATTTGTACCAAAACCTTCAGGAGTTATTGTGCCATGGACTACACCTATATTTATAAGTGGTTATTTAGCAACAGGAAATGCATGGCAAGGTGCAGCGCTACAACTCGTTAACTTGTGTATCACATTTGTTATTTGGTGGCCATTTTTAAAATTATTAGACAAAAACTATTTAAAACAAGAATTGAAAAAGTAATATAGGATGGAGGAATTTACGATGGCGACCTCAATTAATGAGAAAGCATTTCAAATCATATTATACGGTGGTAATGGACGGTCAAGTGCTATGGAAGCAATTCAATGTGCAAAAGAAAGAAATTTTGAAGAAGCAGAAGCATTAATAAAAGAAGCAGAACAAGAAATAAATAAAGCACATAAATATCAAACTGAATTATTACAAAATGAAGCACAAGGTAAAGAAAGTGAATTGAATTTATTACTTATTCATTCACAAGACCATTTAATGAATGCAATTACAGTCAAAGATTTAGCAAATGAAATGGTAGACTTATATAAGGAGATGAAATCATGACTAAATATGTATTTCCAGAAGATTTCTGGTGGGGAAGCGCTGCTAGTGCAACGCAAACTGAAGGTACTGATTCAATCAAGGATAAAACTATATGGGACAAATGGTTTGAAGAAGAACCCAATCGTTTTTTTGAAGGTGTAGGGCCGAATCATACATCAGATTTTTATCACCAATTTAATGAAGATATAAAATTAATGAAGGAAACTGGTCATAATTCTTTCCGATTATCTATCTCTTGGACGCGGTTAATGGATCAAGATACGAATGAAGTTAATCAAGAAGCTGTTCAATTTTATAATCATGTTATAAATGAATTAAAAGAAAATCATATAGAACCTTTTGTGAATTTATATCATTTTGATATGCCATATAAAAAGCAACAACAAGGTGGTTTTGAGTCATTAGAAGTAGTTGATTATTATGTGGATTATGCTACAAAATGTTTCGAGTTATTTGGTGACCGTGTTAAATATTGGTTTACATTTAATGAACCAATTGTGCCTGTAGAAGGTGGTTATTTATATGATTTCCATTATCCAAATATTGTAGATGCAAAGAGAGGATTTCAGGTTGCATTTAACACTGTACTTGCGAATGCCAAAGTAATTCAATCGTACAAAGAAACTGGTTATGACGGAAAAATTGGTATTATATTAAATTTAACGCCATCATATCCACGAAGTGAAAATGAAGAGGATGTTAAAGCAGCTGAAATTGCAGATTTATTCTTCAATAGAAGTTTCTTAGATCCTGTAACGAAAGGCGAATATCCAAAAGCTTTAGTAGATATATTGAAAAATCATGAACTGGTACCTACTTATACGGAAGATAATCTCAAAACAATTAAACAATATACGGTTGATTTACTAGGCGTGAACTATTATCAACCAAGACGTGTTAAAGCGAGAGATACAGTCCCCAATCCTAACGCACCATTTTTCCCTGAGTATTACTTTGATAATTATGAAATGCCAGGTAGAAAAATGAATCCATATCGTGGATGGGAGATTTACCCTAAAGGTATTTATGACATTATGATCAATTTGAAAGATAACTACAACAATATAGAAAGTTTTATTTCTGAAAATGGTATGGGTGTGGAAAATGAAGCGAGATTTATAGAAGATGGTCAAATTAATGATACTTACCGAATTGACTTTGTAAAATCACATTTAATATGGTTGAATAAAGCTATAAAAGAAGGTGCGAATTGTACGGGGTATCATATGTGGACATTTATGGATAACTGGTCATGGATGAACGCTTATAAAAATAGATATGGTTTTATTTCTGTAGATATTCATACGATGAAAAGAACAATCAAGCAAAGTGGTAAATGGTTTAAAGAAGTTTCTTCAAGCAACAGTTTAAATGACTAATATGAAATAAAAAGAAAGATATTAGGAGAGAGCGTGATGGAAACCAGACACCTCAACATTGTTAAAATATTATATCAACACCAACATGAATATATGAATAGTGATGCAATTGCCAAATTATTAGGATTATCTTCAAAAACGATACGCTCACATATAAAATTTATTAATGAAGCGAGTAATGATTTTGGTTTCTCTATACTAATTAAAAAATCAAAAGGTTATCAACTCCATATAATAGATGAAGGCTTATTTAATTATTTCTTAAATGAAAGATTTTTAAAAGATGAAAATTTAAATTTTAACAATCAAGATAGTAGAATTCGTTATATTATGAAAAAATTATTGTTAGATGACCATTACACTAAGTTAGAATCATTAAGTGAAAGTATGTTTGTGAGTGTAGGAACTTTAAAAAATGATTTGAATGAAATGAGAAAGATACTATCTCAATATGAAATTGAAATCGTAAGTCGTCCGAACTATGGTATGAAAATAATTGGCAAAGAATTTCAGATAAGATACGCTATTGCTCAATTTTTATTAAATAATCAACATGTAAATATAGGTTTTACAGAAGATGATATTAAAAGTGTAAAATCATATCTAATTAAACTATTGAGTAAATACAAAATAGAAATTCCGGAAGTAAAGCTAGATAATTTAGTAACACATATTAACATAGCAATTGTTAGAATAAGAAATGAACTCATGATAGAACAACAATTTCAAATTGAAGAACAACAATTACCGAACAAATTAAAATCATTCTTCGAAGAAATGATACATTTTATAGAGTACCGTTTTGAGTTAATTTTACCTAAAAAGGAAATGGATTATTTATATATTCACTTTGTGACGACAGGTATTATGAACGAAGTGAGAAACATACCTAGAAATAAAATGATTGAAACTATGATTAAACATATGTTAGATCATATAAAACGTATCTTTTATTTGGATTTAACTTCAGACAATAATTTGAAGAAAAATTTATATTTGCATTTATGTACTTCGATTAATAGATATAAATATAAAATGAACATTAGAAACCCGATGTTAAATGAAATTAAGCAAAACTATCCCTTTGCATTTGATTTAGGATTAGTGGCTAGTAAAATGATTGAAAAAGATTTAAAAGTTCAAATATCAGAAAGTGAAATAGGTTATTTAGCACTTCACTTTGAAATGGCTTTAAATCGAATAGAGACAGATAAAGGGAAGTTGAATGTCATACTTGTTTGTAATTCAGGATTAACGAGTTCGCAATTGATAAAATATAAATTAATGCAGAATTTTAGCAATCAAATTCAAATTTCTGAAATTGTTGAGTTATATAACATTCACAATGCGGATCTTGTACAAGCGGATTTAATTATTTCAACAGTACCAATAAATGATAATGTAGATTTACCAATACTATATGTAAATCCAATTATGTCACAACAAGATTTAGATAAAATTCAAAAGTTTATTGATTTAAAAGATACTCACCATTTAGATGAATTAATTGAAATTATTGAATTAAAAACAAAATTGGACAATAAAGAAGATTTATTAAAATATTTAAATGTTCAATTGGAGAAAAAAGATTTAATTTACAGTGGATTTATAGATAGTGTAAAAGAAAGAGAACATCATGCATCGACTGCATATGGAAATTTAGTAGCTATTCCTCATCCGGTAATGCCATTAGCAAAGCAAACATTTATTTATATGATAACTATGGATAAGCCAATCGCATGGGATGATAAAGAAGTACAAATTATATTTTGTCTTGGTTTGAAAAAAAATACAACAATAAATCTTGAAAAAATGTATCAAAACTTAACAGACATTATTAATGATTATAATAAAGTTTTAAATTTAATAGGATCAAGCTCTAAGGAAGAATTTTATAAAGTCTTTTCGCCTCAGCTTAGTCAATAATAAACAATTAAGAGTTAACTTGTATGACAGATTCTGTCATATAAGTTTGCTCATTTTTTTGTTCGCTTTGAAATAATCATTCAGAGAAGGGTATATTATGGATATAAGAAGTAAATATGACCGATAATTTATATAACACTAAAAATCTCCTATAAAGGATAGTGAATGGAAATGACATTATTAAAGGTGGATTACGTTACGAAGTATTTTGGAAAGTTCAAAGCGTTAAATGGCGTTGATTTCATAGTTGAAGAAGGGGAAATCTTTGGCTTTATTGGACCTAATGGATCTGGTAAATCTACAACTATCAAAGCAATTTTAGGGATGCTTAAACCAACGAGTGGCTCTATTGAGATTTTTGGAAAAGATGCTTGGAAAGATGCAGTTCACATTCATAAAAATATCGCTTACGTTCCTGGTGATGTCAATTTATGGCCAAACTTAACTGGTGGGGAAGTTATAGACTTATTTTTAAAGTTAAGTGGTACAAATAATGTTGAAAAAAGGGATGAATTAATTGAAAAATTTGATTTAGAGCCTACTAAAAAATGTAGTTCTTATTCTAAAGGGAATCGGCAAAAGGTAGCGCTCATTGCAGCTTTTACAACAGATGCAAAGCTTCTAATATTAGACGAACCAACTTCTGGTCTAGATCCTTTAATGGAAAAAGTATTTCAAGATTGTGTATTAGATAAGAAAAAGGAAGGAAAAAGTGTGCTATTATCTAGTCATATTTTAAGTGAAGTTGAAAAACTGTGCGATAGAGTTGGCATTATTAGAAAGGGAGAAATTGTTGAAATGGGTACATTAGATGATTTAAGGCATTTAACAAGAATGCGTTTTGTTGTCCAAACTAATGAAGCATTGATGAATTTGGACCAACAGACAGGTATCCATGATATTTTTAATGAAGAAAATACGTATCACTTTCAAGTAGATTCTGAACATGTATCAAATGTCATTAAATATTTAAGTCAATTTGAACTGTTGAAACTTGAGAGCATGCCACCTACTTTAGAAGATTTATTTATGACTCATTACGGCGTTGATATTGAAAGAGGTGAATAGCGATGCATAATCTCTTTAACGGAGTCGGTAAACTAACGTTATTTTACTTAAGAACGAATAAATGGAAAATGATTTTTTGGATAATAGGGATAGTTGCATTAACACTTATAATCCCACCGACATTTTATGAAATGTATCCAAATAAAGCTGATATGCAACCAATTGTTGAAACGTCTAAAAACCCTGCAATGGAGGCTATGTTAGGTCCAGGTCAATTTGACCAAGTTTTAGTTGGTGCATTGTTCACGCATGAAATGATGCTCTTTACAAGTATACTTGTTGCGATTATGAGCATATTGCTCGTCTCTAAAAATACACGAGGTGATGAATCTGATGGCCGTATTGAAATGATAAGAGCTTTACCAATAGGAAGAGTTTCGCCTTTAATCAGTTCAATAGTCATTATGATAATAGTTAACTTAGCGATTGCTGTGATATTGTCTATAACATTACCTTTACTCAAAATTGATAGTATAACTTGGCAAGGTTCTATATTATATGGCGTTTCACTTGGGTCTATAGGTATCTTATTCGGTATGATTACAGCTATATTTGCTCAGTTAACAGAAACAAGTAGCAGTGTTACTGGATTAAGCGTAACAGTGTTGTTGTTAAGTTATTTAGTACGTGCGGTAGGCGACGTTATAAATGATGGTATATCTATGATTTCTCCACTTGGATGGTTAACAAGAACGTTTGCATATTCTGATAATAATTGGTGGCCAGTTGTTGTTATGATAATCACTGCAATATTACTTTTAGTAATAGCAATGACACTTTATTTTAGAAGAGATATAGAATCTGGATTATTGCCATCTAAGCCTGGTAATAAATATGCACACAAAATATGGCTATCACCATTAGGAATGCAATTAAAATTGTACAAAGTAGGAATAATTTCCTGGGCAATAGGCATGTTTATATTTGGGGCATCTTATGGGTCGATTTTTGGAGAATTAGATGATTTTATTAAGAGCAATGAAATGTTACAGCAAATGCTTTCGAGTAATAGTGATGATTATGTAGAATCCTTTTTACCAACACTAATGGTTATTATGGCAATAGTATCAACTATTCCAGCTTTGCAAAGTCTCTACAAAATTAAAAACGAAATACAAACACATAGAATTGAAAATATTTTATCCAAAAAAGTTTCTAGAATGAAGTTATTAAGCAGTTATCTGCTAGTATCATTGGTTAATTCATTTTTAATGATATTTTTAGCAGCATTAGGCATGTATGTAGCACAAGCTTTCGTTTTAAAGGATCCTTTTGAATTTTGGACAATAATAAAGGCAGGAATCGTTCATGTGCCAGCGATAATATCCTTTGTGTCATTAGGTGTACTGCTTTTAGGATGGGTGAATAAATGGCATTTTGCTGTGTATTTATATTTAACTTATACATTTTTTGTTGTATATCTAGGGCAGTTATTAAATATTAAAGAGTGGCTAAAAAATATAACACCGTTTCAACATATTCCTGAAATTCCTGAAATTCCTGTAGAAGAAATGGATTTTTCGGGTATAAGTATATTAATCGTTATATCAGTCGTTTTGATTATTGTAGGGTTGATTGGATTTAATCGTAAAGACATTTCATAAAGGGGGTACCAAGATGACACATTTACCGAAAATAGGTAAACCGGCGACGAATGCTTTAGATAAGATTAATGTAACAACTTTGGAACAAGTTTCTAAACTAGACTATCATAATTTATCGAAATTACACGGTGTTGGTCCTAAAGCTATAAATATTTTAAAAGAAGCTTTGAATGAACAAGGCATGTCATTTAGTAAGTTAGACGCTGATTTAAGCGACTTGGAATTTACAGTTCTCGGTGATTTGAAATGTGATAATGCGCCTAAACGACGAATTGTCCGGGATATTGTAATTGCATCTGTAGTTGGAGATGAACATTACCTTAACGAATGGTTAGCTGATGACTTTATATGGATAGTCCCGGGAGAATTTGAATTAAATGGTAAAGCAGCATTTATAGAAGAAATAAATGAGCACTTACAAAAAGTATCAAGTTTAGAAATAGCATCAATGCTCACACATGGCAAAGAAGCTTCTACTCATGGGACGATAATAAATCAAACAGGTGAAACAATACACTTTGCTGAAATATATGAATTTGAAAATCATAAAAAAGATTCTAAGATTAAAAAAATTACTTCATATATCATTATGAAGCCTTAATTTAATTAAAAATATTTATAGATTAAATACCTATATGAGTGAAATTATGGTAAATTATAGAGGTTATTATAAACTCTCGGAGGTTGAGAAATGGAAGCTACATTACCAAATTGCCCTAAATGTGATTCAGAATACACTTATGAAGATGGTGTATCATACATTTGTCCAATGTGTAACTATGAATGGACGGCTAATGGAGAAGAATCAGGAGACGCTGACAAAGCAATCATTAAAGATGTAAATGGCGTCGAATTAAAAGATGGAGATACTGTTACAGTAGTCAAAGACTTAAAAGTTAAAGGATCTTCAAATTCAATCAAACAAGGAACTAAAGTAAAAGGTATCAGATTAGTGGATCCAGAAGATGGACACGATATTGATTGTAAAATACCAGGATTCGGTCAAATAGGGCTGAAATCATCTGTAGTTAAAAAAGTAAGTAAGTAGATTTATTTAATAAAGACTGAAGATAGACAATTAATTTGTCTCATCCTTAGTCTTTTTGTGTATAAGAATGTTGTTAAATCAGTTTATACTTTCTAATATTCTTTATTTATAAATTAATATCACTAGTTGAATATTTAAAGAATATAATAATTAATAGACTTTTTTAAGAATTTCGAAAATTAATTTGTTATGTACATATAATGATTTTTATGGTAAATATGGTATATAGAAATCGTTTTCAAATAATTTTAGGGGGAAAATACATGAAGGCTTATATGCAAAAATTTGCACAGTCTCTTATGCTACCTATTTCAATTTTACCGGTTGCAGGATTATTGTTAGGTATAGCATCTTTTATTGATTCGGGAGCAATTAACGGAGAAGGAAACAGTGTTGCTAACTTTTTAGCAAATGGTGGATTAGCTGTTATTAACAATTTACCCATACTATTCGCTGTCGGGTTAGCGTTTGGGATGTCTAAAGATAAAAATGGTGCAGCTGCACTTAGTGGTCTTGTATCATTTTTAGTTGTTACAGAAGTTTTAAAGCCAGAGTCTATGGCGAAAGTATTACATGTTGCGGAGGATAAAGTAGATTTAGCATTTACAGGTATTAGCAATGTGTTTATCGGGATAATTTGTGGTTTAGTAACTGCAGCAATTTACAACAGATTTAAAGATACAAAATTACCAACAGCGTTTGCATTCTTTAGTGGTAAACGTTTAGTACCAATCTTATCAGCAGCAGCAATGTTGGTTATTTCAATAGCACTTATGTTTATATGGCCACCAGTTTATAATGGTTTAGTTGCATTCGGTGAGATGATAGCTCATCTTGGACCATTTGGTGCTGGCTTATACGGATTCTTTAACCGTTTATTATTACCATTTGGTTTACATCATGCATTAAACCAAGTGTTCTGGTTTGATATTGCAGGTATTAATGATATCGCTAATTTCTGGTCAAGTAATGGCGAGCAAGGTGTAACTGGTCGATATCAAGCTGGTTTATTCCCAATTATGATGTTCGGTTTACCAGCAGCAGCATTAGCAATTTGGAAAAATGCTGAAAAACGTAACAGAAAAGTAGTAGGTTCTTTAATGATAACAGCAGCAATTGCTTCATTCGTTACTGGTATCACTGAACCATTAGAATTTTCATTCTTAGTAGCAGCACCATTGTTATTCGGTATTCATGCCGTACTTACTGGTGTGTCTATGTTCATTGCAGCAACATTCCAATGGACAGCAGGGTTTACATTTAGTGCGGGATTGATTGACTACTTATTAAGCTTAAGTATTCCAATAGCTAATAAACCACTCATGTTATTGTTACTTGGACTAATAATGGGTGTCGTATACTTCTTAGTATTTGATTTTGCTATACGTACATTTAACTTGAAAACACCTGGACGAGACGGTTTGATGGAAGAAGCGGCTAAACAAGACCCAAGTCTTGTAGAAGAAGGCGATGATCAAACTGCAAACAATAGTAGAGCAAAAGTTTCTAATAAAACACAACTTATTTACGAAGCTATAGGTGGAAACGACAATATCGAAGTAATAGATCATTGTACGACAAGATTACGATTGACTTTAAAAGACACAAGTAAAGTAGATTTAGAAAAAGTCAAAAAATCAGGTGCACTAGGAAATAAAGTTATAAGCGATAAAAACATCCAAATTATAATTGGAACAGATGTACAATTTACAGCAGATGAATTATTGCAACTGCAACAAAATAATCAATAAATTATGAAACTGCCGACAAAGTAGGGAACTTTGCCGGCAGTTTTTTTGTGATTTTTTTACTGGAAGAGAGGAAGATAGAGATAAGTAAAAATATTGGAATTTAATAGGACTCTAAGGATGCCGAAACGCACGAAGACTGAGACGATATCGTGCGATTTTCTTATCTCATTTTTTTAAAAAAATCTTCTTATCTCAACATTAATTCACTACAAAGTCTGGTTGTTCTCCTTGTAGTTTTTTAATTGTATTGTTTGCTACGATTCGTGCCATTTCATCTCTTGCTTCAAATGTAGCGTTTCCGATATGTGGTGTAAGTACTACATTATCCATTGTTTTAAGTTCATCTGTTATTTTTGGTTCGAACTCAAATACGTCCAATGCAACGCCTTCGATTTCTTTTTCTTTTAGTGCTTCTACTAATGCTTTTTCATCTACAATTGGTCCGCGTGATGCATTGATAATATAAGCTGTTTCTTTCATTTTTTCAAAAGCATCTTTATTGAATAAATGATGTAATTGTTCTGAGTATGCTGCATTAATTATGATGAAATCTGCTTGTTCTAACATTTCATCTAGACTGACATAAGTGGCACCTAATGATGCTTCTTTGTCTGGTTTTTTGTTTGGACCTGTATAAAGTATATTCATGTCAAATCCCTTGGCACGTCTGGCTACTGCAGAACCAATTTCACCTAGTCCTACTATACCGACAGTCTTACCGGAGACTTCCCTACCTCTAAAGAATAAAGGTGCCCAACCATTGAAACCTGTAGTTCTACATAGTTTGTCTCCTTCAGCAATTCTTCTAGAAGCAGCGAGCATTATACCTATTGTTAAATCTGCTGTTGCGTTTGTTGATGCTTTTGGTGTATTTGTAACATCGATGCCTTTTTCTCTAGCATATTTAACGTCTATATTATTAAATCCAGCGCCATAGTTTGCTATGATTTTTAAGTTAGATGCTTGATCGATTACTTCTTTATCTATATTAGTAGATAGTGGGCTTATAATTGCATCTACATCTTGTACACTTTGAAGTAATGTTTCTTTTGTGATTAATTTGTCCCCTTTAAATACATCTACTTCAAAATGTTCTTTTAATAAATTTAAGCCTTCAGTTGGTATTTCTCCTGTTATGAATACTTTTTTCATGTTGCTACCTCCTACAAATCTTAATATATATTAGCTATACCCTAGTGTAACATTTTCCATTCACTGAATTTGCGTACGATGATTTCAAAAGCTATATGATAGGGTAAAAAGCTTGAATATGAAACTTGATTGTAGAGTTCTATTGGTGAGCTGTTTACATATATATTGTAGCGTGCATTTTGTGCTAAGTAGTTGTCTTTTAAAGTTGTAAGAGAAATGTAGCTGATATTACGTGTATGCATAATTTCAATATTCTCTTTAAGATGTGGTGTTTCACCAGATAAAGAAATGATAAATATTAAATCGTCTTCTTTCATTTGATTCATTGAAATTTTAAGTTCACTTTCATCATTTATGACCATTACTCTTTTATTAATAGAAAGAAAATGACGTTGTGCATCTCTCGCGACATTTAATTGTGCGACACCTGTTCCATATATATAGATGTATGGTGATTTATCAATTTGTTCACTTATATAATCATAATCAATCATTTTTAAGTGCTTTATTGATTGTTGTAAATCTTGCTCGAGACTTTCTATGATATCGCTAGATGGTTTAGAAACTTGTTTGTTTAGTTTAATGTAAGCTTTGAAATCACTATAGCCATCAAATCCTAATTTGCGAGCTAAACGGTGGATAGAAGATATTGAAGTATGTGATAGATCAGCTATTTCTTGAATTTTTAAGCGATGAATCAAGTGAATATTTTGGTTAATCATTTGTATGATATGTATATCATTATCGTTAAGTCGTTGGTAATGCTCATTAATCAGTTTATCCAAAATCATTATAATCCTCCATTCGAAGTGAAAATATTTTTGTATTATGAAAATATAATCTAAGTTTACTATGTGATTTCTATTTACGTCAAACCTATTGGAAAATGTAAGCGGTTCCTATATTGTGGAGTTAACTTGATACAGAAAAGGGGCTAATATATGAATGCAATTAAACGATTTGGTAGTGCCATGATTGTTCCGGTATTGCTATTTGCATTTTTTGGTATTGTTGTAGGATTTGCAACTTTATTTAAAAATCCAAATATTATGGGTGATATAGCAAATGAAGGCACAATGTGGTTTAAAATTTGGAGCATAATTGAAGCTGGTGGTTGGACGATATTTGATCATATGGAATTAGCTTTTGTAATAGGATTGCCGATTTCACTAGCTAAAAAAGCACAAGGTAGAGCAACATTAGCTGCATTAATGATTTATCTTGTATTTAACAATTTTATAAATTCTATATTAACACTTTGGCCAAAAACTTTTGGAGTAGATTTATCAAAAGGTGTTGAAAATTTAACAGGTGTTAAAGAAATAGCTGGAATTGAAACTTTAGATACAAGTATTATCGGTGCAATTTTCATATCAGCAATTGTTATTTGGATACATAATCGTTTCTATGATAAAAAGCTTCCTGAAATGGTTGGTATTTTTCAAGGGTTACCATTCGTCGTTATAATTGGATTCTTTGTTATGATCCCAATTGCTTTTATTGTTTGTACAGTTTGGCCGACAGTTCAAACTGGTATCGCATCATTACAAGGCGTAATGCTACATTCAGGATTTGTTGGAGTTTGGTTGTTCCATTTCTTAGAAAGAATTCTTATACCAACAGGATTACATCACTTCATTTACACACCGTTTGAATACGGTCCAGCTGTTGTGAATGGTGGCTTGAAACCTTACTGGATTGAACATTTAACAGAATTCTCTAATTCTACAAAATCACTTAAAGAATTATATCCATATGGATTCTTGTTACAAGGTAACATTAAAATGTTCGGTTGTTTAGGTATTGCTTTAGCAATGTATGCTTCAACACCTAAAGAAAATAAGAAAAAAGTTTTAGCACTTGTATTACCTGCTGGATTGACTGCAATTTTCGCTGGTATTACCGAACCTTTAGAATTTACATTCTTATTTATAGCACCATACTTATTCTTAATTCATGCATTGTTAGGTGCAACGATGGTTACCATTATGTATCTCTTCGGTGTTGTTGGTATTCAAGGTGGTGGCGCAATAGAACTTGCTGCAATTAACTGGATTCCATTGTTCTCTAACCATGGCAGTACTTATGTGGCACAATTCATTATCGGTATCATATTTGTTGTCATTTACTTCTTTGTTTTTAAATTTATTATAGAGAAATTCAATATTCCTTTACCTGGACGAGTTGCTGATGACGGTGACGCAAAACTGTATACAAAAGACGATTATAAATCTAAAAAAGGTAGTGCAGATACGCATCTTGATAACAATGCATCTGAATATGATACAAGAGCCATTTACTTCTTAGAAGGTCTAGGTGGTAAAGAGAATATTAAAGATGTAACAAATTGTGCGACAAGATTAAGAGTAACCGTTTATGATGCAGATCTAGTAAAAGATAATGATTATTTCACACATAACCAAATGGCACATGGTGTTGCGAAAAGTGGTACGAACGTACAAGTTATTGTTGGGTTAAGTGTGCCACAAGTAAGAGATTCATTTGAAACAATGATTTAAACAAAAATTTGGAGGTCATGAATAATGAAGAAATTTAATATTACAGTAGCAGGCGGCGGAAGTACATTTACACCAGGTATTATATTAATGTTATTAGATCATTTAGAAGATTTTCCAATTGATACAATTAAACTTTATGATAATGATGGAGAAAGACAACAAACTATAGCTGACGCTTGCGAAATACTTTTAAATGAAAGAGCACCAGGTGTTAAATTATTAGCAAGTACAGATCCTAAAACAGCATTTGAAAATGTAGATTTTGTGATGGCACATATCCGTGTAGGTAAATATGCAATGAGAGAACAAGATGAAAAAATACCACTAAAACATGGTGTTGTTGGTCAAGAAACATGTGGACCAGGAGGCTTGTCATACGGTATGCGCTCAATAACAGGGGTGCTTGAAATTGTTGATTATATGGAAAAGTATTCTCCAGAAGCTTGGATGCTCAATTATTCAAATCCAGCTGCTATAGTAGCAGAAGCAACTAGAAAACTAAGACCAAATTCAAAAATATTAAATATTTGTGATATGCCAATAGGAATTGAAGAATTAATGGCTACAAATATTGGTTTAGAATCTAGAAAAGAAATGGTCGTTAAATATTATGGGCTTAATCACTTCGGTTGGTGGACAGATATTAGAGATAAATCAGGTAAAGACTTGATGCCTAGTATCATTAAACACGTAGAAAAGTTTGGGTACTCAACTGATACGGGCAGTGAAATGGAACAAGAAGCAAGTTGGAACGATACATTTAAAAAAGCACGTGACGTTCAAGCATTAGATAAAGATACATTACCGAACACATATTTGAAATATTACTTCTTCCCAGATTATGTAGTAGAACATTCAAACAAAGACTATACAAGAGCGAATGAAGTAATGGCAGGAAGAGAAAAGTTTGTATTTGGAGAATGTAAAAGTATTATTGAAAAAGGGACTGCAGAAGGAACAGAGCTAACAATAGATGAACATGCATCTTATATCGTAGACTTAGCCAGAGCAATTGCATTTAACACAAAAGAAAGAATGTTAATGATTGTTGAAAATAAAGGCGCAATATCAAACTTTGAGCCAACAGCAATGGTTGAAATACCATGTTTAGTTGGTAGTGAAGGGCCAGAACCATTATCTGTAGGAGAAATACCAAGATTCCAAAAAAGTTTAATGGAACAACAAGTAGGCGTAGAAAAATTGACTGTTGAAGCTTATGAAGAGCAATCTTATCAGAAATTATGGCAAGCACTCACATTATCTCGAACAGTACCAAGTGCATCCGTAGCAAAAGATATATTAGACGATCTAATAGAAGCAAACAAAGGCTATTGGCCAGAACTGAAATGATTTGAAAAAGCTGAGACAAATTAATTTGTCTCAGCTTTCTGTTTTGAAAGTAAAGATGAGGAGTGAGATAGGAGTTAATCGAAGAGATGGTGTAAGTTGTAGATTAACTCGGCAGTTAATCGAAGAGATGGGTAAAGTTGTAGATTAATTCGTTAGTTAATCGAAGAGATGGGTAAAGTTGTAGATTAATTCATTAGTTAATCGAAGAGATAGCGTAAGTTGTAGATTAACTCGGCAGTTAATCGAAGAGATGGCGTAAGTTGTAGATTAATTCGTTAGTTAATCGAAGAGATGGCCAAAGTTGTAGATTAATTCGTTAGTTAATCGAAGATATGGTGTAAGTTGTAGATTAACTCGGTAGTTAATCGAAGAGATGGTGAAAGTTGTAGATTAACTCGGCAGTTAATCGAAGAGATGGCGTAAGTTGTAGATTAATTGGGTAGTTAATCGAAGAGATGGCGTAAGTTGTAGATTAACTCGGCAGTTAATCGAAGAGATGGGTAAAGTTGTAGATTAACTCGGCAGTTAATCGAAGATATGGTGTAAGTTGTAGATTAACTCGGTAGTTAATCGAAGAGATAGCGTAAGTTGTAGATTAACTCAGCCGTTTTTCCCATACCATCGTTCTTTAATAGAAATCTTCTAAGTGATATAATTAATTCAAGAGTTATATATTTTTATTTAAAAATATAAGGGAGAATATCTATGTATATAGAGAGAAAGCCAACTATCAATTTAGCGGAATTAAAGAAGGAATTCACTAGTAATCTAGGGGAAATTGAATATGCACAATCATCTGAACAAGCTTTAGAAGAACTTTTTAATTTTATTGAATTACAACATAATTACGCTGCTGCTTTAGAAGAAATTGGTACTAAATTGAAAATTTTAGATGATGAATTTCAAGTTGCTTATAAGCATAATCCGATTCATCATATGGAAAAGCGTGTTAAAGAGTTTCCGAGTTTAATTAAAAAGTTAGGACGTAAAGGGTTCCCTTTAAATGCTGATTCGGCAAAGAAAAATATTCAAGATATAGCGGGGATGAGAGTAGTTTGTAATTATCTTGAAGATGTATATACTATTGAAAAATTATTACTGAGACAAGCTGATGTCAAACTATTAAAAAGAAAAGACTATATCGAGAATCCTAAATTAAATGGTTATAAAAGTTTGCATATAGTTGTATCTATTCCAGTGTTTTTAGCTGAAAGTGTGCAAGTAATACCTGTTGAAATTCAAATTCGCACGATAGGTATGGACATGTGGGCGAGTTTAGAACATAAGCTAAGATATAAGAATACACACGTTTCAACTGAGCAATACCAAGAGAAATTGAAAGAATGCTCAATTGAAATTACGAATGTAGAACAAAAAATGCAAGAAATGAATGATGAAATTTATCAGGATGAAACGGATCATTTATTAAAAATAGATAAATAATAAGAGTGAGAGGTAGGTCATCGTAATGGTCTTGCCTCTTTTTTATTTTCATAATGTATTATAATCTTAAATAAACAATTATAGATTAAAGGAGTGGGGAACATGGATAGACATCCTAAAGTTGAAGCTTTTATGCAACGAGAGAAGAAATGGAAAGCAGAGTTTGAACTTCTAAGAGAAATTATTCGTGAGTGTGAGCTAGAAGAAGATTATAAATGGATGCATCCTTGTTACACATTAAAAGGTAAGAATGTGGTGCTCATTCATGGCTTTAAAGAGTATTGTGCACTTTTATTTCATAAAGGAACATTATTAAAAGATCCTCATAAATTATTAATACAACAAACAAAAAATGTACAAGCAGCTAGACAATTAAGGTTTACTAACGTTGAAGAAATTAAAGAACAAAGAGAGATGATTAAAGATTATGTTGTTGAAGCTATTGAACTTGAAAAATCAGGAGCTAAAGTTGAATTAAAAAAGACAGAACAATATGAAATGCCAGTAGAACTTCAAGAACAATTAAATCAAAATAAAAATTTAAAAGAAGCATTCTATAATTTAACGCCTGGACGACAACGCCAATATATTTACTATATTAGCCAAGCGAAGCGGGAAACTACTCGTATGAGTCGAGTTGAAAAATATATTGATCATATTCTCGACGGAAAAGGTCTAAATGATGAATGATAATGTATAAAAATACTGAAAAATCAATTAAATCAATCCTTTCTAAGATACATTTTATAAAGAACGTGATATTATAAAAGTGTTGACTACATTTAAGGGGGATTTAAATTGGCAGATTCAGTAAAATTATTAAAAACACTCACAGATATTAATGGTATATCTGGATATGAGTATAATGTTAAAGCTAAGATGAGAGAATACTTAGAACCTGTAAGTGATGAAATTGTAGAAGATAATTTAGGGGGCATTTTCGGGAAGAAGAATGCTAAAAATGGTTCTAAAACAATTTTAATCGCAGGACATTTAGATGAAATTGGATTTATGGTTACACGTATCGATGAAGATGGTTATATTAAATTTACGCCGATCGGTGGCTGGTGGAACCAAGTAATGCTTTCTCAAAAAGTTACAGTTACTACAGATGACGGTAAAGAATTAAGAGGTATTATAGGCTCTAAACCACCACATGTATTAACGCCAGAAGAACGTAAAAGTCCGGTAGATATGAAAGGAATGTTTATTGACTTAGGTGTTGGTAGTAAAGAAGCGGTAGAAAAATTAGGTGTAGAAATAGGTAACATGGTTACGCCATATTCAGAGTTTGAAGAGCTAGGTGATAGCAACTATTTAACAGCAAAAGCATTTGATAATCGCTTTGGTTGTGCATTAAGTGTTGATGTATTAAATAAACTTAAAAACGATGAACTTGGTATTAATTTAGTATCAGGTGCGACAGTACAAGAAGAAGTCGGTTTACGTGGTGCGAAAGTAGCAGCAAATAAAATTAAACCAGACTTATCAATCGCAGTAGACGTTGGAATTGCATATGATACACCTGGAATGAAAGGTCAAGATCATGAAACTAAACTAGGTGAAGGTCCACTTGTATTATTAATGGATGGAACGAATATTGGTCACGTTGGCTTTAGAAAATTCATTAAAAACGTAGCAAAAGATAAAGGGATTGACGTACAATGGGATAATATTACAGGCGGTGGAACAGACGCAGGTAGTATTCACGTTGCAAACGAAGGTACACCAACAATCTCAATAGGCGTACCATTACGTTATATGCACTCAAACGTATCGATTCTTCATAAAGAAGACTACTTAAACGCAGTAAAATTAGTAGCAGAAATCGTAAAAGCATTAAACGACGATACAGTAAAAGATATTATGTGGTAAATAGAAAAAGTGAGAGGCTGAGACAATTAATTTGTTTCGGTCTTTTTTTGAGACTTTTTTATATAATCATCGCGACCAATAAAAAAGTTATAGCATAAATCCTTTAATAACAGGCTTTACATCAAGTGTTATGACCAAGTAATAAATTATTATTAAAATAAAACAATATTTCTTGGTTGAATTCAACTTTTTTGAAATAGATATTAATTGTAAAGTGTCTTGTTATGCTATATCATAAGTATTAGAGATGGAAGTATTTGATTCATTCAGGTGTTTCTTTTTTCTATATTTATTGAATAAAAGGACGTGGAGAATTATCGAAAAAGAGAAGAAGAAGTTGCTACGAAAAATGGTAAAGCCATTTGAAAATAACAATCTAAAGAAAAGTACAATACAAATAATAAATACATTAATTCCGTTAATAGCACTTGTAGTAGTAGGATTCTTAAGTTATCAATTACATTGGTCATTGTCGTTGATTTGTGGCATTTTGGCTTCGGGATTTTTAATTAGAACATTCATTATCTTCCATGATTGTTGTCATGGATCATTTTTAAGTAAGAAAAAGAATAACGATTTATTAGGTAACATAACTGGACTTATGACGTTTTTCCCGTATGAAAAATGGCGTAGAGAACACATTATTCATCATACGAGTAGTGGTAATTTAGAAAAACGTGGTATTGGTGATATTTGGGTTATGACGATTGAAGAGTATCATGATGCTTCGAAATTTACTCAATTTAAATATCGTATGTATAGACATCCGTTTGTAATGTTTATACTAGGTCCTATATTCTTATTGTTTATTTCTAATAGAATGAACGCAAAAGATGCTAAACCAAAAGAAAAACGTAATACTTGGATTCATAATATCGTATTACTAACATTCTATGTTGGTATGTTCTTCTTAGTTGGAGCCGTTCCATTTATGCTAGTATTCCTACCAATGCTATTTATAGCTGGAATGTTAGGAATTTGGTTATTTTATATTCAACATACATTTGAAGATGCTTATTTTGAAGAGTCATCTGAATGGGATTATGTAAAAGCAGCTATAGAAGGTAGCTCTTATTATAAATTGCCTAAAGTTATACAATGGATGACTGGTAATATCGGCTACCACCATGTGCATCACTTAAGCCCAAGAATACCAAACTATCAATTAGAACAAGCACATGAAAAGACACCACCATTACATCATGCAACTACAATTACAATCAAAGATAGCTTCGAATCTTTAAAATATAAACTTTATGACGAAAAAAATAAATGCTTTATCACTTTTAAAGAATATGCACGTAGATTTAATAGAGGACATGCATAACATAGCTATAAATATATGAGGCCGGGACAAATTAATTGTCTCGGCTCTTTTTAGTGTGGAGGAAGTGGGCGATGTGTGGTTTGTGGATAGGCTTGGTTGTGGATCTTGATTGGGGGCTTGGTGTATATAGGTCGTGCATAAGGTCGTGCGCTAACTTGTAATATTCTGGATAGTGCTCCTTAGGTTGTTCTAACTGGCAGAATTCTGTATAGTGCTCTTTAGAAAGATCTAACTGGCAGAATTCTGGATAATGCTCTTTAGAAAGTTCTAACTGGCAGAATTCTGAATAGTGCTCCTTAGAAAGTTCCAACTGGAAGAATTCCGAACAATGCTCCTTAGAAAGCTCTAACTGGCAGAATTCTGAATAGTGCTCCTTAGAAAGCGCTAACTGGCAGAATTCCGAATAGTGCTCCTTAGCGACACCACCTCATGCGGACATTACTCAGAATTATGTCCCTAACGACACCTCTTGCGGACATTACTCGGAATTATGTCCCTAACAGCACCTCTTACGGACATTACTCAAAATTATGTCCTTAACAGTACCTCTTACGGACATTACTTGGAATTATTTCCCTAACGACCCTTCTTACGGACATTACTTGGAATTATGTCCCTAACATAATGACAAGCCTGGGGTATATGTCCCAGGCTTGTACGTTTAACTTATTAAGTTCAAATCAAGCAAGTATATAACGCACGAAGACTCCAAAGATATCGTGCGATTCACAATCTAAATTATGAATCCTGCTTCTTATTGCTTCTTATTGATTCTTAATGCTTTTTAAATTCATAGCTTTTATTTAATAGTACATAGAATAAGATGAATGCAACTGATAAGAATATATGTCCTAATCCTGACATACCTGCAATTGCTGGACTAGCTTCTATACCTTTTAATGTCATAATTCCGTTTGTCATTTGCATAGCAACTGTTAATAGTAGACCTACGTGATACGTGATGAAGAACCAGTTAAATAGTTTGTGATTTCTTGTTAGGCTAAAGTTTTTCTCTATAAGTAAGAATACTAGAAACATGATTGTACCTAATACGAGCATATGTGTATGCGTAACATTTAATTGAGAGTAACCTTCGAAGTCGTTAGCTCTGCTCATTTCTCTATAGAATAGTCCACTTAATAATCCTAATGCCGTGTAAATTGCTGAACTGTAAAATAATCTTTTCATTATTGTTTCTCCTTTTAATTGTTTTTATTAACAAATAAAATATTAATACAAATATATGAACTGAATATGAACAACTATATAAAATATTTAAATGCTGAGACAAATTACTTGTCTCAGCTTTTTTGAGGTTGGAGACATAGATTAAGTCCACTCCCAACTCTAAAAGTTCTTATTATTTGCATTGATGTGAAATGTTTCGGATTATAAAACGAAGTAGATTACACATCTATAACTTTAAGCAAACGCTTACAATATAAACAAGGAGGTTATTTGATTGCTTAGCAAACGTCAAAGAAATATATTGTCATATTTATCAGCTGAGAAGGACTTCGTAATGATCTCTGAATTGGCATCTTTATTTCAAGTTACTGAACGGACGATTCAATATGATTTGGAGTTTATTGAATCGTTTAAAAATGATTTGAATGTTGATGTTGATAGAAATAAAAGTTTGGGCGTCAAATTATCACAAAAAGAAAATTATAATGAAAATTCTAATGTCGAATTGGACATTCATTATTCTAAAAATGAAAGAAAAGAACAGATTATCTTAAGTTTATTTGAATCTTCAAGTCCGATTAGTTCTCAAAGTTTAGCTGATCTTCTTAATGTATCACGCCGAACGGTTGTAGATGATTTGAAGTCTGTACAGCTTTGGTTAGAAGAATATGCTCTTATTCTGGAATATAAAAAGAATAAAGGATTTGTTATTGAAGGTAATGAAAAGAATTTAAGAGAAGCTTATGCCAACGTGGTGAATGAGTATTTTCGTAAATCTACTGCTCAAATTGGAATTGAAATTTTTTCTAAAGATGAACTTGAAAAAATAAGACGTGCTGTCATTACAACAATAAGTGAACAAGATTTTCAATTAGTTCAAGTTGGTATTGATGGATTGATTTATCACATTATTATTGCAATTCATCGCGCGAAAAAGAAATTTGTTTTTGAAATTCCTGATGAAGAGTATGAGAGGTTAAGTAATACGGACGCGTTTAACATTGCAATTCAAATTACTGCCGAGTTAGAAAAATTATTTGATATTGAGTTTCCTAAAAGTGAAGCTGCATTTATTACATTACATTTATTAGGTGCTAGGGTAAATAAATTTCATCAAGAAGAAACACAACAAAATTTATCTCATTTATCTAGTTTGTTCATTCAAAAAGTCAGTGCTCAAATAGGTATTCCGCTTATTCACGATCATAAATTGCTGACGGGTCTTGTTACACATTTACAACCCGCCATCCATAGAATGACTTTTAATATGGAACATTCAAATCCATTGAAAAATGAAATCTTAAAAGAGTATCAAGATTTAGTACAAGCGATTAAAAAACAAGTTTGGATATTAGAAGAAGGATATCAAGTTACGTTTAATGAAGATGAAATTGCATATTTAGCACTGCATTTTGCTTCTTCAATAGAACGATTATCTAGCGAAGAAACAACTCAAATTAAAGTCATCTTGTTATGTGGTTCTGGTGTTGGGACTTCACAATTGTTGAAAAGTCGTATTAAGAATATTTATCCAGAATTAGAAATCTTAGATGCTTTTTCAATTTATGATATTTCGGAAAGTTTTCTAAAATCACATGGAGTAGACTATATCCTTTCAACTGTACCGGTTGATGGCTTTTCAGTACCGACTATCGAAGTTTCACCATTTTTAAATAAAGAAGATAGAAATAAAATCAATCACATGATTAATGATTATAGAGAAAGATATATTTCTAGTTTCAAAATGGTTGGACCTAGCTTAGAAGATGTCATACCTGAACATCATATTCAAACACATATTAAAGCTACGAGCAGAAATGAAGCAATCAAAAAAAGTGTACAAACTATAGTAGATGCAGACCACGTAAATAAACAATATGGTGATGAAATTGTTGACCACCTAGATAAATTTGGGCCTTATATGGTGATTGGACCAAATATCGCATTATTGCATTCAAATTTTGAGAATGTAAATGTTCCAGTAAGTATGTCCATTGTTCATTTTGAAGATGGAATCGACTTTGGACATGAACGATTTGATCCTGTAAAAGTCGTGGTTATACTCGCTACTAGTCAACCTCAAATACATTTGAATGCACTTGGTCAGTTAAGCCAAATCATTATGAATGAAGAAAATAGAAATGAAATGATTAAAGGTAATAAAGAAAGAATATTGCAACTCATCAAAACGGTGAACCAAAATGAGGAGGGTGTCTAAATTTGACCCAAATTATAAAAGAAGAACATATACAATTAAAAGATAAAGTTGCTAACTGGGAAGAAAGTATCCAAATAGCTGCAGCACCATTATTACAGGAAGATTATTTTAATAAGGATTATGTCGATTCAATGATTAAGAGTGTTCATGATATGGGACCTTACATTGTAATTGCCCCTGAAATTGCGATTGCACATGCAAGACCTAACGAGAATGTAAATAAAGTAGGATTAAGTTTACTTAAACTAGATGAACACATTAACTTTTCGGACAATAGTCATTTTGCGTCATTAGTATTTGTATTAAGTGCCATCGATAACGAAGCGCATCTCGAAATTTTAAAAAAACTAGCAACAATTTTAAGTGATAAAGAAACAGTTCAATCACTTGTTTTAGCAAAAAATAAATCAGAAATTATAAATATATTTAAGGAGAATGATTAATATGAAAATTTTAGTAGTTTGTGGACACGGTTTAGGAAGTAGTTTCATGGTTGAAATGAATGCACAGGAAGCATTGAAAAATTTACAAGCTCCAGATGATGTTAAAGTTGAACATAGTGACATAATGTCAGCAAGTCCTGATATGGCTGATGTCTTTATCTGTGGTAGAGATTTAGAAGAAAATGCACAAAGATTAGGTGAAGTTGTTGTGCTAGATAACATTTTAGATAAAGAAGAATTACAAAATAAACTAGAAGAAAAATTAAAAGCACTGAACATTTTATAAACAAAGGGGAGACTGCATCATGAATTCAATATTAGGATTTTTTGTAGATGTTTTTAGTCAACCTGCTATACTTGTAGCACTTATCGCATTGATTGGTTTAATTGTACAGAAAAAATCAGCAGCAGATATTACATCAGGTACAATTAAAACAATTCTAGGCTTTCTTGTATTAAGTGCTGGAGCAGGTGTTGTTACAAATTCATTAGAACCGTTCGGGAAGATGTTTCAAGAAGCATTTGGTGTACAAGGTGTCGTTCCAAATAACGAAGCCATTATATCCATTGCTTTAAAAGATTACGGAACAACAGCAGCTTTAATTATGATGTTCGGGATGCTAGTTAATATATTTATCGCAAGATTTACAAACTTAAAATATATTTTCTTAACAGGTCATCACACATTTTACATGGCAGCTTTTCTAGCAATACTGTTAACTGTAGGTAATATTACAGGGACAATGACAGTTATAATGGGGTCAATTATTTTAGGACTGATTATGGCAGTATTACCAGCACTTGGACAATCCACAATGAAAAAAATCACTGGATCAGACCAAGTAGCAATAGGTCATTTTGGAACAGTAAGTTACTGGGCAGCAGGAGAAATTGGTAAATTATTTTCTGGGAAATCAAAATCAACAGAAGATATTAAGTTTCCTAAAGGATTAAGTTTCTTGAGAGAAAGTACAATAAGTATTTCATTAACAATGATCGTACTTTATATTATAGCTGCATTATTTGCAGGACCAACTTTCGTACATTCAGAATTAAGTGACGGTACTAACTTTATAGTATTCTCAGTTATTCAAGGTGTAACATTTGCAGCAGGGGTATTTATCATTTTGACAGGTGTGAGATTAATTTTAGCTGAAATCGTACCAGCATTTAAAGGTATTTCAGAAAAACTCGTACCAAATACGAAACCAGCATTAGACTGTCCGATTGTATTCCCTTACGCACAAAATGCTGTATTAATAGGATTTTTCGTCAGTTTCGTCACTGGAGTTATAGGCATGTTAATCATGTTCCTTATAGGAGGCGTCGTAATATTACCAGGCGTTGTACCACACTTCTTCTTAGGAGCAACAGCAGGCGTATTCGGTAATGCAAGAGGCGGAATAAAAGGAGCCATTGCAGGATCAGCATTAAACGGTATATTAGTAACATTCTTACCATTATTACTCCTACCATTTATGGGAGACCTAGGAGCAGCATCGACTACATTCTCAGACACTGACTTCTTAGCAGTAGGAATCGTAGTAGGATATATAGCAAAATTCTTAGGATTAGCAGGCGTAATCGCAATCATAATCATTATTGGCGTATTAGGCGTGTTATTACAAAAACGATCTAACAAAAAAGTAGTAGAAGAGAAGTAAGAAGGAATAGAAAGCACTCCGTCTAGATGACGAAGTGCTTTTTTATGTGGAGTTAATCGGAAAGATGAGATATAGTCTGCTTATATTAAGTCGATTTTTGAAAAGATGAGGTAAGTCTTCGATTAATTCGGTAGTTAATCGAAGAAATTGGTTAAGTTGTAGATTAACTCGGTAATTAATCGAAGAGATAGTGTAAGTTGTAGATTAATTCGGTAGTTAATCGAAGAGATGGGTAAAGTTGTAGATTAACTCGGTAGTTAATCGAAGAGATGTTGTAAGTTGTAGATTAACTCGGTAGTTAATCGAAGAGATGTTGTAAGTTGTAGATTAACTCGGTAGTTAATCGAAGAGATGTTGTAAGTTGTAGATTAACTCGGTCGTTAATCGAAGAGATTGGATAAGTTGTAGATTAACTCAGTCGTTAATCGAAGAGATTGGTTAAATTGTAGATTAACTTGGTAGTTAATCGAAGAGATGGTGTAAGTTGTAGATTAACTCGGCAGTTAATCGAAGAGATGTTGTAAGTTGTAGATTAACTCGGTAGTTAATCTAAGAGATTGGATAAGTTGTAGATTAATTCGGTAATTAATCGAAGAGATGGTGTAAGTTGTAGATTAACTCGGTCGTTAATCGAAGAGAAGGCGAAAGTTGTAGATTAACTCGGCAGTTAATCGAAGAGATTGGATAAGTTGTAGATTAACTTGGTAGTTAATCGAAGAGATGGGTAAAGTTGTAGATTAACTTGGTAGTTAATCGAAGAGATGGGTAAAGTTGTAGATTAACTTGGTAGTTAATCGAAGAGATGGGTAAAGTTGTAG